>JALQVI010000006.1 GCA_023260395.1 Candidatus Nanopelagicales bacterium
AGAATGCGAACTGGAAGCAATGGGTGACTTGAGCGCGATTCGATGATGACGAACGCCACCAACATGACTACCGCGATACCAAAGAACGACAACGTTTCAGTTGCAGACCATCCGAGTTGGCCGGCACGTGTGATGCCATACACCAAGCTCACCAAACCAAGGGTCGATGTTAGAGCACCTGGGAGGTCGTAACGAGTATCACCTGATGCGCGACTTTCCTTGATGTTGGCAAGGCCTAGTGCGAAGGCGATGGCAGCAATTGGAACGTTTACACCAAGGCACCAGCGCCATGATGCATATTCAGTTAGCAGGCCGCCGAGAATCAAACCAATTGCAGCGCCACCGGCTGAAAGACCACCGTAAACACCGAATGCTTTTGCGCGTTCCTTTGAATCAGTGAAGGTCACGGTAATCAATGACAGTGCGGCTGGCGCGAGAAGTGCAGCGAATACACCCTGTAATGCGCGCGAAGCGAAGAGCATGTCTTGGTTAGCAGAGACACCGCCGATAGCTGATGCACCGGCGAAACCCACGAGGCCGATAAGGAATGCACGCTTGCGGCCGCCGTAGTCAGCGATACGTCCACCGAGTAACAAAAGTCCGCCGAATGCCAAGGTGTATGCCGTAACAACCCATTGGCGGTTGGCATCGGTGATACCCAAATCTTTTTGCAATGCAGGCAAAGCAATGTTCACGATTGATGCATCGAGCACAACCATGAGCTGGGCAATTGCGATTACAACAAGCGCTTTCCAACGCTTGGGATCAAGACCAGTGGCCTCATGTGATTCTGCAACGGCAGACATAGTTCTCCTATAGATAAGAAACGCTTTCGTTCCCTATTTAACCACAAATCGTGCAATAATGAACACCTACGTTCCTTATGCATGAAATGGAGGCTGCAATGACAATGCTTAAATGTCAGCGCAAACGCGGCGATGACCTCGTTGCCGCCATACATGCTGCGGTTTTCCAAGAATTAGTGACCAATGGAATCGAACGTTTTAGTTTTGAAAGCGTCGCGCATCGCGCTGGTACCGGAAAAGCGTCAATCTATCGCCGCTGGTCATCGCGCGAAGATCTCATCATTAGTGCATTTCAAGCCAGATCACAGGCAATCACGCAGGCCCAGAGCCCCGTATTCACCTCGCTTCGCGACGAGCTACTCTTCATGTTTAGCAACACCGCAGTTCAACTCAACACTGACTTTGGCATTGCCGTTCGTGAAATTGTCGCTGAACTTCATCGCCATGCCGGTTTTGCCGAACTGGTACGCGACTACATCATCAAAGACCGCAATCAACGCATCTCGAACGCCATCCAGAATGCCGTCACGCGTGGGGAAATTCCACAGACTGAAATCACTTTGGCTCAAATCGAGCTCGGTCCTGCACTGATCACTCACCACTTCTTCATTTATGGCACAGCCCCAGATGCGACTTATATCGAGCACATCGTGGACGACCTGCTTCTTCCAACGTTTCTAAGCCAAAAGACCACCGTTTAGTAATTGCTGTCCGCAATTGTAGGTAAGCCTTGTTAAGGTATCTTTACTTACCATTTACTTATCTAACAATTCACGGAGGAAACATGGGACTAGGGCCTGTCGACGTTGTCATTATTGACTTCCCAGGAAACAAGTTCAATGGTCAGATTGCACCTGCAATCGTTGACCTCGTCGCTAACGGCACTATTCGCCTAATTGACTTGCTCTTCGTGAGCAAAGATGCCGATGGCGTTGTTACCACTCTTGCCATCGAAGATCTCGATCCAGCAACGGGTCCGAGCTTCTTGTCACTAGACATTTCGTTCCCTGGCGCGCTTGATGCTGAGGACGCTGAAGAAATCAGCGAAGATCTAGCACCAAACAGCTCGGCACTTCTTGTTGCATTTGAAAATACTTGGGCAGCAAAGTTCACTGACGCAATTCGCGCATCCGAAGCCGTTGTTGTCGATCAAATCCGCATTCCAGCCGAAGTCGTTAACGGCTTCCTCGAACTAAATAAGTAAGGAACTCATCATGGGTCTTGTACGAGTAGCAGCACGCACTGCAGTTATTTCTGGAACAGCAACCGCAGTTTCAGGCCGAGTCGCACGTCGCCAAATGGGAATGGCCGCTCAAGAAGCAGCCGCCTACCAAGCCGCAGCTCCAGCTGCAGCCGCACCTGCGCAAGATGATTCGCTAGTAAAGGTCCAAGAGCTCGCTGCATTGCACGCTCAAGGCATTCTTTCGGACGAAGAATTTGCTGCAGCAAAAGCAAAGGCACTTGGAATCTAAGTTTCCAATTAAGTAAAGGCTCCTGTCCAAGCGGATGGGAGCCTTTACTTAATTCCAAGAGCTAATGCGCTCCCCCGTGATCAACTGACTGCTTTGGCATGAGCGTTGATGCGATGCCCATGCTGATTGCCATGGCAAGCCATGTGGATGCTGGGAACAAGAACATAAAAATAATCAGAACCAAAATTGGCTTACGCAAACTCACGACACACGCAGCCACGTAGCCCGATGCAGCCAACGCCATCGTCGAAGGCGAGTCAACGATCTGTCCAAATGCCAAAGCGATCGCAGCACCCGCAAAAGCTAATGGGAAAATTTGCCCACCGAACCAACCACCGGCCAAACACACAATGACGAGTCCGACTTTAAGGAATGACAAGCCGATCAACTCAGCGGTTGAACGCCCTCCATCGAGAAGTCCTTGTGTTTCATGATGACCCGAGAACAAAATTAATGGCGTCACCAATGCGCTTGCGCCAAGCACAGCGCCGCTTGCAACACCCAAAGCGATGGGTCCGCCTGGAATACGCGACGTGGCAAATGCGCGGACTTTAGGGATAAGGAGGTCACTCATTCGACCGACACCAGCCGCAAGCACTGCCGCGACAGCACACCACAACAAATTGATAGTCAGTCCAGGATCAATTGAATCTGGTGCAACAAATGGATGCGAATCTGATTCGGGTAGCAACTTAATAAAAACAACAAAGGCGACAACAGCAGCAATGATTTCTGGTCCCATTGCACGAGCGCGATCTAACGACGAACCTTTACTTTGCGCGATTTCACCTTCGACCGCTACTGCAACTAACGGTGAAGCGAACAACGCCCCAAATGCACCAGCCATCGAAATTTTTACTGCCTGTTCACGAGTAATACGTAGCACTCCAGCCAGGCGAGAACTTAATTGCGTCGACAGTGCAATCAGCGGCGCTTCTGGGCCAAGTGGGGCACCGAAACCAAGCGATGCGATACCAAGAGCCGCGCGACCGGCAATGACACGCGACGCCGGTGGCGCAGTAACTTCTGCCTGCATCGCATCAGCAAATGCTTCAGTTAAATCATGAGCTTCTGCGCGATGACGTTCGGCAACATTGTTGATGACACCAACCAGCAGTCCCCCAACAACACACGCCGCAAATATAAGAGGCTTATTTTCCGCGTGGCCGTGCTGTGGCCAGATCAAGTCTTTAATGTGAATAACAAGCCATAAGAACGTCGAAGCAATTACCCCTACGCCAGCACCAAGCGCCGCTGCAATAGGAAAAAGCTTCGCGGTTCTGGCTTGAGTGTCGGTTCCATAGTGAATAGTTTGGATGCATGTTGGACAAATACCAAGCCAAAACAGCTGGCGCGCTTTCCGTGTTGGGTTTTGTATTCCTTGTCGCTTTCAGCACACCCATCATTTTCCCAAGCATTAGCTCATCACTTCATGACCTTTGCATAGCGACCCAAATCATCATTTGGATATTGTTCTTGGCGCACTACATAACGTGCATTGCCCTTGCTCAGGATCGACGCGCATACATCAGGGCCAACATCTTTGGCTTGGCTTGTGTCCTACTCCCGGTACTCGAACCTTTCCGAGCACTTCGCGCACTTGCCGTTGTTATTGTTGCGGCCAAAAAGCGCGGTTCGAATAAACGTCGCAGCCTCATCATGACAACCAGCACTGTTGCACTAGCCACCTGGTTCTTTGCCGGTCTTGCCATTACCGAAGCGGAACGCAATGCGGCCGAGCGCACTATCCACAACGTTGGCGATGGTTGGTGGTGGGCAATCACCACGATGGCAACAGTCGGCTATGGCGATACCTACCCGGTCACAACCGGTGGTCGTATCGTCGGCGGCATCTTGATGGTCATCAGTATCGCGCTAATCGGAACAATGACCGCAACTATCGCTTCTTACTTCACAGAAATATTTGGCATCGGGTTAACCCCAGAAAATAACGATGCCCCCGTCGAAAACGACACTGAAGCAGTACTGCGCGCACAAATCCTCGAACTCAATGCACGCATTGATCAACTGACGAACCCCCCGCACGAGAACTAAAAAATCTCCTAGAGCGCACGTTTGTAAGGCTGCTCGCCTAGTATCAAACTGTGTCTTTAACTCCGTCGCCGCGCCTTTCCCGAAACGCGGGCTATGCCTTGCACGTCATGACTGCCAGCGGCGCAGTGGTTGGAATGCTCGCATTGCAAGCTATTTTTAATGACGATGTTCGTTCAGCGTTGATCTGGCTAGTGATTTCACAGATTCTTGATGGCCTCGATGGTCCAATTGCTCGCAAATTTGATGTCCCCATTCACGCTCCGCGCGTTGATGGCCACATCCTGGACCTTGTGGTGGATTACGTCACGTGCGTCGTAGTCCCGATTGCATTTATGAGTCACTTCGCCATGCTTCCAGCACACTACGAAACGCTCGTGGCTGGTTCTATTTTCCTTTTTTCAGCGTTGTGGTTTGCACGTACTGACTTGGAAACTGACGATCACTGGTTTAATGGCTTTCCTGCCGCGTGGAATTTAGTAGTACCTACGATGTTGCTAGCCCACGCTACGACAACTCAAGTTGCTGTCATTTCGTCGATACTGTGCATCACTCAGTTAACTAATTTCAAGATGCCTCACATAGTTCGATCACCACAATTTCGAAAAATCACGTTGCCTTTTGGAACGATTTATTTGATTAACTTGACCTACTTATCGGTTTCATTTTCAGATTCCGCATCTGAGCAGCTCAATTGGCTCACAGGTGGAATTTTGTTTGGTTTTGCCGCTTATGTGATGACAATTTCGGTATGGCGAACATTCATCTTTAAGCCAGCCAATAGTCTTCAAACCACTGCTTAAAGTTAGTGCTAGCACTCATCGACTAGGTAGAATTAGGGCATTCCCTAGTGATTGGCGCCGGACTTTGACTGAACTTCCGCTTCTGGTTCGCGAACTCACACCTTTTGAACATTCGGTATTACTGCTGTTGTGTGAAGGAAAAACCAACGCAGCTATCGCACGCGAAACGTCACACTCAGAAAAAGTTATAGAAAATACTGTGAGTCGAGCTGCACACGCATTTAATCTGCATTCCTCGCCAGAAACAAACGTCCGAGTTTTATTAGCACTTGCCTACCGATCACATTTTGGCGATAAGGCCTTTGAACGATTTGGTGTGGACTGCCAATATGCCGAGGTTTCAAGCACCGGCCAACGTATGTGCAACCGCCATCTTTAGGTGACTGCTTTCACATACGCGTGAGGGCTAGCACTCACAACTTTTGCGTTATCGGTTCGTTACCGAAAATAGCCTTGAGGGGTAAGACAAATACCTCTCAAGGAGAATCCCATGGATGCCCTAGATCTTGCTAGATGGCAGTTCGGCATTACGACTGTTTACCACTTTCTATTCGTCCCTATCACGATTGGTCTGGGCTTTCTGGTCGCAGGACTTCAGACCGCTTGGTATCGCACCGGTAAGGACGTGTACCTTCGTGCGACAAAGTTTTACGGAAAGCTTTTCCTGATTAACTTCGCCATGGGTGTTGTCACTGGAATCGTGCAGGAATTTCAGTTCGGCATGAACTGGTCCACCTATTCACGATTCGTAGGTGACATCTTCGGAGCTCCCCTAGCTATCGAAGGCCTCTTGGCGTTCTTCCTTGAATCAACATTCTTAGGCGCTTGGATCTTCGGTTGGGATCGTCTGCCAAAGAAAATGCACTTGGCAACGATTTGGCTCGCATCCTTCGGTACGTTGCTATCTGCGTATTTCATTTTGGCTGCGAACTCATTCATGCAACATCCAACGGGTTACGTGTACAACGCTACAACTGGTCGCGCAGAGCTCGTTGATTTTGCCGCAGTGCTAACCCAGAACACCACCATCACAGCATTCCTTCACACTGTGACGTCAGCATTCCTCGAAGCAGGCGCGCTAGTCGCGGGAATCTCGGCATGGTTACTTGTGAAGAACAAGGCTGCAGATGTTGCACGTCCAACAATGAAGATGGGTCTCATCACCACCTTGGTTGCTAGCGTTTTAGTATTCATCTCCGGTGACATGCAGGCACGAGTCATGACCGAACAACAGCCAATGAAGATGGCTGCAGCTGAAGCACAGTTCGACACCACTGACCATGCCTCATTCAGTATCTTGACCATTGGCTCACTTGATGGATCAAAGGCACTCTTCCAAATTCGTATTCCAAATGTGTTGTCCTTGATGTCAACAGGCAGTGCCAGCGGCACTGTCGAAGGCATAAACGACATTCAAGCCCAGTACGAAGAAAAGTACGGCGCAGATTCTTACAAGCCAGTTATTCCGGTGGCGTACTGGACTTTCCGATTCATGATCGGATTTGGTGCACTTGCTGGATTGTTTGCTCTCTATGCCCTCTTTGCAACTCGCAAGGGACGCACCCCCCAAAGTAAATGGTTCTCTCGCTTTGCGCTGGCAATGCCGTTCTTGCCACTAGCAGGTATCGCCTTTGGCTGGATGTTCACCGAAATGGCTCGCCAACCATGGATTGTGTTTGGCCTCATGCGAACTGCCGATGGCGTTTCTGCAGCCGCTAGTAGCACTGAAGTGTTGATTTCTTTGGTGACCCTGACTTTGCTCTACGCGGTACTAGCCGTCATTGAATTCGGATTGATTACGAAAGCAATCAAGATCGGTCCACCAGAAAACGTCACCGTTCATGATGACGCCAGTCCAGAGAATGAACGTGTCCTCACGTTCTCTTACTAGGAATTAGGTACGGAAAACCATGGAACTACAAACCGTTTGGTTCGCACTCATCGCCGTTCTCTGGATCGGCTACTTTGTCCTGGAAGGTTTCGACTTCGGTGTTGGAATGCTTCTGAAAATTGTCGGTAAGACCGAAGCTGAACGTCGCGCCATCATCACAACTCTCGGGCCGTTGTGGGATGGAAATGAAGTTTGGGTACTTGTAGCTGGTGGCGCAACTTTTGCCGCGTTCCCAGAGTGGTACGCCACGTTGTTTAGCGGCTTCTACTTGCCACTACTTCTCATCCTGGTTGCACTCATCATTCGTGGTGTTGCGTTTGAATACCGCAGCAAGCATGCCGACTTGGCATGGCGCGCACGTTGGGATTGGGCAATCGGTATTGGGTCATTCGTGCCGGCATTGCTGTGGGGTGTTGCATTCGCAAACATTGTTCGCGGTGTTCCACTGGAACAGAACGCTCAAGGCAACATCGAATACGTAGGTGGCTTCTTCAATTTGTTGAACCCTTACGCGCTCCTCGGCGGACTTGTCACGATGACACTGTTCTTAACTCACGGTGCAATCTTCTTGACACTCAAGATGTCTGGCGACATTCGTGATCGTGCACATGCACTAGCTACCAAAATTGGTCTCGTAGCTGCCGTTCTCGCAGTTGCATTCTTGGTATGGACTCAGCTTGCTTACAGTGAAAAGAGTTGGACATGGATTACGATCGTTGCAGCCGCAGTGTGCTGGCTTGCCGGGCTTGCAATGAATTTCAAGCGTCGCGAAGGTTGGGCGTTTATTTTCAGTGCACTTACTCTTGCGCTTGCTGTCGTGACTTTGTTTGGCGTGCTCTACCCCAACGTGATGCCAAACATTGATCGCGCACTTGTTGGACTAGACATTCATAATGCTTCGTCAACGCAATACACGCTCAAAATCATGACGATTGTTGCTGCGGTATTTACTCCTATCGTCTTGGCTTACCAAGCCTGGACTTACTGGATTTTCCGCAAGCGCATGTCAGCCGAACAGATTCCAACTCCAGAGGCTGGCACACTTGGAGAACTCACTAAATCTCAGTAAAGGAGCAATGTGAAGCCGCTAGACCCGCGACTTATCAAGCACGCAACTGCGGTTCGCACGTTTCTCACTTTCGCAGTCGTTAACGGAACAGTTACCGCTGCAGCAGTCATCGCCCAAGCAGTTGTCTTGGGCGATCTGCTTTCCGGGATTTTTGCTGGCAGTAAGTCAAGCGCAGACATCACTCGCGCGCTTGGCTTGTTGCTGAGTATTTATGCCATTCGTGCATTGACGTCATGGATTGGTGACTGGGCGGCGCACAAGACAAGCGCTACAGCCAAAAGAGAATTGCGCTCATCCCTTGCCCGCAAAATTTTCGACCTTGGACCGATGTGGGTTGGGCAACATCGCAGCAGTGAATTAGTGACGACAGCAATGCGAGGCCTTGACTCACTCGATGTGTATTTCTCGAAATACCTGCCACAGCTAGTCCTTGCAGCAATCATTCCACTTGCCGTTGGCACCACGATTTTGACCAATGATGTTTTATCGGCAGTTATCGTGGCACTGACAATTCCACTCATCCCTTTCTTTATGGCACTGGTTGGCTGGTTTACTCAAGCCCAAGTCGACAAACAATGGCAGAGTTTGCAACGCCTTGCCGGCCACTTCCTCGACTTAATTACGGGACTGCCAACACTCAAGGCCTTCAATCGTTCTCAATCCCAAGAAGCAGGATTGAGAAAAGTTGGCGATGACTATCGCACCAACACAATGTCAGTACTCAAAATTTCATTTTTGTCATCTTTTGTCCTGGAGCTCATTTCAACAATCTCAGTGGCTCTTGTTGCAGTTTCGATTGGTTTACGTCTCGTTAATGGCGACATGAACTTGCGCGATGGACTCATCATTTTGATTCTCGTTCCTGAGGCTTACCTTCCGCTACGCGCTCTTGGCACACAGTTCCATGCAATGACCGAAGGCCTTGAGGCAGCTGATCGCGTATTCACAATCTTGGAGACAGAAAGTGTTGAGAATCAAGGTCACCTCGAATTGACCACCATCGGAGAAATCAACTTCGCCAATGTTTCGGTCACATATCCCGACTCAACAGAGCCTGCGCTCTCACAATTCAACGCAACTTTTCGCCAAGGTGAACTATCGGTCATTTCTGGAGTCAGTGGCTCAGGCAAGACAACAGCAATTGCCACGCTTCTAAAATTTGCTACCGGCTACGAAGGTGACATCACCGTTAGTGGCATTTCACTTCGCGATATTTCAACTCAATCTCTTCGTCAACACATCGCATACTTGCCGCAACAACCGTGGCTCCCCCACGGCTCACTTCGACAGTCGCTTTCTTTGGCTGGCACATTCATAGATAGCGAGTTAATCGCTGCATGCCAACGTGTGGGCCTTGACATTCACGACGAGGCGCAATTCCCCAGCGGCTTGGACACTGTGTTGAGTAGTCAGAGTGGACTGTCTTCAGGTCAGCGTCGTCGCGTAGCCCTTGCCCGGGTACTGCTCCAAAACCGACCAGTTCTTATCCTTGACGAACCCACCGCTGCAGTGGATGCACAAACCGAAGAACTCATCACGACGATCATCCAAGAACTTGTTGCCGCAGGCTCGACCGTCATTGCCGTCGCGCATCGCCCATCCCTCATCGTCCTAGCGGACTCAGTTACGAAAATTCGCCAACTTGAGGTCACTTCATGAATTCGACAAGAACAATGTGGGCGAATTTCACTCAAGTTAAGTGGCAACTTCGTGGCGCCGCCATGCTCGCTGCTCTAACAACTATCAGCACTGTTTCACTCTTGGCCACTAGCGGCTGGCTAATTGCGCGAGCCGCTCAAATGCCAGCGATTTTAGATCTCAGTATTGCCATTGTTGGTGTGCGAACTTTCGCATTATTGCGCAGCGTTACTCGATATTCAGAACGTCTCATTTCACATAACGCAACGTTCCAATCATTGCCCAGTATTCGGATTGCGATGTATCGCAAGCTCGAACAATTAACACCATCGGGCTTGGCACAATTTCATCGTGGCGACCTCATGTCTCGAGTCGTCGCCGATGTTGATGACATTCAAGACTTGCCCCTGCGCGTTTACCTGCCCATCGCATCAAGCATCATTTCGTCGGTGTTTTGTATCGGTCTAGTGACGTGGATCTTGCCACTCGCTGGAGCGCTATTCGGCACCTGCCTTGTCGTGGCAGCACTTTGCGTCCCAATGATTTCGGCACGAACTGGAGCTGCTCATCAGCAGGCGTTAGCTCAATCCCGAAGCACCCTAAGTGAATCGCTCTTGGACTTCCATGAAGGCTTAACTGACATCGCAATGCTCGATGCCGGCGAGCAGGTCCTTCGCAGCATCGACGAAGCTAATGACGCCGTATCGCGAATTGATCGTTCATTTGCCACACGTACCGGAATCGCCTCTGCAGCGATCGTCATTCTCCAAGGCGTCGCGCTGTGTGCCACGGTGTGGGCTTCGGTACGTTCACTCGACAACACAGGTATCAACCCAGTCCAGATCGTCGTGCTTGGCTTGATTCCGCTTGCCGCATTCGAGTCCGTAACTGGTCTACCAAATGCACTATTGACGCTTAATCGCACACGCGGTGCTGCAAATCGTCTCGTAGAGATTCTTGAAACACCAATTTCTCAAACTGACACAGGCAGTGAGGACATTTCCTCCTACGGCTTTGAACTCACCAACATTTCAGCACGCTGGCCGGGGTCTCATCGACTGGCACTTTCGAACATTGACTGCTCAATACCGGAAACGACTTCCTCTTTCCTAATCGGCCAAAGCGGATCAGGCAAATCTTCATTGATTGCTATTTTGACCAAACTTCTCGAAGCCGAGAGCGGCACTGTCAACGTTGGCGACAAGGACATCTCAGATATTTCTGGAACACACCTTCGTCAGCACGTGATTGCAACTGGGCATGATGCTCACATCTTTGCCACATCGATTGCCGAAAATCTTCGACTCGCTAGCTCGATCGAAGTTACCGATGCGCACGTAACGAGCGCCTTGGAACACGTCGAACTTTCCGAATGGGTCGCTTCCCTACCCCACGGCATTCACACAGTGCTGGGAGACAATGGCACACAAATGTCAGGTGGCCAACGACAACGCCTATTACTTGCCCGACTTTTCATCGCACGGTCCGATGTGTGGATCATTGATGAGCCAAGCGAACATCTCGATTCGCTATTGGCTGATGTTGTTTTGGCTAACATTCGAGCCGCAACAAAAGACCGCACATTAATTGTTGCAACACATCGACTAAGCGACTCCATTGGCAGCGATAGCATCACAGTTCTGGCAAATGGCGAAGTCATCGAAAGCGGCCAGCAATCTTGTTTAGCGTCCGAGCACGGATACTTTGCAAGCACTCTGCGCAACGAGCAGCTTGCGCAAGCCAGACTGGCCCTCGACTAGTAAGTTTGAAGCACAAAGAATCTTCAACGAAGCGAGATGCAAATGAAAAACCGTATGGCACTGGTTATGGCTTCGAGTCGCATTTATTTATTTGCCGCTTGGGCGGTAGCCATCGCATCAGTCCCGAGCTTTCGTTCTTATCAAGACCAACTCGATGCTGGCACTGACCCTAAACAAATTGTCACCGTTTACAGCAGCATCAAAATTATGATTTTTATTTCCTCACTTGGCGCGTGGATTTACACCAGCGCCTGGCTCAAGGCAGCTGTTACCGATGCCAATGCTGCACAACCTGGAAGCGTTCGCCTACAACGCGGCTGGGCGCTGTGGGGTTGGGTCGTACCGATTGTGTCCTACTGGTTCCCACGAATGATCATCAAAGACTTACTGAAGACCAAGCCAGTTGAGCAGGTGGATAAATCCATCAATCTCAACACTTGGTGGCTGACCTGGTTGATGTACGCACTCATTCAATCGTCCGCCGAAGCTACGCAAATCATCAATGATTACCTCGGCAACAAACCGGTGAATCCCATTCATCCTGAAATGGAAATTGCAGGCGCGTGTCTACTGACTGCCTCCTATTTCGTGTGGCAAAAAATCGTGGCAGCTATTGGCGAGCCAGTCGCACGATAACTACATGGATTTACACACCGCTCGACTCGAGCTTTTACTCATCACTGCCGAAGAGTTATTTGGCCTTGCGAACACTCCAACTTCTGACGACGTCTTTCACGGTCGTGCATTTACTAACCCGTTCGGCATCATGACCCACGAGCGAATTCCTCATGCCAATCGAATCGCTGATGTGCGCGAACATCCAGAAAACATCCAGTGGTACTACCGCTTGATTGTTCACCGCAGCAGCAACGAACTCATCGGCAGTATCAGCTTTCATGCTGCGCCAGATGAGCAAGGAATGCTTGAAGTTGGCCTGGGAATTACCGAAAGTGCGCGCGGACATGGTTACGCCTCAGAGGCCCTCGACGCGCTGTGGCGCTGGGCTATTGAACAACCAAACGTTGCGTCCTTGCGCTACACCGTTAGTCCCGACAACACTGCTTCGCAGGCAATGATTGCGCACTACCCGGCCGACTATTTGGGTCAACAAATTGACGATGAAGATGGACCTGAAGATATTTATCAAATTTCGACAGACACATTGCGTGAACACTTTGCCACTGTGGATGGCAAGGCAATCACTTAAGCCTGATGGACGACGCGGCCGGCCGACACGGTCTGCACAATCGGCATATCAATGATGTCCTCGGGAGCTACCTCGACTGGATCATCCTGCCAAGTAACCAAATCAGCAGCCATACCGACTTTGACCATTCCACGATCCTGCGAGGCGCCAACCGCCATCGCAGCGTTCACGGTGTATCCAGCCAAAGTCTGTTCGCCCGTTAGCGCCCGCGTTGTGCCAACAGGACCAGGATTGGTTACATCGTGAGCACGACGTCGCTGGGCTGCAAAGAATCCCATTCGTGGGTCATAGGGCGCGACAGGCCAATCTGAGCCAAGGACAACGAGAGCGCCGCTTGCAAAGAGATCGCCGCTACGCCATGCGTGCGCACATCGATTCGCATCAAGCCGCTGTGACCATGGGTCACTCAAATCGTGAGCAACCCATCGCACATGAATCGGCTGCATCGAAGCCGTCACTCGTTCAGGAGCAAATCGTGCAACTGTGGAATCCGGCGAAGTTTCAATGTGTTCGATTCGGTGACGACCTTGCGAACCACCAGGTAGCGAGTCATAGAAATCAAGTACTTCACGAACTGCGCGATCACCAATCGCATGCGTCGCAATCCGAAAACCCTTATCGTGAAACGCACGAGCTCGCGCGAAATATAGATCGATGTCAGGCCACATGGATTCGGTACCTTCGCCGTGTGAATCTGGTTCTTCGAGCCAAGCCGTGCCAGTATCAATAACGCCATCCAACATGAACTTCACACCGTCGGCTTGCCACAAGCGTCCTCGCGTCGAATGCGTTTGCAATAGTTCAGCGACTTCCTCATCTGGTGTGTATGGATAGATGAAGTGATGCTGCAAAACTCGCATACCTAAATCGCCGCGATCTTCGAGTTCACGTAAGGCTGCAATGCTCGAAAAATCACCGTCCATCATATGAATTTCCGTAATACCTAGGGCATTTTGATCCGCAATTGTTTTTGCGTACCAATCCAGTTTTTGGTCATGCGTTGGTTGCGGAACGTTTTTCAGTACCGTTTGCATTGCTGCCATTTCCAGCAACTCGCCTGTTGGTCGATCGGCTTCGTCGACAACAACGATTGATGCATCTTCGAGTTGCATCGGCCCAGTAACGCCAGAAATTTCGAGCGCACGAGCGTTCACAAATCCCGTATGCACATCCAAGGCGTAGAGAAACATAGGCCCTTGGCCGGCTGCATCATTAAGTAATTCATGATGATATTTCGCACCTTCGAAGGCCGCGTACTCAAGGGCAAATCCGAGCAGCCATACATCAGGTCCGATACGACGTCGCTCGGCTGCGATTTTTTCGCGCAGATCTGTCAGCGAGTTAACTCGATCCAAGTTAAGGCCTTGCGCAAATATTGCTCCTTGTAAAAGATGCTGATGCCCATCGGTAAGACCCGGAGTTACGGTGGCGCCTTTCGCATCGTTAATCACAGTGGTTGCATCGCAATACTCACGGACTTCAGAGTCTGTACCAACAGCCACAATTCGACCATCGGACCAAGCAACCGCAGATGCCGTAGGTTGCGCTGGATTCATCGTGCGGATGTGAGCGTTGACTATCGCAAATTGGGCTGCCATTTTGGTACTCCTTTATCGCCTATCGTTCACCTTAGACCGATACATTGGGTTTTATGAGTATTCACATTGCTGCCAAGCCAGGAGATATTGCTGACACCATTTTGCTTCCCGGTGATCCACTGCGAGCACAATGGATTGCTGAAAATTTCTTCGAAAACCCTGTTCGCTACAACACTGTGCGCAACATGTTTGGCTTCACTGGAACTTACAAGGGCCACCGAGTTTCAGCTCAAGGAACTGGCATGGGTGTCCCATCGCTTTCGATTTATGTGAACGAATTATTTAGCGAGTACGACGTGCAAACTGCCATTCGTGTTGGAACCTGTGGCGGCATTGGAAAGACTCAACTGCGCGATGTCGTTATCGCTATGGCTGCCTCGACGGACTCGGGAACAAATCGCCGCGCAACCGGCGGCTTGGACTACTCGCCAATCGCTAATTACGAACTGCTCGAAAAGGCTGTGGCCTCAGCACGTGAACACAATGCCAACTTCCACGTCGGTGGCATTGCGACTATGGATCTGTTCTATGACGATTCCAACGCTGTTGATGTTTTGGAAAAACTTGGCGTACTCGCCTTGGAAATGGAAACCACAGGGCTTTACACGTTGGCTGCCAAATACCAGCGCCGCGCATTGACTATCTGCACTGTCAGCGACATGGTGCGAACTCACGAAGCAACAAGCTCTGAGGAACGCGAAACTGGCTTCCGTGCGATGGTCGAAATCGCACTTGACGCCGCATTTTCCTAGTATTTGCAGGTTCTAAAAAGTGTCGGAGTGAACTTGTAGCCTAAATGCAACGGGTCCACTCCAGGGAGACACAATGCAATCGGTAATACAGGGTGACAATCGACGCTTCTCATTTTTCGTAGGTCTTTTCGCAATGGCCGTGAGTGTTGTGATGACTGCTTTCGCGCCGCCAGCTGCAGCTGCTTCGTGGAGCGACTACGCGATTAGCAATGCTGGTGTTGTCTCCGTGCAGCCCGATCAACAACAGCTGTACATTGTCTCTCCAATGTGCGCTCCACGACTAATAATGACTAATACAAATGGCACAACAACCATTCAAAACCTCAATACTTACCTCAATGTTTACCCAACATTAGGCGTCTCGGCATGCGTGACGGTAGTGACTTTTCCACCCAACACTTTGCAAAACGTTGCTACATATTCGTGGTGGACACCTAATGGCGACGTCCCCGCCGAATTAATGCTGCCCGTTACGCTGACAAATATTCATACAACTCCAGCAAACAAAGCAATCGACATCACTTGGGATCAACCTGCATTAGCCAAGTGGGTCGATCACTACGATTTCTACGCATGGCGAACAAGTGATTCTCGCTCCCTTTACAGCGCTGTTGGCGTTCGATCACTGTCGTCATTTCGCATGTCAGTACCAATCAACTCTGACGATTGGAATGTCCGCATTGTCCCGGTAAACATCTTTGGCCAAGGCGCCCGTACAGAGTTTGCGGCATCAGCAAATGTCACTCCAAAGGCTCCAGCCCGCGTAAGCCTATTCCCTGGTGACCATCAACTCCGTGTCCTTTTTGCTCCCACAACGCCAGATGAAGCCGCAATTTCGACGTACAACCTAACGATTAATCCGGGCAACATTTCGATGCAGCTTGGTGCACATCAAACGGACGTCACGCTATCTGAAGGCATCGTAAACAATGTCACCTATCAGGCATCAGTAACTGCCACGAATTCCGCTGGAACGAGCAATCCCGCTGATAGCAATTTGGCAACTACTCGCGCATTGCCAACTCCTGTGAAAAATGTCCACGCATTTGCAAGTGGACCTCGTGGTGCCATGGTCAATTGGGATGTCACTTCTCAAATCGTCACCAAATACATCGTTACAACGTCGACCGGTTTACGCACCGAAGTTTCAGCGAATCATAATTCGGCAACGTTTAGCGATGTTTTATCGAGTACTACGCAAGGGCGCACCATTGACTTTAGCGTTCTGCCTGTTAATGACTATCTCATTGGTGCGGCTTCGACTACGTCAACCACACTCACGCCTAACTCTCCAGAATCAGTGAACTTGTCATCAGGCTTTAAAGCCGTGACTGCGAATTGGTCAACACCAATCAATCTGGACACTCCTGCGCTTTCCTATGATGTCGAACTTATTGGCCCAAATAATGCAGTTGTTGCTTATGCTTCGACTTCTGGAGCCGAAACAGAATTGACATTTGGCGGTCTTGTATCTGGCCAAAGATTGCGCGCCCAAGTGCGTATTAATACTGCTTGGGGATCGAGCGCTTATAGCCCGCTTAGCGCAACAGCACTTGTCGAGGACGTACCCAACTCACCCGAGGCAGCCCTTGTCACCCAGCTCAAAGAATCAACGCCCACAGCGCTAGTTACTTTAGGCACGGTAAATTCCCGCGGTTGCGCACTAACTACGTGGAACGTCGTTGCATCGTGGACCGATTCCCTTGGTGCGTTGCAACACGCTGAAGCCACGACTTCCGCTCACAATGCGACGCAAGCCATTACTGGGTTCAATTTCGGCGATGATGTAACTTTCATGATTACCGCAACGAACTGTTGGGGCGACAGTGCCGCGGCTCGATTCACGCTTCACATCACAGCTCCACCACAACCTGTAACAAACGCCTCGGCATCTTTAAACTCCCAAGGTCAAGTCGTAGTCACGTGGACACCAAGCGAGTCACAGTCAGTCACAAGTGTGGCAGTAACACTGGCGCCAATTGGAAAAGTTGTGACAGTCAGCAACACCACTCGACGCGTCGTTTTTGCATCGGCAGCATTGGGCCAAACATACAGCGCAACTCTGGTTGCTAAAAACAGTTTTGGCGGCTCGCAAAGTGTCACCACAAACTCGGTATTTAGCGCAGTGCTACCTTCGGCCGTTGATAACCTCTTGGCTTCTATTGACGCCTCGAACGCGAGTGCCACGATTGATTGGCAAGAACCGGCTTTCACGGGTTATCCGATTGATGGTTACCTCGTGACAGTGGATGATCACAGCCCTGAAACTATCACGCAAACATCGGTGACAATCACTGGCTTATTGCCTGGCGAAAGTCACATCATTTCCGTTCAGGCCATCAATGCCATGGGAATAGGACCTGCGTCATCGACAACATTTGGCCTGCCA
The DNA here is from genome assembly GCA_023260395.1 of Candidatus Nanopelagicales bacterium. Taxonomy (GTDB): domain Bacteria; phylum Actinomycetota; class Actinomycetes; order S36-B12; family UBA5976; genus UBA5976. Next base: position 17,438 of record JALQVI010000006.1, read on the forward strand.
GCCACTCCTATCGCCACACCCGACCCAACTGGAACCGTCATCGTCTGGGATCTGAACTCAACTGTCACCACAAACTCAGTTGTGCAAATTCAACAACGCATTTCTAAGAGTGCGCCGTGGCGAACGATCGCAACAGTTCGAGCAGGATCCAAGAAGTTAGTACTCAAGAAACCGGCGAAGAGTGCCCAGTACCGCGTAATTACTCGAACAAGAGGCAGAACGGTAGTAGTCAAAAGCCGCAAGCAGAAGTGATTAATGCGTAGTTAACGCTCGCAATTGGGTCAAGGATCCGTTGAACACATCCAAGTCAGTGTGCGCCGTGGGCACTGCAGGATTTGATCGCGAATCTTTCAAAGCCCCGTCGCTTGTGAACTGCCAAAAAGTCCAGGCACTTCCCCACGTCGGAACTGTCATTGGGGATTGGGCTTTCTTGCGACTCCAATTTGCCAGCCACAACGGGTACTGTGAGAAATCGTAATTCTTCGCTGGATTGGACAGATCCTTAACCGGAAATGCTGAAAGTTTGTTTACAAAATATCCATTGGCGTAAATCATTGGCGTGCGACCGCTCACGCGCTTGGCTTCCTCGAGAAAATCTCGAGTCCAAGCCGAGACGTTAGTCCAACTCCACCCGCATGGACGTTCTTCAAAATCAAGGGTGAGCGGTAAATCACCCAGCGGGGTCTTTTGGGCATTTGCATATGCCTGTCGTGCCTGAATCTTTGCATCATTCAATCGATTTACTCGAGCCGTTGCGAGCAGTGCCTGGTAATTCGATCGATTCTTATAGGACTTTGGAACAATCATCATTCCCGGTCCAGTTTGGCCAGGAACTGCATAATGATAAGCACCAACTATCAGCCCCTGGCTTCGAGCAACTCGACTGTCTCTAGCAAACCAAGAAACAGATTTGCCACTATCGCGATTTCCCCCATCAGAGGCCTTGATAATGACAAATGAAATCCCGTACGTGTTCTTAAGCTTGCTGAAGTTAATTGGCTTGTCCTGCGGGTGTTGCCACATGGAAACATCCACGCCTTTAACGAAACTGCTAAGACCTTTGGCATTCCAGGATTTAGCGTTTGGCTTTGGATTTGATGGCGGTCCTGGCGGGGCTGGCGGGTAACTGCAGGACTTGTATTTAGTCCCAATTGATACCGCCTGCGATGGTGCCACCATCGCACCTGCAAAAGCGCAGAACGCGGCACATGAAGCCAATAAAACCCGAATCGTGAACACTTCATGATTGTAGGCGTGAAATTAACCGATAGGAAGGTGTGAAATGCCAAATAGCGGGGAAAGATTCCGGCAACCGGCGAAGTTTCTTGGTCGCAACGTAAGTTAATCTTGAGTGAACAGATACGCCAGAAAGGATTGAAATGCAACGACGCTTTCGCCACTGGCGCAATCTTGGAATCGCCCTTTTAGCTAGCCTCTTGGCCCTTCAAATTCTTGCCCCCGCCCAGGCAACCAATACTTCCCCATGCGCTTCTGGCACTGGCAATCTTTACGCTTACAAAAATACGACCGTCAATCTGACGGATTTTTTGAACTGCGCGGATAACTCACTGCTGTCCACGGCCACAACTTTGTACTACCGGACCTATGTTTCATCTGCCAGCGCATCAACATCGGCTGTAAAAATTGGCACTTCACGCTCAGGGCTTGCGTTGCCCGTTGCAGCAGATGCCACAGCCGTCTCTAACCTGACTCCAGTCGCGTCTCCAAATGCCGTAACAGTGTTTCCAACTGCCGTCACAGCCGCTAATACGCCAACCACATTCTTTGTTTATGTCACTGATGGCGGTCCAAACTCCACCACGATCACGATTAATCTGTCAGTCGCGGATGCGCCATGTACCGCCAGCACAGTTGCGACGCACACCCTTAAAGGCCTTAAAGCCACAGCTCGAACCTTTGATCTCAAAACCCAATTGGGCTGCAAGACAAGTTCCACAATTACGTATGCTGTTCAACTCGAACCTAATTCACCAACTGCACTTCGAATTTTTACGAGTTCAACTGCAAATCAACTTATTCCTGATGCGCTCTCGACTCCAGTGACGTTGCCATCGATCTCGGCCTTCAAAATCATTGCCGACGAATACACATTGGCAAGCCCCTACTCGTTCACCATCACGGCTTCTGATTCAGCGTTGCCGCAACACAGCACAAAGATTTACCACTTTCAATACTTAGCGCCTTCTTCAGTTCCGGCAGCACCGACGTGTGTGCCACTTGTTGGATTCGCTACGGCCGGCACTGCCTCACGGATTAATTTGGCCTACGATTCCACAACTGGCTTTGGCTGTAACGCATCAGCAAATAACGGTCCACTTACTTACACGTTCTCGAAAGCTAACCACGGAACATTAAGTAGCCCAAATAAAACCACAGGCGCAGTTACTTTCACACCAACTCGTGGCTACTTAACCCCACAGGATTACAGCACTTTGCCAGGCGATGAAGGGCAGCGCGCATTCTTCTTTGTCCAAGTAACTGATGAATACGGACAACAGTCTTCGTCTACTCGCATCTATGTACAGGTCGTCAAAGCAATTCCGTCTAAATGTGGAATCACTCGACCTAAGTCTGAAGTTCTGTTCAATGACCCAAGCGGCGCCAAGAGCGCGAAGTATCCCAGCGGTGGCAAAGCGGCACAGTTCGCAATTACAAACCGCATGCTTGGATACATTGACTGCGCTGAACACGGCGCCGTCATCACCATGTCGTGGTTCTCGCTAACAGATATGGACTTTGTTTACCATCTCAATGCTGCAGTTAATCGTGGTGCAAACGTGCGCTTCCTGATTAATAGCCACGCAACGAAACCGTCATCAACGTCGTACTTTGCGTGGAACAACTTAAAGAAAATTTTGGGAACGAACGCACCAAAAAATGTTCGTAACTCCACGACGTACATCGAAAATAGCGTAAACAAGAAAGCCGGTAGTTGGGCACTGTTCTGCGACCATGGTTGCCTCACTCCGACTTCAGCGATCAAGACTGGCAAGTTGTGGAAGAGCGAAGAATCCGAATACCCAGCACTTCACGCCAAGTTCTTCTTAATCACCAACATCACTCCCAAGTCCTCAAAGGTAACTAGCGTCAGTGGCGTCGCATCGAGCAATCCAACACGCGCCCAGGCAGTGCAAGGCTTTAACAATGCCCAAATTTTCGTTGAAAAAGGCAAGTCGCTGAGTAAGAATCCGCTTTTCACGGCGTTCGATTCATACTTCCGAAAACTTTCTGCCCAAGGCAAAGTTGCCTTCACCGATAAAACACCTTCCAAAGCTGCCTCCTATACCCAGTTAGCCACGAAAGGCAACACCCAGTTCGTTACTTTCCCGCGAGTTGGCGGTAACTCATCAACTGATGACATGACGGAACTTTTCAAAAACATCCAGTGCCGCTACACCGACGCCAACGGCAAGTGGCAGCGCACCAAGATTTACATGAATATGTTCGTCTTTACCCGCAACTCTCCTGCTATCGCGCTTTGGCATCTGGCAAATAACCGTCCTATCGCCAATGGCGGCTGCGAAATCCACATTATTTACACCGACATGGACCAGGCGATCTTTGCCAACGGCAGCTACATCAAAGGCCCTGGCGGATACGTCTCGTGGGGTGTTGCCGATTGCCTATCGACATCACCAACTTTGAATGGCAAGTACAGCGGCGTTACAGTGCCAGAGCGCCGCAAGATGCTTGATAGCACCGGCAAGGTTGTGCGCACTGCGAAAGGCAAGATCCGCTATCAGACAATTTCGGTGTGTAAGCGCGGTGCCTTAATGGGAACCATGCCTACAATCAATCAAGGCGGCGGGTATTGCTGGATCAACACTCACAGCTCGCTCTCGGGCGGCTCGATTCGAGCATGTGTTTCCACTCCGCTCAAACTCACCAAGCAAGACCCCGCTGATGGTCGCGCGAAGCTTGAAGCATGGCCCGATGCCAACAACCACGTTCGCTTTAGCCACCAAAAGTACGTTCTAGTCGATGGCAAAATCGGCAATGAAATCCAGCATGTGGTCTACTCCGGAACGCCGAACTTGACCTCTCCTGGCTTGCGCTACAACGACGAAGTCATGACCATCACAAGTGGTGATTCATTCTTTAAGGCATACAAGGCTAACTTCGACAGTATGTTGAAGTTCATCCACAATCGTCCTGGCCCATTGCCAGATGTGTGTCGTATCGATGGGTCTTGCTAGAACAGCAACCCGCTTCAGGTGGCTCCCCCGGTTGGACTCGAACCAACAACCACTCGATTAACAGTCGAGTGCTCTGCCAATTGAGCTACAGGGGAATTGGCGAATCCCAGCATAACAGCGCGAGACACTCAAGTAAAAATTGCGGGTTAGATTCCAAATGTGGAGCGCAGGCTCTCTAATTCTGCTGCGATACTCGCCTTGCCAACAGCAGATTGTGCCCAATTGTCATCTTGTGCGATTGTGAGCCACTCAACGCCACTTTGGCTCTTGTGCGCGATAAATCGCACTTCGTAATCCTGGAATAGACGCACTCGGTCCACTATGACCGATGCCGTGACTCGATCGCGTACCGCAACGGGTAGCTGGCCAGGTTGATCAATGAGCCAGCCCAAATTTTGTAAATCAGGAGCGAGTGCGACAGTCAACAACGGGGCATCCCATTTGGCCGACAAAATATGCGTCCATGGAATGCGCTTTTCCTCATGCATATCCGTGCTTATGAGCCCAACGTTCGTCGCGGCAATCAGCCCACCTTGGTGTTTAGTCCAGGCCAAGATTCGCTCTTTACGCTCAAGCAAATTCAGCAACTCAGTCGGAACAGACTCAGCAGTTTTCCACCATGCCACTATTGATCACCTACTGAATACTCACGCATATCTCGTCGGTACTGTTCCAGCGATAACAAGTCAGCCAAAATTTGATTTTGTTCTTGCTCATCGCCGGAAACCGCAGAGCGCTGCAAGACAGCTTTAAGTTCGTTAATACGGCGACTGGCATCCATTTCAAGTATGCGAGCAAGTACCGCTTGCACATATCGCTCGTCCGGTTGATCTACTGGCAATGGGTCCACTGCTAGTTCTCGAACCTTTGAGGCCACTTCATCATTTGGCGCAGCATCCAAAACTGCCTGTAACCACGCAGCAGGTGTGGCAAACGACAGCGGATCTCCGGCATTGAAACAGGCTGTAAATACTGCAGCTGCAGCTGGAATCGTAAAAAGCGATGCTTCCAATGACCCAAACCACTCGCCTACTTGGGCAGGTGCTTGCAGCACACATTTCAAAGCAGTGCGCTCTAAGGCCGCGGTTCCCGTGTCCACCGAACGCGCAGCTTGAGTTGGGGCTGAGACTGAAGTACGACCGCCTTTACTGACTTCAGTGCGCAAAGCAGCTTCGTCCATACCGAGCCAACCAGCGACAGTGCGAACGTACTCTGGACGCAGCACAGGGTCTTTAATTCCTGCGAGAACTGGCGTGACTGCACGCATAGCGCCAACACGACCTTCGGCAGTAGCCAAGTCGTATTCGGAAATCGTAGAGCGGATGACAAATTCAAAAAGTGGAACGCGGCTCTTAATTAATTCCCGTACGGCTTCTGGTCCTTGCTGCAGCCGCAGATCACACGGGTCGAGTCCATGACTTTCAACCGCAACAAAAGTGGAGGCAACAAACTTTTGATCTTCGCCGAATGCTTTCAGCGCTGCTTTGCGTCCAGCTGCGTCACCATCAAAGGTGAAAACTACTTCGGCGTTATTGGTTTCGTCGTCCATCAGAATACGACGCAACACTTTGGTGTGTTCCCCACCGAATGCAGTGCCACACGTAGCAACGGCAGTCGTAATTCCCGACAAGTGGCATGCCATGACGTCGGTGTATCCCTCAACAATGACGGCTTGGTGATGCTTCGCCATTTCGCGTCGAGAAAGGTCCAACCCGTAAAGCACTTGCGACTTCTTGTAAATCGGTGTTTCTGGCGTATTGAGGTACTTCGGACCTTGATCAGCTTCGGTCAATTTACGTGCACCAAATCCGATGACGTCGCCGCCAGCATCGCGAATAGGCCACATGAGGCGATCACGGAATCGGTCGTACGCACCTCGTTGACCTGCCACTGCCAAACCGCCAGTTATTAATTCCTCGGCTGTGTAGCCTTTGGACCTCAAATGATTCGAGAGCGCATCCCAGCCACCTGGCGAATATCCAACGCCAAATGTTTGCCAAGAATCAGGTTCAAAGCCGCGCTGGAGCAAGAAGTCGCGCGCATGTTGGGCAGCAGGGTTAGCCAGTTGTTCCTGATAAAAAGCGGCCGCAATATTGTGAGCTTCCATGAGTCGAGTGCGCTGGCCTTTTTGTGGCGCATGCGCACCCCCAGATCCCTCTTCGTAGCGCAGCTGAATGCCATATTTGGCAGCTAACTTTTCAACAGCTTCAGTGAACGACAAGGCGTCAACTTTGCGCACAAACGTAATGACGTCACCGCCTTCGCCACAGGAAAAACAGTGGTACAAGTTCTTGCTTGGTGTGACGTGAAAAGACGGTGTGCGTTCATCGTGGAATGGACACAGCCCCTTAAATGAACCGCCACCAGCGGCTTTGAGGGTTACGGTTTCGCGAACGACTTCGTCAATGCGGGCACGGTCCCGAACGGCATTGATGTCATCTTCGCGAATTCGGCCGGCCACAACCCAATGTTACGGGCAAAGTGTGGCGTGCCACTGCGTCAGGCTGACATCTGTGAGTGCAGCGATCTGGTCCACAACCACACGTTCTTTGCCACTTTCAGCATTGAGCCACAGGTCCGCATACAACGGCTCTAAATGACGCTGGGGGTCGCTTGCCAAGACAGCATGTAATTCCATGATCATGTGTCGTTGGGCCGCGTAAAAGGCTGTAGCGCCTTCGCGATTCATGACAAAGCGTGCCGCTAATGCCTTAAGCGCGGTTACTTCGTACCGAGCATCGTCTGGTACGACTAAATCCGCACCATAACGTGTCAACACAGCCTGCGAATAGTGTTCGCGCGTAGCGTGGGATGCTGCCAGGCAGAAACGACCAATCAACGTACTAGTCAGATTTTTGAGCGCGGCCATTGACCGCAGCGTTCCATCAAAAGTTGCAGGCCAACTTGCAAGCGCCGAAATTCGTACCAAAGCATCGTCGAGACCTTGGGCTTGAAAACTACTGCCGTACCACTGTTGCGCTATCTCAACGACTTCGGATCGACCAGTGTGCGATTCCAAAATGCCAACGTCAATGTGACCAGCGTGAACCGCGTCTTCGATGTCGTGAACACTGTAGGCAACATCGTCAGCCCAGTCCATGACTTGCGCCTCGAAGCAGGTTCGCTCGTCACTTCGACCGTTGCGCACCCATTCGAATACATCGAGGTCGTCGTCATAAACACCAAACTTATTTGACCCAGGTTTCTTGGCCCATGGGTACTTTGAGGCCGCATCCAATGTTGCACGTGTCAGATTCAGGCCTAATGAATTTCCTTCACGCGGTCCGCCAACAGGTCCAAATGCTTTTGGCTCAAGGCGCGTCAACAAGCGAAACGATTGCGCGTTACCTTCAAAGCCACCGAAATTTTGAGCAATGTCATTAAGTGCTGTTTCGCCATTGTGCCCAAAGGGTGGATGACCAAGGTCATGGGACAAACATGCAGCGTCAACTAAGTCAGCGTCACATCCCAGGGCCGCACCAAGTTCACGGCCAATCTGTGCGCACTCGAGGGAATGCGTCAAACGCGTTCGAGGAAAGTCATCCAGACCAGCTTGCATGACCTGAGTTTTCACACCTAACCGTCGCAACGCTGAACTGTGCATTACGCGCGCGCGATCGCGGGCAAATTCCGTGCGATCAACACTTTTGTTCGGCTCAAGTAGCCAGCGTTGTGTATCTGAGTTTTCGTAACCCAAATCCAGCGCGTCTCTACTCATGCTGCAACCTTACTAACCGCCACTGACGCTCAATTCAGCCTCGCGAACTGTGGATTGCTCTGCGCTACTCATGCTCTGCGAATTGAGCCAGCCATCTGGCAGATTTACTTTTTTCGTCGGCGTAGTTCGGCCTCGTGGCGAATGCGCAATGTCAATCGCTAGCTGTTGATCGCGATCAATTGGCGAAAGCAACTCATCGAGTTCTTGCAACGAATTGATGAGTCCAAGTTGCCCGCGAGTTTCGCTGCCCACAACGATGCCTTTGAGATACCAAGCCATGTGCTTACGCATTTCACGGCAGCCATGAAATTCATCGCCGCCCATCTCCACCAGCAACTGTGCGTGGCGACGCATCAAGTCGAGAATCACGCCTGCGGTTGGCTCGTCTGGCACAGGCTGTCCAGAAATAGCCGAACGAATTTGCCCGAATAGCCATGGTCGACCTAAACAACCACGACCTATGACAACTCCCCTCGCGCCAGTTTCGGCGAGCATGCGCTGGGCGTCATGAGCTGCCCAAATATCACCGTTGCCAAGCACTGGAGTGTTTGGAATGTGTTCGACTAGACGGGCAATGGTGGTCCAGTCAGCCTGGCCGCCGTAATACTGAGCAGCAGTGCGTCCATGTAACGCAACCCATGTCACGCCTGCCTCCGATGCAATCTTTCCGGCATCAAGATACGTGATGTGGTCATCATCGATACCAACGCGCATCTTGACCGTTACAGGAACTTTGCCCTTGGCATTGCGAACCGCCGAATTGACGATGTCGGAAAACAAATCACGCTTCCACGGCAACGCGCTTCCGCCACCTTTTCGCGTTACTTTTGGTACAGGGCAGCCAAAGTTCAAGTCGATGTGATCTGCGATGTCTTCTTCGACAACCATTGCTACGGCTCTGCCAACGACGTCAGCGTCCACACCATACAACTGAATACTTCGCGGTGACTCGTCAGAATCAAACGTTACGAGTGACATCGTTTCGGGATGACGCATCAACAACGCCTGTGACGTTGTCATTTCAGCGACATAAATAGTTTGATCGGCGTCTACTTGCCCAGCGCGTTCACGGATGCTCGAGGACGCCTCGCGGCACACTCGACGAAACGCCCGATTTGTTACTCCAGCCATCGGCGCAAGCTCGATGACTGGATTTTGGGCCAGCAGATCAGCGAACACTTAGCAACCTGGAAGTTGTGCGCCTAGCCAACCCACAAGCGAATCAATGCCAATGCGCTCCTGCGACATTGTGTCGCGCTCGCGTACAGTCACTGCGTTATCGTCCAACGTTTCGAAGTCGATGGTGATACAGAATGGCGTGCCAATTTCGTCTTGGCGACGGTAGCGACGGCCAATAGCGCCGGCATCATCGAAATCGATGTTCCAGTGCTTGCGCAATTCAGCAGCAATGTCGCGTGCCTTTGGACTGAGTGCTTCGTTGCGGGACAACGGCAATACGGCAGCCTTGATTGGCGCCAATCGCTTGTCAAAGCGCATAACGACGCGGGTGTCCACACCACCCTTAGTGTTTGGAGCTTGATCTTCGTCATAGGCCTCGAGCATGAATGCAAGAACCGCGCGAGTGAGACCAGCTGCAGGTTCGATGACGTAAGGAACGTACTTTTCACCTGATTCTTGATCAAAGTAGGACAGGTCTTTGCCGGAATGTTTCATGTGAGTCTTGAGGTCGTAATCGGTGCGATTAGCGATACCTTCGAGCTCGGCAAATTCGCTGCCACCAAATTGGAATCGGTATTCGATGTCACTCGTGCGCTTTGAGTAATGCGACAGCTTTTCTTTTGGATGTTCAAAAATCCGTAGGTTATCTTCGGACAGGCCTAGATCGACGTACCAGTTCCAGCGCTCTTGCAGCCAGTACTCATGCCACTCTTCATCGGTTCCTGGTTCAACGAAGAATTCCATTTCCATTTGTTCAAATTCACGCGTACGGAAGATGAAGTTTCCAGGTGTGATTTCGTTACGGAAAGACTTACCTGTTTGACCGATACCAAATGGTGGCTTCTTACGCGATGAAGCTGCGACGTTTGCGTAGTTAGTAAAAATGCCTTGGGCAGTTTCTGGACGAAGGTAATGCAACGAGTTTTCGTCAACGACTGGTCCAAGATTTGTCGACAATAGTCCGTTAAACATTTTGGGCTCGGTGAACTGTCCCTTGGCACCACAGTTGGGGCACGGTATGCCAGCTAGGCCACCCTCAGGCGCGCGACCTTTGCGAGCTTCGAATTCTTCGAGCAAGTGATCTTCGCGGTATCGCTTGTGACACGCTACACATTCGGTAAGCGGATCAACGAATGCGTTGAGGTGTCCTGATGCCGCCCAAACTTGCGGGGAAAGAATGACCGACGAATCGATTCCAACGACGTCATCGCGTCCCTGAACCATTGTTTTCCACCATTGGCGGCGAACATTTTCCTTTAATTCCACACCAAGCGGGCCGTAATCCCATGCAGATCGCGTTCCACCGTAAATCTCGCTACATGGATACACAAACCCACGACGTTTCGACAAATTCACTACTGCATCAACGCGGTCCATGTGGTCAAGCCTACCGTTAGCGAGGTTTAGTTCCCTATTAGGCGGTTACCATGGAATGAAAGAAAGTAGTGGTCCATGAAGATTCGTAGCGCCCTGGTGATAGTCACGGTGACGTTGTTCGTCAGCGCTTGTGGTGGCTCTAAAGTTGCGGCAACCAAATCTCCCACGATTACCCCATCCGAAGTTCCTTCGCAATCAGCATCTCCCAATGATGTCTCTCCAACAGCCGCCAAGGCCTATCGCAAAGCGCTCGAACTTTCTTTGGCATCCGCACAATCCACCGGACTTACCGAACTGTGGCGTGACTCATCTGGTTCCTTGGTGACTGTTGTCGCGCAAGCCGCACATGATGGAATCTGCGCACAAGCCGACCTCGTCACCAAAGACACCCAAGTAATAGACAGTGCGGGAATGATGCCAAGCGTTTTACTCGACGAACTTGCAGGACTGGAAAACAACAGCGGAACAGATACCGGATCAGTCACTGTTCCCAAAGCTGGAACATTTGTTGTCAAGAACTTTGTCGAAGACATTCACTACGTCACGGTGTACACCACAGACTCAGAAGGGCGAATCGCCACCGCAGCGCAACAAACTGAAGGTGATGCTTCGGCAACAGCTACGTTTACTTATTCCCTTACAGCCGAAGGCAAGAAAGCAATTTCAGACGTTAAGTAAAACTCAACGATTTGGTTCGAAACCAACGGCTAACTCAAACGTCGCTAAGAATTGTCTTCGGCACCCAGACTGGACTCAAATCGAGTGATGGAATTTCCGTCCGCAGCAATTAAACATTCAAATGCACTTGGGCGATCAATCATGTTGGCTAAGAACGGCCAGACCACCATTTTTGCATCCGTGGAACCCAGCGCCCGTCGGTATGAACCGACGTCAGTCCATGTGCAATGCACTGCGTATCGCTGTGATTCGTCAGGGCTGCGCATGACGTGGCCTGCAACGAATCCATCGCGTTGTTGCAAGGTCTGAAGAACAGATGGCACTGCTTCGAGCAATGACGTTGCATCGACAACGTCAAATTCCCACAGGGAATAAAACGGACCATGCATGACGTGCCCTTTCGATAATTTCCATCGTGGAATTAAGCACTAGTCAAGCACGATGCATCCTGTGTTGACACAGCGGTAACCTGCAAAGTCATTGCATTAGTCGAATACTTACCCCCGATACGATTACTGCATGGCTGTACTCATTGCCCTCGTCACCGTGTGTTCCACTGCGCTCGGTGGCGTATTGGCGTTGCGTTCAAAGGACTCCATGCATCTCTTGCTGGGGCTTTCAGGAGGATTACTCCTGGGACTCGTTTCATTTGATCTATTGCCTGAAGTTTTCACACTCAATACTTCTCACTTTGGTTCTGTACCCAGCGTCATGGTGTTTTTCGTCTTGGGCTTTCTTCTCCTGCACATTATTGAAGGATTTTCCGGCGCCCACGAACCTGCCGAATCGGAATACACGGATCACCACGAGCACAGCCACGGCATAACAACAGGCATCATTGGCGCCTCGGCGATGGTGGTCCATGTGTTTCTTGATGGCGTTGCGCTCGGATTGTCATTTCATGTTTCGAAGGCATTGGGATTCGCCGTAGCCATCGCAGTTATCTCACATGCATTCACAGATGGCCTCAACACAGTTGCACTTTTGATGAACTCAGGCAACTGGAAGAAATCGTCTGTCTACCTTCTAGGTCTAGACGGCGTTGCTCGTATTAGTGGCGCTGCGGCCGGAACTTATTTAGCGATTAGCGATCAATTTCTCGCCGGCTACCTCGCACTATTTGCCGGAATGCTGATATACCTATCGACTTCGCACATTTTGCCGGAAGCGCACAGTACACACCCATCACGCTTAACTCTTGTGATGACTGCACTTGGCGTTGCCGCCATGTATTGCATCGTTAATTTGGGCTAAAAAATAATTATTTGACGGGTAATTCGTTTGGCACCGCACCACCGTAACGGCGATCACGTGCTGCATAAATCTCGCAGGCATGCCATAAATGCCGGCGGTCAAAATCTGGCCACAGAGTTGGCAAGAAAACCATTTCGGCATATGCGCTCTGCCACAGCAAGAAATTACTGAAACGTTGTTCACCGCTGGATCGAACAAATAGATCAACATCAGGCATGTCAGTCTCGTCGAGATAGCGAGCAATTGTCTTTTCATTGATTTTGTTTGGATCTAGTCGACCTGCTGCAACTTCACGCGCAATCGCAGATGTTGCATCCACAATTTCGGCCCGGCCGCCATAGTTCACGCACATCGTGAGCGTCAGCTTCGTGTTTTTGGCCGTTAGCCGTTCGCACTCTTCGAGTGATTCGATGACAGACTTCCACAGCTTTGGTCGGCGTCCTGCCCATCGAATTCGCACACCCAAGTCATTCATCTCATCCTTACGACGATTAATGACGTCTTTATTGAATTGCATAAGGAATCGAACTTCTTCAGGCGAGCGACGCCAGTTCTCTGTGGAGAATGCGTATGCAGAAAGCCATCCCACGCCAAGTTCTAAAGAGCCATAAACACAATCCATCAATGATGCTTCGCCAGCTTCGTGGCCAGCCGTGCGCGGCAAGCCGCGTTCTTTCGCCCATCGCCCATTGCCATCCATCACTACAGCAACGTGCTTGGGAATGAAATCTTTGCCTAATGTCGGCGCGACGGCGCCACTGGGATGCGCAGGTGGCAGATTAACCATTGTTTAATCCTGTCATGGATCGATCCACGTGCGGCAATGACCGCAACGCGCGCTCTAAATGCCACTGAACATAAGCAGAAATAATTCCTGAAACTTCTCGTTGAGATCCAACTGCCGCGCTATCGGCGTACGGCCAATCACCAACCAACAGAGCCTTGAGTAAATCGAAAGTCTCTGCCTTTGGCGCCACACTTCCCGGCGCACGATGGTCAACGCACATGGCGCCACCTGCACCCACACTAAAGAACGGAGCTTGGGCATCCCCACAAACCACACAAGCATCCAGGGATGGCGAATAACCAGCCAACGATAGCGAGCGCAGCAAATATGAATCGAGGACTAACGTCGAATCGTGCTCGGCACTCGTTAACGTCCGCAACGCGGCAGCGAGTAACACGTACTGCGATTCGGATGACACGGACTCTTCGGTCGTTAATCGGTCTGCAGTTTCAACCATGGTTTGTCCCGCAGTCCACATGCCGTAATCAATCGTCATTGCTTGTCCATAGGGAGTTATAAGTTCCGCCTGTTGAACTATATCCAGGCTCTTACCTTCGTGAACCAGCACGTCAACGCGACTAAATGGCTCAAGTCGCGCACCGAATCGGCTCTTGGTGCGCCGTACACCTTTGGCAACGGCCCGAATTTTCCCGCGATCTTTGGTCAACATAGTGATGATGCGATCGGCTTCGCCTAATTTATGAGTACGAAGCACGATGGCTTCGGTGCGGTAACTAGGCATAGACACTATGTTTGCACGGATTTCAATGGAATCAGGTAGCGTCAAGGTATGCGCGACGAACAAATTGACCCAACGAAACGTACATTGTCATTTGACCAAGGAAACCTTCGTGAGTCACTTCGCACGATCACTTTGTGGCTTGCCATTGTCAGTGTCTCGCTGTGGATTTTGCGAAATAACGGCCATTTTATATTTCTTCTGATTGTCGCCTGGCTGCTAGCTATTGGCATGGATCCGGCTGTTCGCAATCTCGTCAACCGAGGACTTAAGCGTGGCGTAGCAACGGGTGTCGTCATGCTGGGACTCGTTGTAATAACTGCGCTTTTCATTGCCCTATTCGGTAGCGTGTTCTTCGCTCAAGCATCGGGCTTCATCACATCTATTCCCAACATCATTGCCAGCCAAGTGGACTGGCTCAACCGCATGTTTCACTTGACCATTGACCCTGCCACGGTCATTGACAAATTAAACGTTTCACCAGGTCAACTTGCTGGATGGGCAAGTAACTTTGCCGGCGGTGTTGTCGGCATTACTTCGGCAATTGTCGGAGGCCTATTTCAGCTGATGACATTGTTTTTATTTGCTTTTTACTTTGCCGCCGAAGGCCCCCGAATGCGACAACTGATCGGTTCATGGATGTCACCATCTGCCCAAAGAGTTTTTGTTACCTCGTGGGATGTGACAATTGAAAAAACTGGCGGCTTTGTTGTCTCTAAATTGATTTTGGCTGCGCTCTCGGCAACGGCCCATTCGATTTTCTTCGCCATCATCGGACTTCCCTACTGGCTACCGATGGGCATCATCACAGGAATCACCAGTCAGTTCATTCCAACTGTTGGAACATACATCGGAATCTTGATTCCGGTCCTCGTGGCGGCCTTTGATCAGCCCCGCGATGTCATCTTCATCATTATTTTTGCCACGGTGTATCAGCAAGTCGAAAACTACTTATTGTCACCACGCATTAGTCGCATGACAATGAACATTCATCCCGCGATTGCCTTTGGTTCCGTCATAGTCTTTGCCAATTTGTTTGGTGCTATCGGCGCGCTGCTCGCTATCCCGCTCGCAGCCGCAATCATTTCGATTGTGGACACATACGGTCGTCGATACGAACTCATTCCAGAATTGAAGTCCCTGGAAGGAACATCAATCGACTAGAAGCCAAGGCGATCTAGCTGCTTTGGATCGCGTTGCCAATCTTTAGCGATTTTCACCCGTAAATCTAAGTGCACCGGAACGCCTAAGAGTTCGCTTATGGCCTTTCGCGCGTCAGTTCCAACTTCACGCAGGCGACTTCCACCCTTGCCAATCACAATGTGCTTTTGGCTTTCACGCTCGACATAAACAACGGCATAAATATCCATTAATGGTCGGTCTGCTGGGCGATCTGGACGAAGGGCCATCTCATCAAGCACAACTGCAATTGAGTGCGGCAATTCATCGCGAACACCTTCGAGCGCAGCTTCTCGAATGAGCTCGGCAATCATGATGTCTTCGGGCTCATCCGTAACATCACCCTCGGGATAAAACGCAGGACCTTCGGGAAGTTGATCAATCAGCAAGTCTGCAAGCAAATCAACTTGATCATTAGCGACTGCTGACACTGGAACAATTTCAGCCCAATCGATTCCAAGTTCGACACCCAATTGCGAGACGGCAATGAGCTGATCACCAATGTCGCTTCGTGCTGCAGCATCAGTCTTGGTGACAACTGCGACTTTCTTAGCCTTTGGAACCGCTGCGATTTCTTGGGCAATGAATCGATCGCCAGGTCCAATAGCTTCATCTGCTGGGAAACACATGACAATGACATCAACATCGGCATAGGTTTCAGCAACTAACGCATTGAGTCGCTCACCGAGCAAAGTTCGTGGGCGGTGTACGCCAGGGGTGTCAATCAGAACCAACTGGCCCTTTTCCTTATGAACAATGCCGCGGATAACGTGACGGGTTGTTTGCGGACGGCTTGAAGTGATGGCAACTTTTTGACCAACAAGCGCGTTTGTCAGCGTGGATTTACCCACATTCGGGCGTCCGACGATGCAGACAAATCCACTACGCATTAACTGACACTCCGTTTCGATTGAGATTCAAAGTATCCCAGAAGTCCAAGCGCACAAATAATCACAAGGCAGCCAATCCAGCCTTGCAGATTCATAGCCTCACCGAGGACGAAAACGCCAAGAGTCGTTGACATGACTGGTTCAAACAGTGTGAGTGTTGAAACCGTTCCAGCAGGTAAGTGTGAAATACCGATGCCAAACAGTGCATATGCCAACGTGGTTGCAAAAGGACCTAGCCACACAATCAACATCACCGATTTGGGCGCTGCAATCCAGTCACTTGTCAGCAGGACGACAGGAAGCGCGAATATCGCTCCAATGCTGAACGCCACAGCCAACACTTCCCCACCCGAGACGCCCAGGTCACGAACGGTGCGTACCCCAAACACGGTCATTGCGGCGTAAGACCATCCTGAAATAGTCACCCACAACACACCTACGAGGTCAGGTGTTGCGCTTCCCGAAGTGAGTAACGCAAGGCCCAAGACTGCTACTGCGGTACAGATAGCCCATTGCCTCGTTGGCTTACCCATGCCCACTTTCCAACTCAGGAGTCCGGCAAGCAGCGGTGCTAGGCCAAGTGCAACCAAGGTGCCCATTGCCACGCCAATTCGAGCTGCTCCGATAAAGAACGTGCCCTGGTAGGCCAAAACCGAAATACCCATGAACCACAGAACTGGTTGGCGAAAAAGTAACTTGACGCCAGCTGAACCGTATCGATAACGGGCATAAACCAAAAGCCCTAATCCACCGAGCAGTACTCGCCAAGCAGCAACAGACATTGCAGTTCCGGGAAAATCTGCAAATGCACGCGAAGCGCCTCCCGTTGCAAAAAGTGTGGCAGCTGCTAAAACGCTAACAATGGCGCCAATGTGATGCTCAGACTGTTTGTGAGTCAACGACATCCCCAGCCAACGAAATTATGTATGCCGGGATTCCGCTCGATACTGATGTGATTGCGAGTAGATCAGCTTCGCTGTAGCCAGCGTCCGCGCTCAGCACACACGCTTCTAGGCCTTTAGCGCCGGATGCGACCGCTTGAGCTACTGACAGCACGACAGCAGACAACTCAACATCACCCAAGACAACATTGGCACTTGCGTATGTGCGGCCGGTTTCATCACGCACAGCAGCGCCTTGAGCAGCATTTACTCGCGAGCGAGCGGCACGCGCCAATGTCACGAGCTTGGCATCTTCAGTCGATAGTTCACTCACTGTCGCTCTCCTGCTCCACAAAAATATCTCGCTCTACTACGACCGTACCAATGCGATTGCGACGCCCAGCTGCAGACTCTGCGGTGAGAAGCCAATCTTCGATTCGAACTTGTGCGCCCGGAATTGGCACGATGCCTAAACGCTTTGCCATTAAGCCACCGACAGTATCGACGTCTTCGTCATCAATCGTGATGCCGATTAACTGACCTAGGTCATCAACGTTGAGTCGCGAATGCACACGGAATCGGTGGGCGCTGAGTTCCTCGACTTCTGGCGCTGAAAAATCAAATTCGTCGCTAATTTCACCAACGATTTCTTCGATGACATCTTCGATCGTGACCAGACCAGCTGTGCCACCGTATTCATCCACTAGTACGGCAAGGTGCGTTCGAGCACTTTGCATGTCCCGAAGCAATTCATCTACTGACCGACTGTCGGGCACCATAAACGCAGGACGCATAAGTTCTTCGACACGCTCTGTGGTTTCCGCTTCGTGATGTTCAAATACGCGGCGTGCAATGTCTTTGACGTATATAACTCCAACGATGTCATCGACTCCTTCACCAACGACTGGGATGCGCGAATATCCCGATCGCAGACCCAATGACATAGCTTGGCGCAGTGTTTTGGTTCGCTCAATCCACACCATTTCGGTACGAGGTACCATCACTTCTCGAGCAACCGTGTCACCCAACTCAAAAACAGAATGAATCATTTGGCGTTCATCGTCTTCGATAACTGAATCAGCGCCTGCCATGTCTACGAGCTCACGCAATTCAGCTTGGGTAGAAAATGGCCCTTCGCGAAATCCTTTACCAGGCGTAATCGCATTTCCGATAGCAATAAACAATCGCGAAAACGGGCCAAGCAAAAACGTTACGAATCGAATCAGCGATCCAAGAGACAACGCGAACTCTTCTGAATGCTGGCGACCCAATGTTTGCGGTGCCACACCAAGCAATACGTAGCCCACAACAACCATCACGGCTGCTGCGATAAAGATGCCTACCGCATCGTTAGCAGCCGCGCCGATTGCACCAGCCGTAACACAGACTACTGCGAGTGTTGAGAGGGACAGGTGCGCAAAAAGTAAAGCATTGACGTATTTGGCTCGATCATCAAGCATGTCCAACAACGCACTGGCCCTACGATTGCCATCTTTTTTCAGTTGCTCGACCGTCACTCGACTTACTCGCGTCAATGCAGTTTCAGCACCAACTAAAACTCCTGCCAGAATGACAAAAATTGCAGCAAGCACAAAGAGCATCGTTGACGAACTCATGCATTACTCCGGCGGTTGCGTTCGCCTTCCCACTCTGCAAGCAACTGGGCTTGCAATCCAAACATCACGCGATGTTCTTCAGGTTCAGCATGGTCGTGACCTAATAGATGCAGCACGCCATGCGTGAGCAATAAGCGCATCTCAACCTCAGTTGAATGGCCAGCGGTTTCGCCTTGACGCTGTGCCACCGTGGGACAAATGACGATATCGCCAAGTACACCTTCAGCGCTTAGTTCTTCTTCGGTACCTGCGCGAAGTTCATCCATAGGAAAGCTCAGAACATCGGTTGGACCAGGTTCGTCCATGAACTCTTCGTGCAAGGTCGTCATGGCAACTTCGTCGACCAACATAATGGACAGTTCACTGGCCGGATTGATGTGCAACCGTCGCAATAGAAATGTCGCTTGCGCAATCATGTCAGCTTCGTCAACGTCGAAGCCCGACTCATTATTGAGGTCAATCGACATTATTTTCGCCCCTGCTGCTTTGCTTCGTCATAGCGTCCATACGCATCAACAATTTGTCCAACGAGTCGATGACGAACAACATCGCCAGAAGTTAACTCCACGAAGGCCACCTCATCGATGTCAGTCAAAATATCGCGCACAGTTCGCAACCCGCTCGTTGTTCCGCTGGGCAGATCCACTTGGGTCACATCTCCAGTGATGACCATGGTGGAACCAAAACCGAGGCGCGTTAAAAACATTTTCATCTGCTCTGCAGATGTATTTTGCGCCTCATCCAAAATAATGAACGCATCGTTCAATGTACGACCGCGCATGTACGCGAGCGGCGCAACCTCAATCGTTCCGCTGGTCATCAGCCGTGGAATTGAATCCGGGTCAATCATGTCGTGCAAAGCGTCGTAGAGCGGACGCAAGTATGGATCAATTTTTTCATTCAAGGTGCCAGGCAAAAAGCCAAGGCGCTCTCCTGCTTCCACTGCGGGACGCGTCAAGATGATGCGACTAACTTTCTTGCTCTGTAGTGCCTGGACTGCTTTAGCTACCGCGAGGTAGGTTTTGCCGGTACCAGCAGGTCCGATACCAAAAACAACCGTGTTGGCATCAATAGCATCAACGTAATTCTTTTGATTAACCGTCTTGGCCCGAATGGACTTGCCACGGTTCGACAAAATATTTGCAGTGAGGACACCAGCCGGACTCACATTGGATTTCAACATTGCGATGGAGCGTTCAACCGATTCAGGTGTGAGTCCTTGGCCAGTTCGAACGACAATAATCATCTCGCTAATGAGGGACTGAATTGTTGTAACGCTAGCCGGAGGTCCATCCAAAGTAATTTCATTTCCGCGCACCAAAATCACGACGTCGGGAAACGCCACTTCGATGGTTTTAATGAGTTCGTCACGCGCGCCAATTATGGTCACCATGGGTGTGGATGTTGGCACAACCACTACGGCGTGGGCAGGTGCAGGAGTAAGAGTCATAATCTATTAAGAATTGTAGGTCTAGCCCGGAGGCCAAGTGAGTCCGCGTCCACCCAGTACGTGGAAGTGCACATGACGCACAGATTGTCCACCATCGCTACCCGTGTTGGTAACCACACGATATCCGTGATCAAGCATTTCTAATTGAGCGACTTCTGCAGTAGCGCCTAACACGCGTGCAGCCAAAGCCTGATCTTCGCGAGTGAGATCAGCCACGTTGTCGAAGTGCTTGCGCGGAATTACTAGAACATGCGTCGGGGCTTGTGGGTCGATATCGCGAAAGGCAACGACATCGTCAGTTTCCAAAACAATGTCAGCTGGGATGTCGCCAGCCGCTACCTTGCAAAAAAGACAATCGCTCATGGTTCTATTCTTTCACTTCACTGGGTTGCCAACGGGAAGTTTTGGCGCAAAGTACAGCCAGCGCTGCACCTCCCGCAGTTGACGTTCGCATCACCGTTGTACCCATACGAAGAATGTGCGCACCTGCCGCTTTTAGCTGTGCAATTTCGTCATGTGAAATACCACCTTCGGGTCCAATCACAATGGCCACTTCACCTAGCGATGGTAATTCGACGTTAGCCAGCGACTCGTCTGCAGTTTCGTGCAGCACGATCAGTGAATCAAATTGGCTCACAACATCCGTGAGGTTTGAAGTCAATTCACTAATCTCGGGAACCCAAGCGCGGCGTGACTGCTTGCTCGCTTCCCGAACAACACGCTGCCATTTGGCAAGACTCTTTCCGGAGTCATCCCACTTCGCAACACTGTGTTGGGACTGCCACGGAATGATTCGATCAATGCCAATTTCAGTCAACAATTCAAGCGCTAGATCAGCACGATCACCTTTTGCAATGGCTTGAATGGCTGTGAATTGAACTGGGTGCTGATCTTCAAAGGATCGCTGGTCAATCCTCAATTCAACCCAGTCACGCCCAACTGACGTAGCGAGTCCGGAGGCACGATTGCCCACACCATCGCACACATCAAGGCGCTCGCCTACTCGCATACGTTTCACAGTTGCGGCGTGACGACCTTCATCACCATCAATCCGACACGTATCCGAGAAAAGCTGTTCGCTTTGCACGAGGAAAACTGGTGCTGTCATCGTCCTGAGAATGCATCTTTCAAACGACCAAACAAACCAGAACCGTGTTCATCGAATGCCGCTGCTGGTTTTTCTTCACCGCGCATTTCAGCAAAGTTGCGCAATAGATTCTCTTGCTCGGAAGTGAGATTGGAAGGTGTCACCACATCGAGGTGAACGATGAGGTCACCTCGACCCGAAGCCCGCAAACGTGGCATGCCGTGATTCTTCATTGTCACAGTCGAACCGGATTGCGTGCCTGGCTTGATCACTACTGGAACTACACCATCAAGAGTTTCGAGATCTAACGTCGCACCAAGTGCGGCTGCGGTCATCGGCAACGTGAGCGTGGCATGTAATTGATCACCGCGGCGCTGGAAAATTGCATGGTCTTGCTCAATGATTTCAATGTACAAATCACCGGCTGGTCCACCGCCAGGACCAACTTCGCCTTGACCAGTCATCTGAATGCGGGCGCCGCCTTCGATACCTTCGGGAATGTTGATGGTGATGGTCTTGCGGGTACGCACGCGACCTTCACCGGAACATTCGGGGCACGGATGTGGGTTGAGATTGCCAAAACCTGAACACTGCGGACACTGACGAGTCGTCATAACTTGGCCGAGGAACGACTTTTGCACGGACTGAATTTCGCCACGTCCGCGGCACATCGAACATTCAACAATTTGTGAGTTAGCGGTGGTTCCCGTGGCATCGCAGGTCTCACATGCAATTGCAGTGTCTACTTGGATGTCGCGAGATGCCCCAAAAGCTGCTTCTTCGAGTGTGACCTGAAGTCGAATGAGTGCATCTTGACCACGGCGCACGCGACTGCGAGGGCCACGTTGGCCACCGCCGCCAAAGAATGCATCGACGATATCGCCAAATCCAAAGCCGGCCGCAGAGTTAAATCCACCCTGCGAAAACGGGTCTCCGCCCAAGTCGTACATTTCGCGCTTTTGTGGGTCAGACAAAACGTCGTAGGCAGCAGTAACTTCTTTGAAGCGCACTGCTGCTTCTTCGCCAGGGTTCACATCAGGATGCAACTCACGTGCAAGTTTGCGGTAAGCACGCTTGAGTTCTTCGGGCGTTGCATCGCTGTTAACGCCGAGTACGGAATAGTGATCAGCCACTGTTATTGCTCCATCAAGATATGTCCGACATAACGTGCAACTGCACGCACTGCCGCCATTGAATTCGCATAATCCATGCGAGTAGGACCTAAGACACCAAGTTGTGCGATTGCTTGATCTCCAACACCGTAACCGGCACTGACAACCGAAGCGCCACGTAGTTCTTCAACCTGGTTTTCCGAACCAATGCGCACTGTCAAAGCATCGGTTGCAGACGCTTCACCAAACAGGCGCAACAGGACGACATGCTCTTCAAGAGCTTCGAGTACTGGGCCTGCGGTTACTGAAAAATCTTCGCCAACGCGAGCTAGGTTGGCGGTACCTCCGACAACAACGCGCTCTTCGTTCTGCGTGACAACTGATTCCATCAAGGTAGCGACAACCGCAGTTACTGCTGGTCGCGCGTCAGGTGCAAACTCTTCGACTAATCCGCCAAGACGAACCGGCACATCAGCAAGAAGTTGCCCATCTAGCTGTTCATTAAGCCGTGTGCGCAGTGTTGCGACATCTACCTCGGTAAACGTGCCACTAATTTCAACTGTGCGTTGTTCGATGCGACCAGTGTCCGCAATCAAAATAACGAGCAACCGTGTAGTCGAGACTGAAACGAGTTCGATATGACGAACACTGGATCGCCCTAGAGATGGATACTGCACGAGCGCAACTTGCTTTGTGAGTTGCGACAACAAGCGCACCGTTCGAGACATCACATCATCGAGGTCAACGGCACTATCAAGGAATGTGTGAATAGCTTTACGTTCCGCGCTCGACAGCGGCTTAACGGCGCTGATCTTGTCGACGAAAAGTCGATAGCCCTTGTCCGTTGGAATTCGGCCTGCGCTCGTGTGTGGCGCACTGATGAGGCCCTCTTCTTCGAGCGTTGCCATGTCATTGCGAATAGTGGCCGATGACACACCTAGCCCATGACGGTCAGCAAGCGCCTTGGAACCCACAGGCTCTTTGGTCTGGACATAGTCGTCGACAATGGCGCGCAATACCGCTAATTTACGGTCGTCCACAATCGCCTCCTAGCACTCACAGGTATCGAGTGCCAGTCTAAAGCAGGTTAGTCCCAGAGGCGCGCGACTAATCCGTCAGCGAGCAAACGGCCTTTATTCGTCAGGACTACGCGGTCGTCAACCTGCTCGAGCAAACCTTCGATGACTGCCTCGACAGCCTTGCTCCACCCCGCCTCGGTCAAGTAATCCAGCGGCAAACCTTCGCGCAATCGCAGGCGCAGCATGATGTGTTCCCGGCGTTGTTCATCAAGGGTCAAAACTTCATGATCGGCCATTGGAGATTCGGTCTGGTCAATTGCTGCCGCCCACTTGGCAGGATGCTTGTGGTTCCACATTCGCGTGCCACATTCGTGGGCGTGCGCTCCTGGCCCAATGCCTAACCAATCTTGATTACGCCAATAGCCGAGATTGTGTTGGCACTCCCCACCTGGCTTGGCCCAGTTACTGACTTCATACCAATCAAAGCCATTACTGCGAAGCGTGCTATCAATCATCGGATAGCGCGAAGCCGCAACATCATCACTGGCCGGTGGAACTTCGCCACGATCTACCTTGGCCGCCATGCGTGTGCCCGGCTCAACGATGAGTGAATACGCACTGACGTGATCGATGTCAGCTGAAACAACGTCATTGAGCGTTGACATTAAATCTTCGTCAGTTTCGGCCTGGCTGCCATAGATAAGGTCCACGCTGATATGTTCAAAGCCAGCTGCGCGCGCCCACTCAACTGCTTCCCATGTTCGACCAGCCGTGTGAGTTCGCTCCAATAGTTGAAGAACGTGCGAAGCGCTGCTTTGATGACCAAACGAAACTCGCGTGAATCCGCCATCTCGAAGCTCTTGGAGATACTCAGCCGTGACTGAATCAGGATTGGCCTCGGTTGTCACTTCTGCGTTTGGTGCAAAGCCATACTCATTTCGAAGCGAGACCAAGATACGCACGAGTTCACCAGCAGGCATCAGCGTCGGAGTGCCACCGCCAAAAAAAACTGTTTCAATTGCGCGAGCATCGGGAGTTGCTTTATGGCCTTGCGCAATTTGCGAGATAACGCGATCGGCATACGTTGCTACCGACACGGTTGTTCCATCGCGCTGCAATTCAGCAGCCGTATAGGTATTGAAATCGCAGTATCCGCATCGGGATGCGCAGAACGGCACATGCACGTATGCGCCAAGAGTTCGAGGCATTAGAGATTCGCTAAAGCAGTTTCAGCCTTGATACGAGTGTCTTCTGGCGTATCGATGCATGCGGCCACGCGCTTGAGCTGTTCTTCGACTCGTGCACCGGTGTACACCCGAGCGATATCCGTAATCGAGACATCGTGGTTTGGATGTGATTCGAAAATAATTTCGTCGCCGGTCCCTAATTCACCTGGCTCGAGGACACGTAAGTAAGTACCCCAACGACCAGCTTCGTTAAAGCGCTTAACCCACTGGTCTTCACCAAGCCAGCGCTGGAATGAACCACAAGGAATACGTGGCGTCGATACTTGAAGTACAGCTGTTCCGATTCGCACAACAGTGCCGACTTGAATGGCGTTCCAATCGACACCCACGGTGGATAGATTTTCGCCGAAAACACCGGCGTTTAGTTCGCGACCGAGTTGTTCGGACCACCATTCGTAATCTTCAACGCCGTATGCATAAACGGCGTGGTCAGTATGGCCATGATGCTTCATGTCTGAACGCTGATCGCCGGCTACTCCATCAGTTGTAACTTCGCGGCGATCTGCTACTGGCCGTTTGTCGATTGACGTCACACCAATTGACCCGCCGACATCAGGAATCTCGGCATGAACAACATTGAGCGAGATAACTGAAGCCATGGTTACTTGCCTTTCGCCTTTGCTGCAGCATTGTCATCAGTAGACAACGCCGCAATGAATGCTTCCTGCGGAACTTCGACGCGACCGACCATCTTCATACGCTTCTTGCCTTCCTTCTGCTTTTCCAGAAGTTTGCGCTTACGAGAGATGTCACCGCCGTAACACTTAGCCAACACGTCTTTGCGCATCGCGCGAATTGTTTCGCGGGCGATGATTCGAGCACCAATAGCAGCCTGAATTGGCACTTCGAATTGCTGACGCGGAATCAGTTCCTTGAGCTTGGCAGCCATCATGACTCCGTACGAATACGCCTTGTCGCGGTGCACAATTGCGCTGAACGCATCCACTGGATCGCCATGCAACAAAATGTCGACCTTGACGAGGTCAGCCATTTGTTCGCCAGTGGTTTCGTAATCCAACGATGCGTAGCCACGGGTACGTGATTTGAGTTGGTCAAAGAAGTCAAAAACAATTTCAGCCAATGGCAACGTGTAACGCATTTCGACACGGTCTTCGGACAAGTAGTCCATGCCATGCAAAGTGCCACGTCGTTGTTGGCACAATTCCATGATTGTTCCAACGAATTCATTTGGCGTCAGAATTGTGGCGCGCACAATTGGTTCGTGAACTTCAGCAATCTTGCCGTCTGGGAATTCACTTGGGTTCGTAACGATGTGCTCACTACCGTCATCCATGCCAACGCGGTAAATAACGTTTGGCGCGGTTGAGATGAGATCAAGGTCGAATTCACGCTCGAGACGTTCACGAACAATTTCCAGGTGCAAGAGCCCAAGGAAGCCACAACGGAAACCAAAGCCCAGCGCAACCGATGACTCTGGTTCGTAGACCAAAGCCGCATCGTTGAGCTTGAGTTTGTCGAGAGCATCGCGAAGTAACGGGAAGTCAGAACCATCGAGTGGATACAGACCCGAGAAAACCATCGGACGTGGATCGCGGTAGCCACCCAGTGATTCGGCAGCCGGCTTAGCCGCAAGCGTGATGGTGTCACCAACGCGAGACTGTCGAACGTCCTTCACGCCGGTAATGAGGTAACCCACTTCACCTACACCGATAGCCTTTGATGGCTTTGGCTCTGGTGAGATCACGCCAACTTCAAGAATTTCATGCACTTCGTTAGTGCTCATCATCTTGATTTTTTCGCGTTCAGAAATCTTGCCGTCGACAACACGCACGTATGTGACAACGCCGCGGTATGTGTCATAGACCGAATCAAAGATCAATGCGCGCGCAGGAGCATCCGCGTCACCTACTGGTGATGGGATCTGTTTGACGGCTTCGTTGAGAAGTTCAGTGATGCCTACACCGGTCTTGGCGCTGACCTTGAGGACATCATCTGGTGAGCAACCAATGATGTGCGCAAGTTCGGCTGCGTACTTTTCTGGTTGCGCTGCCGGCAAGTCAATTTTGTTGAGCACCGGAATGATTGTCAGATCATTTTCAAGAGCGAGATAAAGGTTGGCCAAGGTTTGCGCTTCGATGCCTTGGGCTGCATCCACGAGAAGGATGGCGCCTTCACAAGCAGCAAGACTGCGACTGACTTCGTAGGTGAAGTCAACGTGTCCGGGTGTGTCAATCAAGTTCAAGACGTAATCGATTCCGTCATCAGCCTTGAATGGCAGACGCACTGCCTGACTCTTGATGGTGATGCCACGTTCGCGCTCGATATCCATGCGATCGAGGTATTGAGCACGCATGTGACGTGGATCCACGACCCCAGTGATCTGCAACATGCGGTCTGCCAGCGTCGACTTGCCATGGTCGATATGGGCAATAATGCAGAAATTGCGGATAATTTCCGGGTTCGTGGCGCCTGGTTGAGGAGTGTTGGCAGCCATAAACCCAATAGTTCCATACGTTTACCCAATTTGAGCAAATGGGTCGGACACAGGTACTCTTTGTTAGTCAAGAAATACCGATTAAGAAGAGGCAAACCGTGGCCAACATTAAGTCCCAGAAGAAGCGCATTCTGCAGAACAACGCTGCACACGAGCGCAACAAGGCTGTTCGCAGTGCTCTGAAGACTAAGGTCCGTCGTTTCCGCGAAGCTCTCGCAGCTGGCGATGAAGCCAAGACAACCGCCGCCCTCGTTGATGCACACCGTGCACTCGACAAGGCAGTCTCAAAGGGTGTCATTCACAAGAACCAGGCAGCTAACCGCAAGTCAGCTCTTGCACAGGCAGCTAACAAGTAGTTCACAACTTACTTTTAATTAATCTCTTGGCGGTCTAACCGCCAAGAGATTTTTTTCTATCTCATACATACTCTGGGCTGACTCGAGACTGACTCCCCCATTGACGGACGGGTCGTACATCGTGCCCTTGCTTGCGCGATCTGCAAGTGCCAATAATTTAGTTGCCATCGCAAGTTGATCTGGATTCCACTTTGCTTTTTGCGCACGCAAGTACTTAATGCGCCATGGCGGCACACCAAGCATGGATGCCATGTCGCCTTCGGACATACCTGCAGGAGCGCCGGCGTACTTCAGCAACGTTCGCAAACCGCTGGCCATTGCCATCACCATCGGAACTGCTGCCGAATTATCTTGGTGAACAGCCCAACGGAATTGTTCGAGTACCTCGATGGGCTTGGCATTCCACAACGCATCGCTGACGTTCCAGCCTTTAACGTCGGCAACGCCTTCGTAAAACGACGCTACAATCTGACCGTCAATGATGTCGGCCTCGGAATCAGCACACAGCTGTGAAATTGCTGCGAGCAATTCGCTCAAGCTTGTGCCAATCGCCTGCTGGAGTTGAGTGACAGCATCCGCCGTGGCTTTCTTGCCATGTTTACGGAATTCAGCCGTTAATGCTGCTTCGAGGTCTTTATTTTTAAGTTCTGCGCAATTCGCTTCAAGTGCGCCGGTCTTGCGAATGCCATCGAGCAACTTCTTACCTTTGACGCCACCAGGGTGAAGCAACACCAGACGAACATGCTCCGGTGGGTTTGTGCTGGCATCCAGAAGCATCGGATTTAGGTCGTCAGTTGTGGAATCGATGCCTGAAATAACAACCACATTGGTTTCGCCAAATAGCGACGG
>JALQVI010000070.1 GCA_023260395.1 Candidatus Nanopelagicales bacterium
ACACAACATCGTCAAATCGTCGATAGCCATGATGAGCATGCCGAGCATGCCATCGGTTCCGTTGATCAGAGCCAGGCCTTCTTTTTCGCGAAGTTCAATCGGTTCGATGCCGTGCGACTTGAATAATTCAGCAACTGGCTGCTCAACACCGTTCTTATCGACTGCGCGGCCTTCACCCATCAATACGAGCGCGCAATGTGCAAGGGGAGCAAGGTCGCCAGAGCAACCGAGTGAACCGTATTCGTGCACGATTGGCGTGATGCCGGCGTTCAAGACAGCGGCCATAGTTTCAACAACGACCTGACGAACACCAGTGCGAGCTGAACACAACGTCTTGAGGCGCAATGTCATCAATGCGCGAACAACTTCGCGTTCAACGGGATCACCAATGCCAGCGGCATGTGAGCGAATGAGTGATTTTTGAAGCTGAGTGCGAAGCTCTGGCGACACGTGGCGGTTCGCTAAAGCGCCGAAGCCAGTTGATACGCCGTAGACCGGTTCAGGTGATGCAGCTAGAGCATCGATGTGTGCACGCGTCTTGGAAACTGCCGCCAAAGTTTCTGGCGCAATCACGACCTTGGCATCATGGCGAGCAATGTCGATGACGTCTTGAGTTGTCATTCCTGATGTGTTGATAACAACTTCTGTGCGACTCATGCGAGGTCTCCTTTGGTGTAAATCACGTTTCCGTTTTTCCAAGTTGTGCTGATCATGGGGACACCTGGGCGATATGCCAAGTGAATGTAACTGGGGGCATTGAGCAAGGCGAAGTCTGCGCGAGCGCCAATACCGAGATGGCCGATGTCGCTGCGGCGAAGTGCCATAGCGCCACCCATTGTCGCGGCATACACCGATTCGTCAACGGTCATGTGCATTTCGCGAACGGCAAGTGCGATGCAGAACGGCATGTTCGATGTGAAGCTGCTGCCTGGATTGCAATCAGGCGATAGTGCGACGACTGCGCCGGCATCAATCAAGTCGCGACCGCGAGGGTATTGCGGCGAACGTGTGCTGAAATCACAGCCAGGAACCAATCCAGCAACGGTGTCACTTGCGGCCAACACATTGATGTCGTCGTCAGTTAGGTACGTCAGGTGATCGGCCGATGCGCAATCCAAGTCAACGGCCATGCGAATGCCGTTTCCTTGTACGAGTTGATTCAGGTGAACGCGCGGCTTGAGTCCCTTGGCCATGCCGGCTTCGAGAATGCGCTGGGTCTGTACCTCGGTGAAAGCACCGCGGTCGCAAAACACATCAATCCAGTTGGCATACGGAGCACACGCATCCAGCATTTTGCCAACGACCAAATCAACATAGGCATCTGGATCATTTGCAAATTCTGGAGCAACAACGTGAGCTCCGAGGAATGTGACTTCCTCACTTAACTCGGACGCGATCCGCAGGCTGCGTGCTTCGGTTTCAACATCCAGTCCATAGCCCGACTTGATTTCAACCGTTGTGGTGCCGGCTTCATGCATTTCAGTAATCATGCTTTGCGCAACACGACGCAACTCATCGTCGCTGGCATTGCGAGTGGCATTCGTCGTGACTTTGATACCGCCGGCCGAATAGGGGATACCGGCCATACGTGCAGCAAATTCCTCGGAACGATCGCCGGCAAACATGATGTGGGAATGGCTATCGACAAAACCAGGAATCAAAACACGACCGCCAACATCGATGGTGCGCGTGCTCTGATCGGCTTGGCTTGATTGCCCAACCCATTCGACGACACCGTCATTGACGGTGATCGCCGCATCACGGATGACACCGAGCAACCCATCCCCAAGGTTTGGATCATTGGTGACGAGTTGACCGATGTTAGTCAGCGTGAATTGGTTGCTCATGATTTAAAGGTAGTCACCGTTTTCAAGCATTGGCACATGCACATGCTTTTCCTTGGCAACATCAATCGCGTGGTCGTATCCAGCATCGACGTGACGAATAACGCCCATGCCAGGATCATTCGTCAATACGCGAGCGAGCTTTTGTGCAGCAAGAGGTGTGCCATCAGCAACAGAAACCTGGCCCGCGTGAATCGAACGACCGATACCAACGCCGCCACCATGGTGAATCGATACCCACGAAGCGCCAGACGAAATGTTGACCATGGCGTTGAGCAATGGCCAGTCAGCAATCGCATCCGAACCATCGAGCATGGCCTCTGATTCGCGGTAAGGCGAAGCAACTGAACCACAGTCAAGATGATCGCGACCGATAACAATCGGAGCGCTAACTTCACCGTTAGCCACGAGTTCGTTAAACGCCAGGCCAGCCTTGTCGCGTTCGCCGTAACCAAGCCAGCAAATGCGGGCTGGTAGACCTTGGAATGCAACGCGATCCTGGGCCATCGTGATCCAGCGACGCAAGTGATCGTTTTCAGGGAACAAATCGAGCACGGCCTTATCGGTGCGTGCAATATCCTTTGGATCGCCCGAAAGCGCAGCCCATCGGAAAGGTCCCTTGCCTTCGCAGAACAACGGACGAATGTATGCCGGGATGAAGCCTGGGAACGAGAATGCGCGGTCGTAGCCACCCTTACGAGCTTCGTCGCGAATCGAGTTGCCGTAATCAAATACTTCAGCGCCCTTGTCCATGAAGCCAACCATGGCTTCCACGTGACGTGCCATCGACTCTTGGGCACGCTCGGTGAATTCTTCTGGCTTTTTCTCGGCCAATTCACGAGCATCAGCAAAATCAATTCCAGCAGGAATGTAATACAGCGGATCATGTGCCGAGGTTTGGTCGGTCACGATGTCGACAGGGACATCCATTTCAAGAAGCTTTGGAAGTACTTCGGCGGTGTTGCCAACCAGGCCAACGGAGAGTCCACGACGCTCGGCCTTTGCCGCTAAGCAGCGACGAACTGCATCATCAAGATCAGTTGCAATTTCATCGAGGTAACGAGTTTCAACACGACGCTGCAAACGCGTTGGGTCAATGTCAATCATGAGGCACACGCCATCATTCATCGTGACTGCAAGTGGCTGTGCGCCACCCATGCCACCACAACCACCTGTGACGGTGAGTGTTCCGGCGAGTGTGCCACCAAACTTCTTCGCAGCAACCGCGGCGAAAGTTTCGTACGTACCCTGCAAGATGCCCTGGGTGCCGATGTAAATCCACGAGCCAGCTGTCATCTGGCCGTACATCGTCAGACCAAGGTGCTCGAGGCGACGGAATTCTGGCCACGTTGCCCAGTCACCAACAAGGTTGGAGTTTGCGAGCAATACGCGAGGTGCCCACTCGTGAGTCTGGAAAACACCAACTGGCTTTCCGGACTGGACGAGCATGGTTTCGTCGTTCTTGAGGTTGGTCAGGGTCTTGACGATGGCATCAAATGATTCCCAGTTGCGCGCAGCCTTACCGGTACCGCCATAAACCACGAGGGAATCGGGATGCTCAGCAACTGCCGGGTCGAGATTGTTCATCAGCATGCGGATGGCTGCTTCTTGCTGCCAACCCTGGGCGGTGATTGCCGAACCCGTTGCTGCTTTAACTGGACGTGGACCTGAAACCATGTGCGACCTGCCTAGGTGATGAGTAGGTGTTGCTAGTTTCGCGCGCAGTTGTGGTTGTTCGCGCAGTCCCGCACGAGGTATTGTCTCGGATACGAGACATTTGAGAGGTTCAAGGATGCAAGTTCCCGCAGCCGTGCGCACGCTCAGTGTCCTTAAGCTCCTCGCGGCATCCAGCGGCTCGCTTCCTGCCGCTGTCATCAGCCGCAACCTCGAATTGCCTCGTTCCTCGACATATCACTTACTCCAAGCCATGGAGGCCGAAGGATTCGTCAGTTACTTCCCAGACGATCGCACCTGGGGGCTTGGCGTCAGTGCCTTCGAAATTGGTTCTGCTTATATGCGACACGAACCGCTGGAGCGCCTTGCTCGACCAATCTTGCGCAATTTGGTTACCCACGTGAAAGTTCCGATCGTTTCGCATCTTGGAATTTTGCAAGGTCGAGAAACGCTGTACTTGCTCAAAGAAATTCCGAAAGCTCGCATGACTCTGGTCACCGACGTTGGAGTCCGCCTACCGGCTCACCTCACCGCAACGGGTCGCGCCATCGTCAGTCAATTTTCAGACGCACAAGTCCGTGCAATTTTCCCGAATAGCGAGTCATTGACGAACCGAACCGGCAATGGTCCACAAAGCATCGCTGAACTTCGCGATGTGTTGGCTACCGAACGTCGTCGAGGCTTTGCTTTCGAAGATGAATACGTCACACCTGGATACGTGTCACTGGCGTTGCCCGTACTTGATCGTGTTGGTCATCCAACGGCGGCTATTTCGTGCACTCTTCATAAATCCGACTTCAACGAAGATGTCCAAACTCACATTGTTGCGGCGCTAGAAAAATCAGTAAGAGACCTCGCATCCCGCCTACGTTAAATAAAGTGTTTCCAACGAATAAACGTTGAAGGAGTATCCCAATGGCGAGATATAACGATCCGAGTTGGTTGCGAGCAGGGCAGTGGATTGCTGATTGCCCGCCGGCCGATTACACGAACCTCACCATCGTGGGTGTGCCTGCGCATCTCACCTCGGTTACTCCAACGAACGCACATTTAACGCCAGCTGCTGTGCGCGATGCCATCTATTGGTACGGCACATGGTCATGGGAACACGATCTCGACATCAGCACTTTGTCCGTTCGCGATGCTGGCGATGTCGAAGATCCAGATTTCGAAGAAGGCAACGAGCGAGT
The DNA here is from genome assembly GCA_023260395.1 of Candidatus Nanopelagicales bacterium. Taxonomy (GTDB): domain Bacteria; phylum Actinomycetota; class Actinomycetes; order S36-B12; family UBA5976; genus UBA5976. Next base: position 4,709 of record JALQVI010000070.1, read on the forward strand.
ATTCGCCAAGATGCGTGAACTTCGTGGCACTCAAGACCTACTTGTCGCACTTGGTGGCGACAACGCCATCACTTACACAGTTGCTCGCGGACTGTGGGGCGAAGACATCTCAACTGCCGGCTTGATTACCGTCGATGCGCATCATGATTTGCGCAATGGCATCAGCAATGGATCTCCAGTACGCCAGCTCGTCGAAGATGCCGGACTTGATGGCAAGCGCATTGTTCAAATCGCAATCAGCGATTTTGCGAACTCACCTGTGTACGCACAGCGTGCGAAAGATTTTGGCATCACGGTGATTAACCGCGGCGAACTTCGCCGTCGCTCACTCGAGAGCATCATGGATCAAGCATTCGAAGTTGCTGGCGCCGGTGGTGGTCAGATTCACTATGACCTCGATGTCGACGTGTGTGACCGTTCGGTCGCTCCAGCCTGTCCAGCTGCGACTCCAGGTGGATTGTCAGCAGATGAGGTGCGTCATTTAACGTTTTTGGCCACTTCGGACCCTCGAGTAACTAGCATGGACATTACTGAAATTGATGCATCGATTGATTCATCTGACGAACGAACAATTCGCCTCGGGGCATTGTGCGTACTAGAAGCCGCAGCTGGCGTAGCCAGTCGTAATAAGTAGAGGAAGAAAATGACGACGCTGATGAACCTCATCAATGGCAAATTCGTTGATCACTCAAACACCGAATACATGCCAATTGAAAACCCCGCTATCGGCCAGGTTTATGGTCAAGCCCCACTTTCCCGCGAAGCCGATGTAGATGCTGCATTTAAGGCAGCTGCTGGCGCATTCGATGGTTGGAAGCGTACGTCTCCAGCTGAGCGTTCACTTGCGCTATTTCGCATTGCTGATGCAATGGAAGCCCGTAGCGCCGAACTTATTGCTGCCGAAGTCCAGAACACTGGCAAGCCAGTCTGGTGGATGCGCGACGCAGAAATGCCACAGTGCATTGACCACACTCGTTTCCACGCAACTATGGCCCGCAACCTACCGGGTTGGTCAACAGGCGAGTGGCTTACCGGCTACGACTCAACTGTTCGTCGCGAACCAGTAGGCGTTTGTGCGCAGGTAGCTCCATGGAACTACCCGCTCTTGATGGCGGTATGGAAGTTCGCTCCAGCGCTTGCCATGGGAAACACCATCGTGCTCAAGCCTTCGGATACAACTCCGCACACGGCTGCGATTATGGCTGAAATTTTTGCAGAGCATCTTCCAGCTGGCGTCGCCAACATCATCTTCGGTGACCGCGATACAGGTCGCGCGATGGTCGCGCACAAGACGCCTTCGCTCGTATCAATTACTGGCTCGGTTCGTGCTGGTATGGAAATCGCTGCAAACTCTGCACCTGACCTTAAGCGCATCCACCTTGAACTCGGTGGTAAGGCTCCTGTTGTGGTCTACGACGATTGCGATTTCGAAAAGACTGTCCAGGGTGTTGCAGAAGCAAATCTCTACAACGCCGGCCAGGACTGTGCAGCCGGTACTCGTGTAATCGTGCAAGAAGGCATCGCCAAGGAGTTCTCCGAAGCGCTTGCCAAGAAGGTTGCTGAATTTAAGTTCGGTGCACCTGAAAATGACGATCACTTCTATGGCGCATTGAACAGCCAGAACCAGCTCGATCGCGTTCAGGGATTCATTGACCGTCTTCCAGCACACGCTGAAATCCTCACTGGCGGCAAGGCACATCGCACCAACGGTGGCTACTTCTTTGAGCCAACACTTATTGCCGGCTTGAAGCAGGATGACGAAATGATCCAGAACGAGGTATTCGCTTCAGTTCAGACCATCCAGACATTCAAGGACGAAGCT
>JALQVI010000071.1 GCA_023260395.1 Candidatus Nanopelagicales bacterium
GAAATTTGAGTTTGGCTCAAATCACCCGTCGATAAGTGGCCAGATGCGCAAAAAGTCAATGTTTTATAGGGCTTTTGTCTCGCCGATTTCGTTCTAGGGCAGTGTTTTGGGATAATAGAAACCTACAAATTTGCACTTTTGTGCTCACGTGAAAGAGGTCGCAATATGGCTGCAATGAAGCCGCGCACCGGTGATGGACCGATGGAATGCCCTAAAGAAGGTCGCGGATATGTTTTGCGCGTGCCACTCGAAGGCGGCGGCCGACTCGTAGTCGAACTAACTGCGGCTGATGTGAAGGAACTTGGCGCAGTGCTTGCTGACACAATCAGCACGATGCCAAAGAAGTAATTCTTAAACGTAAAAGGTGAGGGCGACCATATGGTCGCCCTCACCTTTTATTTAACGTCTAGCGCTTTACGCTCACGAGTAATCCGCCACCGACGGGTAGTAGTGAACTGATAAAGCTGTCGTTGTCGGCAAAGTGCTCGACTGCTGAACGAATTGCAACAGTGTCAGCATCGCGCTGCGCAGGATCAGCAAGCTTGTGATGCCAGAGCGCATTGTCGATTACCAACAAACCACCCTTGCGTAGCAACTTCACCCCGGCAGAAATGTGTGCTTCTAGCTCGGTTGGTCGCGATGAAATAAAAACGAGGTCGTAGGCGCCTTCGGTCATGCGATCGAGAACTTCATCCACCCGACCGTTGATCAGGCGAACGCGGTTAGGGGAGATGCCTGACTGTGTGAGCGCCTCTTTGGCAATGAGCTGATGCTCGGCCTCGTTATCAATGCTGGTGAGAACACCATCAGGGTTCATGCCATCGAGTAGCCACAGCGCGGAAACGCCAGCGCCAGTTCCAATCTCAACGACGTTGTGAGCCTTGACTGCCGCAGCAAGTGTGCGTAACGCTGCTCCAGCGCCAGGTTCGATAGCTGGGCAGCCAATCTCTGCAGCTTTTACTCGAGCATGAGTGCGAATGGACTCTTCGGACTGCCAGTTTTCGGCGAAGTCCCATGATGCTTTGTGAATAGCCAAAATGCGCGGATCTGTTGGTGCCATAAAGCAAGCGTACGGCTCTTGTAAAGTTTGCGTGAAGGAAGGCTCGCAAGAAGTTTCAGTGTCGATTTTTGGGTCACAATAGAGACTGTAAGTAATTAGCACGACCGACTCGTTCAAGGAATGACAATGACTGAAACGCCAGATGACGCCACAACCCCTCACGTTGATGGAACCGTAGCGACCCCACCTACATTTGGCCAAACTCCTGAAGCTAGCCCGACTGCTGGCGAACCACAATCTTCTGTCCCAGGTTTTGTTGTTGGTTCAGAGGGTGACATTGAGGCCCCACAATCGGCCACACAAGCCACTGTCGCTGACGTGGCCATTCCTGCGGCGCCATCTGCCCAGGTCGCTCCAACGTGGGTGTATCCAACGTGGAGCCCCGATGAACCAGCCGTTACTGCTGAAGCGCCACAGGCAAAGCGTGGTTCATCGACCAAAGCCGCAGTGCTGGCTGGCGTTCTTGCCGGTGTAATCGCCGGTGTGGGCAGCGCAGCGATAATCACGGGCTACAGCGCAAACTCCAACACAATCGCATTGCCGAGCGCCTCAGGTGACACTTCGCCGCGTGCAGATGGTTCCATCGCTGACATCGCCAAGCGCGTATTACCAACGGTTGTATCTATCGATGTGCGATCAATGTCAGGTGCCGGAACGGGTTCCGGATTTGTTATCAAGAGCACGGCAACGGATTCATACATCTTGACGAATAACCATGTGGCTGTCGGTGCTGGCGCAGGCGCTGACATCAAAGTTGTATTCCAAGACGAGTCCGAAGCTACTGCATCTGTAGTCGGCACAGACGATTCATACGACTTAGCTGTCTTGAAGGTAGCCAAGGGTAATTTGCCAGTTGCAGTTCTAGGCAACTCGGATGATGTCGTTGTCGGCGATACCTCGATTGCTATTGGTTCACCGTTGGGCCTTTCGGGCACAGTAACCAGTGGCATTATCTCGGCACTCAACCGTCCGGTTACTGCTGGCGAACAAAGTGCATCGTTTATCAATGCAATCCAAACTGATGCTGCGATCAACCCAGGAAACTCTGGAGGTCCGCTGGTTAACGGTCAAGGTCAAGTTGTTGGCGTGAATTCCGCGATTGCTACAACGGGTTCGTCGATGGGTGGCCAGTCCGGAAGCATTGGTCTGGGCTTTGCCATTCCAATTAACAAGGCTCGCGCCGTAGCCGAGGAGCTCATCAATACGGGCAAGTCCGAACACCCTGTTATTGGCGTGGCGCTCGACATGAACTACACCGATGGTGGCGCTCGCGTTTCGGATGTAACCGCTGGTGGTCCAGCTGAAAAGGCTGGCGTCAAGGTGGGGGACATCATCACCAAGTTGGATGGTCATCGCATTGCTGATGGCACTGAACTTGTCGTTCGTATTCGCGCCAATTCCGTTGGTGATACCGTGACTCTTACCCGCAAGGATGGCACCACAATCAAGGTTGTGCTTGGCTCATCCGCGGCGAAATAGTCGTACACGCTAGAAAGGCCAGCACATGCTAGGAATCGGGTTACCGGAACTGTTTGTGCTGGCCGTTCTTGCGCTCATAGTTTTTGGGCCAGAACGTCTGCCGGAGTTGGCTTCCAAAGCTGCGCGCGCCGTTAAGGCGTTGCGCGCTCAGGCCACCAAAGCGATGAATGACCTCAACGTTGAGTCTGAAGCTGTCACAAAAACACTGAGTGACCTGCAGTCGCTTCGACCCAGTGCAATCATCGGTGACGTTGTTGGTGGGGTCGTTGGCACGAGCGCCACGTCAAGCGCACCGATGCCATCCCGCAATCGTGACGTTCGCCTCGAAGCCGTCTTTGATCCAGACGCAACGTAATTTAGTTGCGCGATGGACTGATGTTCAGGCTCATGCCGGCCAAACCGCGTGGCTTTGAACTCAGTGCCTTTGCAATGTCAGCCAGCGCAATCGCCGCTGGTGCATCCGCATGATCAATAACAAATGGCGCGCCTGAATCGCCATCTTCGCGTAGGCGTGGATCGAATGGAATCTTGCCCAATAGTGGGACATCAGTTCCCATCGTTGCGCTCAAAGCTTCCGAGACCATAGCGCCACCGCCATGCCCGAACATGTCGATTGGCTCGCCACAGTGTGGGCAAGCAAAGCTAGACATGTTTTCGATGACACCAGCAATGCGCTGATTCAGTTGTGGCGCGAGCATGCCGGCACGGATTGCAACATCTGCGGCTGCCGCTTGCGGCGTGGTCACGATGATGAGTTCGCTGCGTGGCAGCAGGTGTGCCGTGCTGATCGCGATGTCACCCGTACCCGGTGGCAAGTCGAGTAGCAATACGTCGAGGTCGCCCCACCAAGCCTCTGCCAAGAATGACTCAAGGTAGCGGTGCAACATTGGGCCACGCATTGCTACTGGCTCGTGACGTCCTTGTGGCTTGAATGGCAGCATCGACATGACGGTCACGCCGTGGTTGCTTGGCGGCATAATCATTTCGCCAACGCGATGCGGTGCTTCGGTGATGCCAAGAATGTCAGGAATGGAATGGCCGTAAATATCAGCATCAACAATGCCGACCGACAAACCTTGAGCGGCCATTGCGGCAGCGAGGTTTGCGGTAACGGATGACTTACCTACGCCGCCTTTGCCTGAAGCAATAGCGAAAATCTTTGTCGTTGAACCAGGAGCATTAAAGCGAATTTCTTTCGTAGGTCCTTGCAATTTTTCACGCAATGTTGCACGTTGTTCATCGCTCATAACATCAAGTTCAACAATGACTTCGTTGACGTCGCGCACTTTGCTCACTGCTTCGCGAACACTCGTCACAATGGTGTCCTGCATAGGGCATGCCTTGATTGTTAAGTACACACCGATGGTGGCAACGCCTGAATCCGACAGCTCGACGCTCTTGACCATGCCGATCTCGGTAATAGGTCGTTTGATTTCAGGGTCAATCACAGTTGCGAGGGCAGCATTGATTGCATCGATCGAGACGGACACGAAGTATCTCCTAGTTAATTATTTTTCGACGCTGTCATCATCATTTTTTGATGACTCAAGTAACTCGCCAAATTCTTCCAGCAAAGAGCGGATTTCGCCACGTAAGTAATCACGCGTCGCAACTTCACCTAGTGCAAGACGCAGCGATGCAATCTCGCGAGTGAGGTAATCAGAATCTGCAATCAAACGTTCTGTGCGATCGCGGTCTTCTTGGAATTGAACACGGTCGCGGTCTGCCTGACGATTTTGCGCGAGCAAAATCAGGGGAGCAGCGTAGGAAGCTTGTAGCGACAATGCCAACGTCAAAAATAGAAATGGGAATTCATCAACGCGCATGTCTTTAGGCGCCAATGTGTTCCACAAAATCCAGGCAGTGATGACAAGAGTCATGTACCCCAAGAAGCGCCACGAACCAAGGAATCGTGCAACACGCTCGCTTACGCGACCAGCGGTCTCGGAATCAACAGTTGGGCGAAGTGAACGGCCACGCTCGAGTGGCTGATCAAGACGTGGTCCACGTCGTTCTTCACGTGCCATGATTAGCCCTCCTCGTCTAACTCGTTTTCTCGCCAATTCTCCGGCAACATGTGGTCAATAACGTCATCGATAGTGACAGCACCAATCAGATGATCATTCTCGTCTACAACAGGTAGTGCTACCAAGTTGTAGGTCGCAAAGTAGCGGGCTACTTGGCTTAATGGGGCCCCAGGGCCGATTGGTTCAAGTGACGTATCCAAAATGGCCGACACCAATTGCGATGGCTGTTCGCGCAGTAGTCGCTGAACGTGTGCAACGCCGATGTAACGTCCCGTAGGCGTCTCGAGCGGTGGACGTACAACATAAACCTGTGATGCCAGCGCTGGTGAAAGCTCGGGTGCACGTACCCGCGCCAATGCCTCGGCAACAGTTGCATCCGTTGACATCACAATCGGCTCAGTCGTCATCATGCCGCCGGCGCTGAAGTCGTCGTATGCCAAAAGGCGACGCAAGTCTTCGGCTTCATCTGGTTCCATTGCATCGAGGTATTCCTCGGCTTGCTCTGGTGGCAGCTCGCTCAGCAAGTCAGCTGCGTCGTCCGGATCCATTTCTTCGAGAACATCAGTTGCGCGCTCAATGCCAAGTGCGCCCATGATTTCTACTCGAAGGTCTTCGGGAAGTTCCTCAAAAACGTCAGCAAGTTTTTCAACATCAAGTCCGCTAACCAATTCCAGCTGTCGCTTGTTGGGAAGTTCCTGAATCAAGTTCGCTAAGTCAGCAGGGCGCATTGTTTCGACCGAAGCAAGCAAGTGGTCTACGCCTTGAACTTCGGCTTCGGTGAACAAGCTCGTGACTTCGTTCCATTCCACAGTCACAGTCGAGCCGCGACGGCCGAACGTTGAACCACCCTTACGCACGAATAAACGAGACACTTCCCATTCGCGCATTCGGTTTTGCACCATAGCGATGTCTTCGACGGACACCTTTTCGCCGCCGATGGTCATCGAGACGCGACGATCGAGCAATTCAGCAATCGCTAACTTCTCGTCAGGACGACGTTCAAAACGACGCAAGTTCACGGTGCCGCTGGTCACAACTGATCCAGGGTCAATTGCAGTAACTCGAGACATAGGGACAAAGATTCGGCGACGAGGTGCTACTTCGACGACGACGCCAAGCACAACTGGCGCACGACCTGAAAAACGAGCAGACACCACGAAATCGCGAATCTTGCCGACTTGGTCACCGGCAGGGTCAAACACTGCCGAACCGGCCAGTCGGGCCAGATAGATGCGGGTTGCTGTTGTCGTCACATAGGCAGGTTATCGTGAATTTGCAAGTGAATTGGACCGCTGGCGTAGGCTAAATGCGAAAAGGGAGCGAGATTATGGCGGTTATGCGGGCACGGCGTTCAACGCTTGCGGTTCCAGGCAGTAATCCTCGGATGTTGGACAAGGCTCGAAGCCTAAAAACTGACGCCCTTTTCCTTGATTTAGAGGACTCTGTCTCGCCACTGGTCAAAGTTGAAGCGCGTGCCAATGTCATCGCGGCACTGCTCGAAGGTGGGTACGGCGACCGATTGATTTCGGTGCGGATTAACGCATTGGATTCACAGTGGTCGGCGGATGACCTGACCCAAGTGATTGAGCAAGCCGGCGACAAACTTCATTGCATTCTGGTACCCAAAGTTCAGACTGCCGCGCAACTTCAAGCCGTGGATACGCGCATTGCGGAATTGGAAAGTGCAAACGGGATTCCGGTTGGTTCCATCGGGCTCGAGGCACAAATCGAAGATGCGCTGGGTCTGGTAAATGTCGAGCAGATTGCCGCGGCTAGCGAACGTC
>JALQVI010000072.1 GCA_023260395.1 Candidatus Nanopelagicales bacterium
TTCCGCTTTCAACGAGTGCAACAACTTCGCGTGCGAGTTCTTCAGTGCCCTTGCTGCCTTCGGCCCAGTGGGTGCAAAGAACAGCCTTGACGCCAAGTTCAGCACAGTACTTCTGGACTGCATCGAATTCAGCAGGTGTATCTGTGGTGAAGTTGTTCACGCCAACGACAACTGGAACGCCAAACTTCTTGACGTTGCGGATGTGGCGGCCAAGGTTAGCTAGGCCAGCTTCAACAGCTGCCACGTTTTCCTTGCCCAAGTCATCCTTAGCAACGCCACCGTGCATCTTGAGTGCGCGAACGGTTGCAACGATGACTGCTGCTGCTGGTTCTAGACCGGCCTTGCGGCACTTGATGTCAAAGAACTTTTCAGCACCGAGGTCAGCGCCGAAGCCAGCTTCGGTCACAACGTAATCGCCAAGGCGAAGTGCGGTGTCTGTTGCAAGTACGGTGTTGCAACCGTGTGCAATGTTGGCGAATGGTCCACCGTGAACAAACGCTGGGTTGTTTTCCAGAGTCTGAACCAGGTTTGGCATAAGTGCGTCCTTCAAAAGAACGGCCATTGCGCCATGTGCATCGAGCTGAGCTGCGGTGATTGCAACCTTGTCGCGGGTGTAACCAACAACGATGTTGCCAAGGCGACGCTCAAGGTCTTCCATGTCCAGAGCTAGACAAAGAATCGCCATAACTTCAGAAGCAACTGTGATGTCGAATCCAGCTTCGCGTGGGTAGCCATTTCCTGGTCCACCAAGTGCAGCAGTGATCTGACGAAGTGCACGGTCGTTCATGTCGATGACGCGCTTCCATGCGATACGTCGAACATCGATGCCTAGTGAGTTGCCCCAATAGATGTGGTTGTCGATCAATGCGGTGAGCAAGTTGTGTGCTGCGCCGATTGCGTGGAAGTCACCTGTGAAGTGAAGGTTGATGTCTTCCATGGGAACAACCTGTGCGTAACCGCCACCTGCTGCGCCACCCTTCATGCCAAAGCATGGACCAAGTGATGGTTCGCGAAGAGCAACGATTGTCTTCTTGCCAATGGCATTGAGGCCATCGCCAAGACCAACAGTTGTTGTGGTCTTGCCTTCACCGGCTGGGGTAGGGGTCATTGCAGTTACCAACACGAGCTTGCCGCGTGGCTTGTCCTTCAGGCCCGAGATGAAGTCCATAGAAACTTTGGCCTTGTTAGGTCCATAGTTCAGAACTGCGTCTTCAGGAATCCCGATTTTGGCTGCGATTGTGTTGATGTGTTCCGTCGTTGCCGCGCGGGCAATTTCGATATCTGAACTCATGCGTCCAATTCCTTCTTTCGCTTTGTTGTCCATTCGTCTAGCTCTGCCTTGATTGCTTCATCCATGGCAGGTGCTTCGAATTCGTCGATCATCTTGTGTGCGATTTCGCTTGCGCGAACATCTGTTGTCTTCGAACCATTGCGTGTCCAGCGATCGAAGTTGTCGGAGGATGACAAGAACGGACGGTAGAACGCGGTACGGAAGTTCTCGAGTGTGTGCATGGTTCCAAGGAAGTGACCGCCATGGCCAGCCTCAATGTGTGAACCGAATGCGAGTGATTCTTCAGTCACGTTCAGCGGTGTGAACTGAGTCTGAAGCTGTCCAAGAATTTCGTTGTCCATGACGAACTTTTCAAAGCTTGCAACAAGTCCGCCTTCGAGCCAGCCGGCTGAGTGAAGTACGTAGTTGGTGCCTGAAAGGAAGGTCGCCATCATGGTTGTGTAGGTCTCGTAGCCAGCCTGTGCATCAACAGTCTGTGATGCGTTCAAGCCTCCGCCGGAACGGAATGGCAAACCGAAGTGACGTGCAATCTGACCGGTGCACAGCTGACCCATTGCGGATTCAGGTGTACCGAATTGTGGCGAACCACTCTGCATATCAACGTTGGACATGAACGAACCGAAGATAACTGGTGCGCCTGGACGAATGAGCTGTGCAAGTGCAAGTCCTGACAATGCTTCAGCAATCTGTTGCACAAGTGCAGCAGGAATTGTTACTGGTGACATTGCGCCCATCATGATGAACGGTGTCAAGATAACGGCCTGGTTGGCTGCTGAGTATTCAAACATTGCATCAAGCATGCGATCATCCCAGCGAAGTGGGCTGTTGCAGTTAATCAACGAAACTGTTGCAGGTGTCTTCTCGATTGCTTCACGACCGCCGAAAAGAATTTCTGACATCTTGATGACATCCGCTGCGTTTGGACCCGAGATGACGTTGCCCATGTAGAACTTGTCAGTCATTGTCTGTAGCGCGTAGGTCATATCAATGTGACGGCTATCAAGTGAAAGGTCATCTGGTTCACAGATGGTGTGGCCGGCACTGTCCATCAATGGGAATGATTGTGCGAGTTTCACAAGGTTCTTGTAATCCGCAAATGTTGCGGTGCGACGCTCTGTGAGATCACGAACGAATGGTGAACCGTAGTTACCAACGAAAACCATTGAGTCGCCACCGATGTGGACATTGTTCTGTGGGTTGCGGGCCTGAACATCGAATTCGCTCGGAGCTTTCGCTACCTGAGCAAGAATAAATTCTGGGTCGAACTTAACAAGATTGCCTTCAACCTTCTGGCCAGCCTGGCGGAAAAGTTCAAGAGCACCATCGTGCATGAACTCAACACCCATTTCGCTGACAATACGGCGCCAACCTTTATCCAGTACTGCCATGGCGTCTTCCGAAAGAATTTCGAAACGCGGCATCTTGTTCTGGAACATTTTTCCTCCAAATGGCTTGACGAACGGTAACTAACGTACAGTACGATGTGGAACATAGGTTCCAGATTGTGAAAAAAAATTAAATTCACAATAAAACCTTTTATTTCTTGGGAAATTACCTAGGAAATGAGTAACGGCAATAAGTACAGGAGGGCGAACATGACTGCACCAGCTGACAAGCAAGTAACTGGCACACAGGCCATCGATCGCGCCTGCGACCTATTAGTTCGTGTCATGACTGCCGAAGATCCTCAGACTTTGACCGAATTGGTCGCTGCTACCGGTTTAGCCAAGGGCACAACCTCAAGAATCCTTAGTGCGCTTGAGCGTTCTGGCCTTTTGGCCCGCAGCCCATTAGGTGGTTTTGAGCCAGGACCGGTCCTGAATAACTATGCAATTCAGGGTGGGGCATACGCAGCCCTCATCGAATCGATGAATACAGCCATGGAAAATGTGGCTCACATCACACATGAAACCGTCAATCTCGCTGTTCCAGGCCGTTTGGGCGTTGACAGCATCGCCCAGGTCGAAGGCTCGTATCTATTAGGTAGCCGCAACTGGGTAGGCGAAAGTGTGCCGAGCCACTGCTCGGCTGCTGGAAAAGTCCTTTTGGCATACGGCGCCGCGACTCTTCCAGACCTCATGACCTCTCGCACTAGCGAGACAATCACCGACATTAACCAGTTGGAGCGTCAGCTTCGTCAGGTGCGTGAACGTGGTTACGCGGTAATCCGTAACGAACTTGAGCCTGGATTGGTGGCCGTATCGGTTCCCGTTTCAGGTCCAAACGGTAAAGTCATCGCCGCAATGAGCGTGACCGCACCAACAGATCGAATCAAAGAAACAGACGAAGTGCGCATTGCCTCGGTAATGGCGCGCGAGGTAGCACAGTCATATAAACCAGAACATGAAGGAGCGGCATGAGCGACCTACTGAGCGAATTGTACGAACGCACGATGGAGGGTAACGCCCCACGCGTACTCGAACTCACCAACCAGGCGCTTGCCGATGGCATCTCGCCAGATTCACTACTTTTCGATGCGCTCATCCCAGCGCTCGAAGAAGTTGGCGCTCGTTTTGAGCGCGGCGACTACTTCGTTCCAGAAATGCTTATCGCTGGTCGTGCGATGTCAGGTGCACTTGACGTACTTCGTCCGCTCCTCGCAGACACCGGTGCTGAGACTGTTGGCAAGTTCCTTATGGGAACCGTCAAGGGTGACGTTCACGACATCGGCAAGAACCTCGTCAACATCATGCTCGAAGGCGCTGGCTTCCAGGTCATCGACATCGGCGTTCAGGTTTCACCTGAAAAGTTTGTCGAAGCAGTGAAGGAACACCAGCCAGACATCGTTGGCATGTCAGCATTCCTTACCACCACCATGCCGATGTTCAAGGTCAACATTCACGAACTTGGTAAAGCTGGTCTGCGCGAAGGCGTAATCGTTATGGTCGGTGGCGCTCCAGTAACTCAGGAATACGCAGATGTTGTTGGCGCTGATGGCTACGCAGCTGATGCTGCAACTGCTGTTCGCATTGCCAAAGACTTGATCGCTGCCAAGCGCTCTGCATAAGTAGCACTCGTGGCTGAATTTATTGCATCTCTTGAACACGTAGTCAAGGGACCAGTTTGGGGCTGCCAAATGTGCGGTCAGTGCGTTTTGCACTCGACCGGCATGACATGCCCAATGAATTGCCCAAAGACTTTACGTAATGGTCCTTGTGGCGGTGTTCGTGAAAACGGACACTGTGAAGTGAAGCCAGAAATGCGTTGCGTGTGGACAAAGGGGTACGAACGTACCCAGGCCTGGCCGCTTCCAGAGTCTTGGAAAGAAGAGTTCAATCACCTTCGTCCACCTGTCGATAACCGCCTTAAGGGTGGCTCCTCATGGAAGAACTTCTTTAGCAAGCGCGACAAGTGGACGCCAAAGGGTTGGGCAGCAACGACTGAAGAGGCAGGCGAGTAATGTCACGTCTCGAAGAGTTGATTACCAAGACCAACGAGTCGGTTTTCACTGCAGAGTTCCCATCACTTGATGGCAACGGCATGGAAAAGGCAAAGAAAGCTGCCGATCGTTTTCGTGGTTGGTTTGATGGCGTCAACGCAACTGACAATCCAGCTGCGCACGCACACGCATCAAACCTTGCAAGCGCAATTGCGATGAAGCAACTCGGCCTCGAACCAATCATGCAAGTTGTGTGCCGAGACAAGAATCGCATCGCACAACAGGCCGATATCGTCGGTGCTGCAATGTTCGGTATCGAAAACTTCTGTGCACTCACCGGTGACGATGTCACCGCGGGTGATGAAACAGAAGCACGTCGCGTATTCGATCTTGATGGACCACAACTTGTGCGCTTGATGAGCACATTGAAGCGTGGCCAGTACATGTCAGGTCGCAAACTTGATCCAGCTCCACCGATGTTTATTGGTGCAGTTGAAAATCCAGGTGCACCACCATTCGAATACCGCGTGCAGCGCGTTGCCAAGAAGTACGCAGCTGGAGCCAAGTTCCTGCAGCTACAAATTTGCTATCACCAAGATCGCATGGAACGTTTCTGCGCTGGTGTTAAGGCCGCAGGTCTCGAAGGCAAGATTGCCTTGTTGCCAGCAGTTGTATTGGTTAAGGGAGCTCGTCCATTGCACTTCATGCATGACGCAGTGCCTGGCATCGACATTCCAGAAGAACAAATCAAGCGCGTTGAAAATGCAAGCGATCCTGCCGAAGAAGCATTCAAGCAAACCCTTGAAATCGCACAGCATGCACTTGCACAGCCGGGCGTCCGTGGCCTTCACGTCACTGACTTCCGCAATGACGACACTCTCGAACGACTTATGACCGAATTGGGACGCAAGCGCGTTCTGACATCAACGGAAGAGGAACAGTAATGCATACAGTTGTTAGTTCAGCAACTAAGGAAGTAACCATCGGTCACGATGTGCCATTCGTCATCATCGGCGAGCGCATTAACCCAACCGGTCGCAAGTTGTTCCAAGAGAAGCTTCGCGCTGGCGATATGTCCACTGTCGAGATTGACGTACGCGACCAGATCGCTGGTGGCGCCGACATGCTCGACGTCAACATGGGTGTT
>JALQVI010000073.1 GCA_023260395.1 Candidatus Nanopelagicales bacterium
AAGTTCGTGACCGCGAACACGCACTTGAAATCAAGGCAGCTCTCGAATCAGCGCCAGTTGTTATCTCAGCTCGTGCTGGCAGCGAAGGTCGACTCTTCGGTTCAATCACAGTGTCGGAAATTGCATCTGCAATCACCAACACCACGGTTGATAAGCGCAAGATCGTTTTGGGCGCACCAATCAAGCTCGTTGGCAAGCACTCGGTGTCAGTTCGTCTACACCCAGAAGTTTCAGCTGACGTAACTCTTGATGTGCGTGCTGCAAAGCAGTAATAAAAACTCATAACGTAAGGCCCGTGTGCGAAAGCATTCGGGCCTTACGTCTATAACGTGTGAAAGGATTACACACATGACAACCATGACTCTGCACACCAACCACGGTGACATCAAGATCAACATTTTTGAAAACCATGCGCCAAAAACTGCGCGCACAATCTTGGGCCTTGCCGAAGGCACGCACGAATGGACTCACCCAGGAACTGGTGAAACCAAAGCCACGCCACTTTACGATGGCACCATTTTTCACCGCATCATTCCTGGCTTCATGATTCAGGGTGGCGATCCACTCGGTCTTGGAACTGGTGGCCCAGGCTTCCGTTTCGAAGACGAACCACATCCAGAACTTGTATTCGACAAGCCTTACCTGCTTGCAATGGCAAACGCTGGACCTGGCACAAATGGATCACAGTTCTTCATCACCGTTGCACCAACAACTTGGTTGAACTTCAAGCACACCATCTTTGGTGAAGTTGCTGATCAAGCTAGCCGCGACGTCGTCGATGCAATTGCTGCGGTTGAAACTGGTCACATGGACCGTCCAAAGAATGATGTCGTAATCGAAAGCGTCACCGTAACTCGGGATTAATCATGCAACCTTGCTATCGACACTCGAATAAAGAAACCGCGATCTTTTGCACGCGGTGTCGCCAACCTATCTGCACCCAGTGCATGGTCGATGCTCCAGTTGGCTATCAATGCCCTGATTGTGCATCGCCCAAGAACTCGAAGGTAGTTAACGTGGCAAATCAGAGTTTCCTTAGCAAGATGCCAATTGTTACTCGTTCGATCTTGGTCGCATGCGTAGCAATCTTTGCCATTGGGCTACTGACCGGTGGAAGTGTTTTCGCAGCTAAAGACTTCGGAATGTTTCCGCCGGCAGTGGCGCAAGGTGAGTTTTATCGACTACTCACTGCAACGTTTTTACATGCTGGCTTTTTGCACATCGCGTTCAATATGTATGCGTTGTATTTACTCGGTCCTGGCTTGGAGTACTACTTAGGCACTCGTCGCTATGTTGCCGTGTACTTTTTGGCTGCTGTAGGCGCCAGTGTTACGTCTTACTATTTTTCTGACATTGCCATCGTCTCTGTTGGGGCCAGCGGTGCAATTTTTGGTTTGATGACTGCAACGATGGTGATCGGCCGAGCTATTCGCGCAGATACGACTCAACTAGCGACTTTGCTATTGGTTAACTTGCTCATCGGTGCGGTCGCTCACGGCATCGATTGGCGAGCTCACCTTGGCGGAGCTGCGGTTGGTGCGGCGGTTGCCTTCGTGATGGTTCAATCTGATACCAAACGCAACAAGAACCTCGAATGGGCCGGACTTGCAGTAATCGCGTTGGTCCTTGTGGGTTTAACGATCATGCGCACAAATGACATTCAACAGTTGGTTTCGGGCTTCTAGCCCACCTCAAGCAAAGTAAGGTAGAAACATGCCACTATCAAAGTCCCGTAAGTCGAAAAAACCTGCTTACACACCGCCGGCACAGCCTGGCGCAAAGGCTATTCGCATCGGCAATCCGGCATGGTTGGTTCCAACCATGTTGACCCTGATGATTGTGGGACTCCTGTGGATTGTGGTGTTCTACTTAGCTGGCAACCAAGTGCCTGTAATGAAGAACCTCAACAACTTAGAAAATATTTTGGTCGGATTTGGCTTTATTGGTATTGGGTTTGGCCTAGCCACTCGCTGGAAATAATAAAACGAATTACATCAATGTAATTTTCCCACAGCCGTGGATAACCTTGTGGACAACTTATGAGTAAGCCTTCAATTAATCCTCGCGTGTTGGTCAGCGCCGTCATTGCGATGATTGCAGGTCTGCTGTTTGTCGCCAGTTCATTTACTGCCGAAGGTACTAACTTGCGTACCGGTGGTGTCGAAGATTTACGTGGACTTGTCATTCAACGCGCCAACCATGTCGCTGTACTCACTGATCGTGTGGCCGGCGCCCAAGCAAAAGTTGATGCACTGAGCGCCGATCAAATCGACCCGGCTTTGACCTCAAAAATTAGTCAACTAGAAGCAGCTACCGGACTTCAGCCACTCTCAGGTTCGGCATTACGCGTTGAGTTAACGGATGCTCCGGACGCCAACGGCACCTCATTGCCAGACAACGTAGGACCCGACGACTTGGTGGTTCATCAGCAGGATGTTCAATCTGTGGTGAACGCAATGTGGCGTGGGGGCGCAACCGGCGTTCAAGTAATGGATCAACGCATCATCACCACATCGGCCATTCGATGCGTAGGCAATACTCTTCTACTTCAAGGCCGGGTCTATAGCCCGCCATTCGTTGTCACTGCGGTAGGAAACGTCGCTGACCTACAAAAAGCATTGAACGATGAGCCCGGTGTGAAACTGTATAAACAGTACGTCGACAAACTGGGTCTTGGCTGGAAAGTGACAATCGACAATCAAGCTACCTTGCCTGCGTGGCAAGGATCAATTGGTCAATAGCTATTTCGAAATAACGGGCGACAAACCTTTTGCAAGTTCGCGCGCATTGTTGTCGCCGCAGCGAACTAGCCATTCGGCGAGCATTTGGTACCCGCCCTCAGTTAAAACTGATTCAGGATGAAATTGCACGCCTTCGATGTCCTTAGTGATGTGGCGCATCGACATGATGACGCCACTTTCAGTTTCACCTGTGACGACTAGTTCATCGGGTAACGTGTCACGCTCGACGGCAAGTGAGTGGTAGCGCGTTGCAATGAATGGTGAATTTAACGGCTCAAGAACACCTTCGTTGTGATGGAAGACCTCAGAGGTTTTACCGTGTAACAACTCAGGTGCACGCGATACGACTGCTCCGTAGGCTTCGGCAATTGCTTGGTGACCAAGGCACACACCAAAAATAGGAACTTCGCCGCCAAGTTCTTTGACGATGTCGATGCAAATGCCAGCATCTGCAGGTGCTCCGGGACCAGGCGAAAGCAGGATGCCGTCGTATTCGCGGGCTTGTTCGATGGTGACTTCATCGTTGCGCTTTACGTCAACTTTGGCACCCAACTGCGCGAGGTATTGCACCAAGTTGAATACAAAGCTGTCGTAGTTATCAACAACAAGAATGCGAGTCACGTAAGTCAGCCTACTCTTACTTGATTACGGAGTAGTTGTTGGCGATTGCGATGCCGAGGGTGAAGTAGTCGGTGTTGGCGTTGTCGACGGAATTGGAAGAGCTTGCGCAACGGTAATGGTTACGGTCGTTCCCTTCTTTACCATGGTCTTTGCTGCGGGAGTTTGTGCAAGTACTGTGCCAGGCGCTTCAACATCAGTTGCTTCGTAGGTGATCTGAACTTGGAAACCGGCATTGATTAAGTCATTGCGGGCTTGCGTCTTGGTCTTGTTCACAACATCAGGAACAGCAACCTTGCCAGAAGAAACTTCCACATCAACACGCGTGCCTACATCCACACTGGAGTTTGGCGACACACTTTGCGACACAATCGTGCCTTCGGGCTTGTCACTATCCACCTGCGTTTGCTTACCAAGAATCAGGCGAGCATCAGTTAATGCGATTCGGGCATCGTCGACGCGAGCTAAATCAACCAAGTCAGGGACGGTTGTTTGTTCTTTGCCGCTGGAAACCGTGATGTTGATTGCTTGTCCCTGTTCGATGTTTTCACCAGCAGCAGGGTCTTGACTGATGATCGTGCCCTTGGCGGCGTTATCGTCAGCCTTTGCGTCTTGTTGACCGAGGACCAGCTGAACATTCGTCAGCGAAGTGGTGGCTTCGGCAACAGTCTTACCTTTGAGGTCAGGTACCGAAACGATGACTGGGCGACTTCCAAAAAGTTGTTGTCCAAGGAAAATCAAAATCGCAGCGGCGCTGATAGCCGCAAGTGACGTTGCAATCCAACGACCGCGCTTCTTTTTCTGTGGGGCGTTTGTTGCTTCTTGGGTCATCACAATCGGGGTAGCAATTGTTGGCATTGCTGCAGTGTTATCAAATACGTGAGTAGCCACTGTTGGTTGCGGCGTTGGTGCGCTGATTGGCATTCCTGCAATCGCACGTTCGACATCCGCACGCATTTCCGCGGCCGTTTGGTATCGGTGGCTTGGATGCTTGGCCAAAGCATGTAGCACGATGGCATCCAAGGAAAGTGGAATTGATGGATCGAGTAACGATGGAGCCTTTGGAGCCTCGTTCACATGTTGGTAAGCAATTGATACTGGCGTCTCACCATTAAAAGGTGGAGTACCAATCAACAATTCATAAAGCACGCAACCCGAAGAGTAAATGTCGCTACGTGCATCGACAACTTCACCTCGAGCTTGTTCAGGCGAGAGATACTGTGCGGTTCCCATGACAGCAGATGTCGCGGTAACAGATGTGGCAGCATCGCTGACTGCGCGAGCAATACCAAAATCCATGACCTTGGCATCGCCATGTGCATTAATCATGATGTTTGCTGGTTTGATGTCGCGATGAATGATGCCGTGGCGGTGTGCGTAATCAAGGGCCGCCAATACGCCGGCCACAATTTCAAGCCCGCGTTCAGGCAAAATGCGCGGACCGTTGTTGAGCATCTCGCGCAGGGTGATGCCATCGACAAATTCCATAACGATGTAAGGAATGGTCACACCGTTGACGGTGTCTTCGCCTGTGTCATACACAGCAACGATGTTCGGGTGATTCAGTCCCGCAGCTGATTGAGCTTCGCGACGGAAGCGTTCAAGGAACATCGGGTCTTTGGCGAGTTCGCCGCGCAACACTTTGATTGCCACTCGACGGTTTAAACGTGCATCGGTGGCTTCATAGACTTCGGCCATACCGCCACGGCCAATGATTTGGCCAAGGTCATAACGTTCGCCTAGTCGCGAGATTTCACTCACTTAAGTTCTCCTTGAAAATGTGCTGGCTTACAGCACTTCTATTGTCTCTTATCGTCCAATTACGGCGCGCATAACACGGGCAGCAATTGGTGCAGCAAGTTTGTTGCCACTTACTTCTGTTGCTCCGCCACCGTGTTCAAGAACAACAGCAACGGCGACGGGTTGATTTTCATTCGGGGCAATTCCAACGAACCATGCATGGGCTGATTCACCAGGAGTGTTTTCGGCGGTTCCAGTTTTGCCACCCACTTGAACACCAGAGATGCGTGCATTTGAACCGGTGCCATGGGAAACAACGTTGATCATCATGTCGCGCAAGATTGCAGCGTTCTCGCTTGACATTGCCCGGCCAAATGCCGACGGGGCGGTGTTTTGCAAAATGGTTAAATCTGGACCAAGGACTTGCGAGACAAGATAGGGCTTCATCACAACGCCGTCATTTGCAATTCCGGCTCCAACCATCGCCATTTGTAATGCAGTGGCTCGAACGTCAAATTGACCGATCGCACTCATTGCGGTTTGCGGCGCATTCAGGTTTGTGGGGAAGTGGCTGGTCGCTGCGGTCATCGGCACTTCAAATGAAGTCTCGAATCCAAATTTCTTGGCTTGTGCGTCAATTGCGTCGGACCCAAGTTGCATGCCAAGCCACGCAAAGGCCGTATTGCA
>JALQVI010000074.1 GCA_023260395.1 Candidatus Nanopelagicales bacterium
GACAGCATGGAGGTCGCGCGCGATCGCGCCGACACTCCTTCGGGACATCCTGCTGCGTTCGCGCATGTCATTGATGATCCAGCAGGTGAAGGCCTTGCCGGCATGGCGATCTGGTTCCTGAACTACAGCACCTGGGAAGGCCGTCACGGCATCTACCTCGAGGACCTTTACGTGCGACCACAATTCCGCGGCGAAGGTTTTGGCAAGGCGCTCATGTCCGAGCTCGCCAAAATCTGTGAAGAAAACAATTACACGCGCTTCCAATGGTGGGTTCTCAAATGGAACCAATCAGCCATTGATGTTTATGAAAAACTTGGCGCCGTTGCCCAAGACGAGTGGATGACCTATCGCATGACTGGCGACGCACTAAAAGAACTCGGTTCTTAATCGCATCCTTGTCCGATTTCACCGGATTTGTGCGTTACCGTTTTCGGTGTGGCAACAATTCACATTTCAGTTCCAGCGCAAGCCGACTATGTAGGGCTTGTCCGTAGCACGAGTGCTCATGTCGCGGCTCATTGCGACCTCACGATGGATCAAATCGAAGATTTGCGTCTGGCGGTCAATGAAGCATTCGCATTCCTCGTTGATGCAACCAGCAACGACAACATCGACATCACGTTCACCGTTGATGGCAGCGAACTTGCGATTGTCTTGCAGGGACCGACCACGGGCCAAGAGCCAGACCGTTCATCATTTGGCTGGACCGTTCTCACAGCCCTTGTGAATGAAGTTTCTAGTTCACGCAACGACGCCGGCAACGTCATCGTCCACTTGACCGCCAAGGCGGGCGTGAGTGCCTGAAGCTGACTCGCGACAACACGATCGCGAGATGCTCGAGCAGTTGGCGGCTCTTGATGTCAACAGTCCTGAACGCGAGACACTTCGTGCTGCCTTGATTGAGCGACACTTGCCGCTTGTACATTTCATGGCTCGCAAGTTCATGGATCGCGGCGAACCACTTGATGACATTGTGCAGGTTGGAACGATTGGCTTGATTAAGGCGATCGACCGATTTGATCCCGCGCTTGGTTTTGAATTTTCAACGTATGCGACACCGACCATCGTCGGCGAAATCAAACGGCACTTCCGTGACAAAACTTGGGCCATTCGCATTCCGCGTCGTCTTCAGGAACTTGGCGTGCAAGTCAGCAAGGCACGCGACGAACTCACACATGCGCTTGACCGCTCTCCGACTCCTGCCGAAATTGCCAAGAAACTCGACATCACTGTTGACGATGTCATCGAAGCCATGGAAGCCAACACCGCCTACAACACTGTCAGCCTCGATGCTGGCGCCGACGATGAAGGTCCAGGCTTAGGCAACACTCTTGGCGAATGGGACGAGGCGCTCGACAATGTCGAATACCGCGAATCACTTAAGCCGCTGATTGCTGCGATGGACGAACGCGAACAAACAATTTTGTTGCGCCGCTTTTTCGACAACAAGAGTCAAAGTGAGATTGCAACCGAACTGGGCATCAGCCAAATGCACGTGTCACGCATTCTCAACAAAACGTTGACACAACTTCGCGAAGCTCTTTCAGCCAGCGATTAATTCTCGGAAATTAACATCGCTTCGAAGGTTTATTTTTATTCGGAAGCAAAAACTTCGTCCGCGATTAGTCGTTGCGAAAGATTGCGAAAATGCCAGCGGCTGCGAGCAAGAGAACTGCGATTCCCGTTAATTTTGCTTCGGTGCCTGTTCCACTGACGAGTGTGTAGGCCACTATTCCGGCAAACAACTGCGCCATCATGAACGGGGTACGCGCCCACGCCTTGCCTTTGTTGACGCCATAGACCATCAGCAACATCAGCAATCCGAATATCGTGAAGATGCCGGCCAAGATTGTTGGCGCACCTACGGTGCTATGAACTTTGTTGGCATTCACGATAACCGACATTGCATAAGCAATTAACGACACAGCTTCGACGAGCCCGATACCTACAGCAACCTTGCGCACAGCAATAACTTAGCGCGAGGTTAGGCTTGCCGTATGCGCGCACTGCTCGTGGTGAACACATTTGCCACATCAACATCGGTTGCTTTGCGCGATGTCATCACCGCTGCGTTATCCAGTGAACTTGAACTCGACGTCATCCAAACTACGGGTCGCGAACATGCCATTGCTATCGGATCGCGAGCCGGCCACGAAGGCTATGAACTCGTCATCACACTTGGCGGCGACGGCACGATCAACGAGGTGGCTAACGGAGTGCTCTCCGCAGGAGCTCCTGCCCCATTGCTCGCAGCGCTACCAGGTGGAAACGCAAACGTATTCACGCGAAACATGGGCTACCCGAATGAGCCAGTCGATGCGACGGCGTACTTGCTCAATGCCATTCGCGAAGGCAAGCGCACGCGAGTTGGCGTTGGCGAACTCGTCACTCCAACGGTGAATCGCTACTTCTTGTTCAACGCTGGCATGGGCGTCGATGCCGCAGTTCTCGCACGCATGCACGAACGACGAACCTCGGGCAAGAAAGCCAGCGACTTGACCTACGGCTGGCTCGCCGCGCGCGAATTGATGCACTGGGTCAATCGCAAGCATCCCGCGCTGTCGATTCGTGGTCACTTGGCGCACTTTGCCTTGATCGTGAATTTGGCACCATGGTCATACGTCGGCAATCACGCCTTGGACCCAGCTCCACACGCTGAGCACCAGACTGCGCTCGACCTTTACGCCCCGACCAAGATGGGTGTAGGTGCGCTTGCCCGGTTTGCCCGAGCTATCTTCACCGGCGCTGACCTGTCGGCCGATCCAGAGGTCCTCACGCTGCATGATCAGCCCGAAATTGAGCTTTCCAGCCAAACTCCATTGTGGGTTCAGGTCGATGGTGAGCCCCTCGTACAGGCCACCACAGCGACTCTGCGACACATTCCGAACGCTCTGACAATCTTGGGCTGAGGACTCACACTGTGGAACCCGGAGCCCAAAAACTACGGTTTTACCCCAATGTGAGTCAGCCAACAGCAAAAAACCTGCATAAAATAGCGGTTTTCCCTTGTGAAAACAGTCACGAAGTGCAACAGTAGAGACTCTGCACAATCTGATTGGGCAGAAAAACGGAATTTCACCCGATTTTCCGTCTGAATTGTCCAAAACGACTTAATTGGAGGATCACGTGGACTGGCGCCACCAGGCAGCCTGCCGCGAGGAAGATCCAGAACTCTTCTTCCCCATCGGCAATACCGGACCTGCTCTACTACAAATCGAGGAAGCTAAGGCTGTTTGCCGTCGCTGCCCGGTTATTGAGCCATGCCTGAAATGGGCGTTGGAAACAGGTCAGGATTCCGGCGTTTGGGGCGGAACCAGCGAGGACGAGCGTCGCGCGATCAAACGTCGCGCCCAGCGTGCTCGCGCACGTGGCCTCGAGCCAACACCTCACGTGTTTGATTCAGACTTACCTCTGTAGTCACCAAACTTTCAAAGAGCCCGATGCCATGCGCGTTGGGCTCTTTGCTTTCTAGTGACTAGCTGCCAACTTTGATGCGGCGATAGTTACCGTGACCGTCGTACCTGGATATTGCGCACCTGATTCGGCATGAACAAAATCAATGTCGCCGTGTAGTTCGTCGCGAACCAGCGTCGACACAATCGCAATACCTAATCCCTTGTCGGGATCAACAGGCAACGCGATTCCGTTGCCGTTATCGGTGACCGAAATTGCCACTTCCCCATTTGCGTGATGTGCGTTGACTGAAATCGCAAGTTCTCGATCGGCCACGTACCCATGTTCGACCGCATTCGCCACGAGCTCGGCGACGATCAGTGCCAGCGTCGTTGCTTTGTCGCTGGCCAGCACGCCAAAGTCACCATCAATCTGGGCTTGCACGCGTGGATGCATCGAGGTTTCAACAGTCAAGTGCACAACGCGATTAACGACGTCATCAAAGTCAACGGATTCACCTGGGTTATAGGCCAGCAAGTCGTGCACGATAGCAATCGTGGCAACGCGTCGACCAGCTTCGGCCAACGCTGTCTTTGCTGACTCGTCAGTCAAACGGCGACCTTGGAGACGAAGTAGCGATGCGACTGTCTGCAGGTTGTTTTTCACTCGATGATGAACTTCCCGAATGGCGGCGTCTTTGCCCAGCAAGGCTTGTTCGCGCCGGCGAATGTCCGACACATCGCGAATCAACACAAGCGTACGCTGCACATGCTCGGGGCCATTCAATGGAATCGAGCGCAATGTCGCCGACGATTGTTTGCCAGTAATTTCTGATGCGGCTTGAATACGACCTCGAGCCACCAAACTCAATAGCGAGTCGTTGGGCAGCCCATCAAGATTGAGTCGAGCGACGACGTCTGAGAGCACTTTGCCTTCGACATCGAACAGCAAGCCCAGTCGTCGAAATGCCGAGCGCGCATTTGGCGATGCGTACTGAATGATGCCAGTTGCGTTGAGCAACATCAAGCCATCACCCACACGCGGCGCACCGCCACGGCCGCCTGTTCCTTGATCGCTATTTGTTACACGTGGAAACTCTTCGGTCTCGAGCATGTAGACCAAATCGTTCGCGCATTCTTCATACACTTCTTCGAGTCGACCGATTTCGCGACCATTCGAATAGCGTCCGAGTAGCGCAATGATTTTTCCATTGTGCCGAATCGGAATTGCCTGAGTAACTGAATGCTTTGGCGTTGGCATGCCATCGGAAACTTCACCGATGGAAAAAGCTCGATCTAATTCAGGATGACGTTGACGTGGCACAAAGTGACCGACGAGGTCTTCTGGAATGTGCGTGCGCGATGTTGTTGGACGAATTTGCGCCGCGGCAATGAATCCAGCGTTCTGCGATGTTGGCAACCACAGAATCAGGTCGGCAAACGACAAGTCCGCAATCAGCGTCCAGTCCGTGAGCAATAACTGTAGATGCTCGATGTCGGCAGGCTCGAGATCAGTGCGCGTCGCTGCGATGTCCGGCATCTGCATACTGGTGATAGCCACGCAACAAGGCTATCTTGCACACAATGGGGCGTTCGCCCAGAACTGCCTGCCAGTGGACTACCGTAGAGACATGGCTGAAATTCGCGCTGACATGGTGGCAAACGTAATGGAAATTTACGTGGCCGAGGGTGACTCAATCGCTGTGGGCGACACCATCGTGCTGTTGGAATCCATGAAGATGGAAATCCCAGTCATCGCTGAAACTGCTGGCAAAGTTACCCGACTTGCCGTGTCGGTCGGCGACGTCGTCCAAGAAGGCGACTTGATTATCGAGTCCGAATAATCCCCCCATACAAACGAAAAGCGCTCAGCCAATTGGCTGGGCGCTTCTTGTTTAAAGCTTAAAGATCATGCGTTTGGACGACGACCGTGGTTAGCCTTGTTCTTCTTGCGGTCACGCTTCTTACGGCCACGCTTGCTCATGATTGCTCCTTGCGGTGGAAAAACTTATCTAGACAAGGATAGAGCCTTATTGGGGGTCCTTTTGCACGCGGGATATCTCGACCTGAATTTGCGTGATTTGTGCGGTAATTCGGGCACGAATCTGACTTGGGGCTGGTTCTTCACAACACGAACGCGCAACAAGAGCCTTTAATAATGCGCTAATTTCGGCTTCTTCTTGGCATGGTGGGCATTCGGCGAAGTGGTGTTCAATGAGCGAACGCTCTAATGCCGTTGGTTCATTGTCGATGAAAGCAAAGACTGCGCTGACAACTTCGGTGCAAGGAATGTCGTGG
>JALQVI010000075.1 GCA_023260395.1 Candidatus Nanopelagicales bacterium
ATAGGAGGGGACAAACTATCAACAAAAATATTCTGGGATAAATTCTAATAATTTATTCTTTGAAGTATTTGAAAACCATCAGCCTTTGGCTGGTGGTTTTTTTTTGTATCTTTGCGCTATGGAAAAAGAAAACATAATATTCGGAATACGCGCCATTATTGAGGCCATACAAGCAGGAACTGCAGTAGACAAAGTCTTCATTCAAAAAGAAATTGCAGGCGAACTGATGAAGGATTTAATGAAGGTCATGAAGCGCGCCAATATAACAACCATCAGGGTGCTGTAGCAAGCATCTCTCCTATCGGATTTATGGAATTGGAGCATTTAGTTGACTCTACTATGGAATCTGGAAAACAACCGCTGTTTTTAATACTGGATCAAATCTCTGACGCACGTAATTTTGGTGCGATTATTAGAACTGCTGAATGTACCGGTGTCAATGGTATTATTATTCAAAAAGCAGGTTCCGCTCCTGTAAATGGCGACACCGTAAAAACGTCTGCTGGTGCCGTAACTACAAGTTCACCGAAGAAGTTCTTGCCAAGGTGCCAGAGGCAGCGCAAGGTAAAGCGTGTATTTGCGAAGGCTGCATTTCCGCAGAGCAGTAGTGCCTGGAGTGGTGGCTTACAGGTTATATATTTTTAAACTTTTGCGTCTCCAAAGACCGGGAAAAAACTAATCCCCGCAGGCATTGCCTACGGGGATTAGTTATGTGGTTTATTAGAGCGAACCCAAAACGCTCACGCGACCCGCTTCCAAACGTGCAACAGGCACGCGGAACGGTGAACATGAAACGTAATCGAGCCCAACCTCGTGGAAGAACTTGATGGACTCTGGATCGCCACCGTGTTCGCCACAAACTCCGAGCTTGATGTCTGGGCGAGTAGCTCGACCCTTCTCGACCGCAATCTTGATGAGTGCGCCAACGCCGTCTACATCGAGTGACTCGAATGGTGAAACGGTGAAGATGCCTCGGTCAAGGTAAGTTGCAAAGAATGCAGCTTCCACGTCATCGCGACTAAACCCCCATGTGGTCTGAGTGAGGTCGTTAGTTCCGAATGAGAAGAACTCTGCGGCTTCGGCAACACGCTGTGCTGTTAGTGCAGCGCGTGGAAGCTCGATCATCGTGCCAATCTTGAATGGCAGTTCGATGTTTTCCTTCTGTGCGATGTCGGCAAGCAGAACGTCAATTTCATCGCGGATTAAGTGAAGTTCCATCACGGAACCTACAAGAGGAATCATGATTTCAACCTGTGGGTTGCCACCGGCACGCATGCGAGTGATTGCTGCGTTGGCAAGCGCGCGTACTTGAAGCGCGAACAGACCAGGAACAATCAAGCCCAGGCGTACGCCACGAAGGCCGAGCATTGGGTTTGATTCGTGCAAGCGCTCAACTGCTGCCAGCAAGAATTCCTGCTTGCTCATGTCTTCTCCGCGCTCGTTACCGAGGGCAACTTCCACCATCAGTTCAGCGCGATCTGGCAAGAATTCATGAAGTGGTGGATCGAGCAAGCGAATAGTGACCGCAAGGCCATCCATCGATTCCAAAATCTGCTCGAAGTCACTTTGCTGCATTGGCAAGAGTGCCTCGAGCGCAGTGTTTCGATCAGCGTCGTTGTCCGCGAGAATCACGCGCTCGATAAGTACGCGACGATCGCCAAGGAACATGTGCTCGGTGCGGCATAGGCCAATGCCTTCGGCACCGAGGTTGCGAGCCCATGCCGCATCTTCTGCGGTATCAGCGTTCGTGCGAACACGAAGGCGCCGGACATCATCAGCGTGAGCCAGGATACGGTCGACAGCGCGAACAAGAGCGGCAGTGCCTTCGTCGACCGTCTGAACAGCGACATCAAGTCCATGCTCGAGGTAGTTCGATACCGGAGATGGCACAACTTCAAGTTCACCGGTGAATACCTGGCCAGTTGAGCCATCAATCGAGATCATGTCGCCTTCGCGAATCACGAGGTCGCCGATGGTCGCAGTCTTGTCATTGACTTGAACGTCAATCGAGTCTGCGCCGCAAACACAGGTTTTGCCCATGCCGCGTGCGACAACAGCGGCGTGTGAAGTCTTGCCACCACGTGAAGTCAGAATGCCATTTGCAGCGATCATGCCTTCGAGGTCATCAGGGTTAGTTTCGCGGCGCACGAGCACAACGCGCTCGCCACGTTCGGCCCAAGCCACTGCAGTCTTGGAGTCGAAAACAACGCGACCAACAGCAGCGCCAGGGGAGGCGGCCATACCTTGCGCGATTGCATTGGTATTCGCCTTGGCATCAAACTGCGGGAACATGAGCTGTGCGAGCTGGCTACCTGTTACACGAGTCAGTGCTTCGTCCATTGTGATGAGGTGTTCATCGACGAGTTGAGTTGCAATACGGAATGCAGCGGCAGCGGTGCGCTTACCAACACGCGTCTGGAGCATCCACAACTTGCCGCGTTCAACGGTGAATTCGATGTCGCACAAATCGCGGTAATGGGTTTCGAGCTTGCGCATGATCGTCATCAATTCATTGAATGATGTTGGATCAGTGCGGTTGAGTTCTTCGAGGCTAAAGGTGTTGCGGATACCGGCAACCACGTCTTCACCTTGAGCATTTGGCAAGTAATCGCCGTATGCACCGGCTGTGCCGGAAGCAGGGTCGCGGGTGAACGCAACGCCAGTACCGGAGGTTTCGCCGAGGTTACCGAACACCATGCTGCAAATGTTGACTGCAGTTCCTAGGTCGTGCGGGATTCGTTCGCGACGACGGTAGAGGCGAGCGCGGTCAGTGTTCCATGAGTTGAACACGGCGTTTACAGCCAAGTCGAGCTGTTCGCGCGGATCTTGTGGGAAATCACGACCAGTGTGCTTGCGGATGATTGCCTTGAAATCTTCGACGAGTTCGCGCAGCTGGGCAGGAGTGAGATCAACTTCGGATGTCACGCCAGCCTTCGTCAATGCCTGCGCCAATGCGTGTGCGAATTCTTCGCCTTCGATATCCAAAACGGTCTTGCCAAACATCTGGATCAGGCGACGGTAGGAATCCCAGGCAAATCGTTCGTTGCCACTGGCTTCGGTTAGGCCGTTAACGGAATAGTCATTGAGGCCAACGTTCAGAACGGTTTCCATCATGCCTGGCATCGAGAACTTCGCCCCGGAGCGAACGCTCACAAGAAGTGGGTCATGCACGTCACCAAGGCGTTTGCCGAGTGCGTCTTCGAGTCGGCGTAGGGCCATCGTCACTTCAACACGCAATGCGGCTGGTGCTTCATTGGCCACCAAATACTCGCGACACGCTTCCGTTGTAATTGTGAACCCAGGTGGCACTGGTAGGCCAAGCCGAGTCATCTCAGCAAGGTTTGCGCCCTTGCCGCCGAGAAGGTCCTTTTGGTCCTTGTCGCCTTCGGAAAAGTCATAGACGTATTTGGTCATGACGACCCTTTCGCACAGAGTAGAAACGCCGTTGTTTCTTAAGGGTCAGGGTACAACTAGGCATCCACATTGTGGTACTCGGATGGCCCGAATGTGACGAACTAGGCGAACGTGCCTTAAAGTTGGAAAACCGCGAACGGCAAGCCACAAGCAAACCGCGAGCAATCCTTTGTTACAAGCCAACTCGGCGCAGAGGAGCAAGACCGATGTGAGCGATCCTCACAAGGAAGGCACGATAGACATGTCCGAAAAAGTTACAGGCGCCCAATCATTGGTGCGATCCCTCGAGTACGCAGATGCCGAGGTTGTATTCGGAATCCCAGGCGGCGCGATTCTTCCCGCCTATGACCCACTGATGGATTCCCCAACAGTTCGCCACATCTTGGTTCGACACGAACAGGGTGGCGGTCACGCAGCTCAAGGTTATGCACACGCAACTGGCAAGGTTGGGGTTTGTATGGCCACCTCTGGTCCTGGTGCAACAAACCTCGTCACTCCGATTGCCGATGCCAACATGGACTCCATTCCTATGGTTGCGATTACCGGCCAGGTGTCATCGGCTGCCATTGGTAGCGATGCATTCCAAGAAGCTGACATTCGCGGCATCACCATGCCAATCACCAAGCACAACTACTTGATCACGAACGCCGATGACATTCCGCGTGCAATCAAAGAAGCTTTCCACCTCGCAAGCACCGGCCGTCCTGGCCCAGTCCTCGTGGACATCAGCAAGGATGCACTTCAGGCTGAAACGACCTTCGAATGGCCATCATTCGTCGACATGCCTGGCTACAAGCCGACAACGAAGCCACACGCGCGACAGATTAGAGAAGCTGCACGCATGATCGTTGAGGCGAAGCGCCCTGTTCTTTATGTTGGTGGCGGTGTCATTCGCGCCGGCGCATCAAAGGAACTTCGCGCGCTGGCTGAACTCACGGGCATTCCAGTTGTCACGACCTTGATGGCTCGTGGTGCATTCCCTGATAGCCACCAACTGCACATGGGTATGCCGGGCATGCACGGCAGCGTTGGAGCAGTAGGTGCATTGCAGCAAAGCGATTTGCTCATCACTCTCGGCGCTCGCTTTGATGACCGCGTGACCGGCAAGCTTTCTAGCTTTGCTCCTCGCGCCGCCGTTATTCACATCGACATTGACCCAGCTGAAATTGGCAAAAACCGCGCCGCTGACATTCCCATCGTGGCGGACGTGCGTGAAGCTTTGATTCAACTCGTTCCTGCAATCACCGCTGAATTTGATGCGGGTAATCGCGCCGACCTCACACCATGGTGGAAGACGCTCAATAACCTGCGCGAAACCTACCCAGTGGGTTACGACATGCCAACTGATGGCACGCTGTCTCCGCAACTCGTGATTGAGCGCCTTGGCAAGATTGTCGGACCAGATGCGATTTACGCATCCGGCGTTGGCCAGCACCAAATGTGGGCTGCCCAATTCGTTGGCTATGAAAATCCAAACACGTGGATCAACAGTGGTGGACTTGGCACGATGGGCTTCTCGGTTCCAGCTGCCATGGGTGCCAAAGTTGGCTGCCCAGACAAGGCTGTGTGGGCCATCGATGGCGATGGTTGCTTCCAGATGACGAATCAGGAACTTGCCACCTGCACAATCAATGACATCCCAATCAAGGTTGCGTTGATCAACAATTCATCGCTTGGCATGGTCCGTCAGTGGCAGACATTGTTCTACAACGAGCGCTACAGCAACACCGACCTGCATTCACATTCATTCCCAGACTTCGTCAAGCTTGCTGACGCTTATGGCTGCTTGGGCTTACGTGTTACCGAGGCTGATGAAATCGACAAGGCGATTGAAAAGGCAATGGAAACAAACGACGTTCCTGTTGTTATCGATTTCCGTGTTCATCGTGATGCGATGGTGTGGCCAATGGTGGCTGCTGGCATGAGCAACGACGAAATTCAATTTGCTCGAGATCTTGCGCCCAAGTGGGAACGAGAGGAGGCATAAGTCATGACACGTCATACTCTTTCCGTACTTGTGCAAGATCAACCGGGTGTATTGGCTCGAATCTCTGCGTTGTTTTCACGTCGTGGATACAACATTGAATCTTTGGCAGTAGGTCCAACTGAAACGGTTGATGTTTCGCGTATGACCATCGTTGTCGATGTGGACGAACAGGCTCTTGAACAAATCACCAAGCAGCTGAACAAACTCATCAACG
>JALQVI010000076.1 GCA_023260395.1 Candidatus Nanopelagicales bacterium
GTGTTTCACCAGCTGGCTCACACAAGCCAAACACTGCTGTGCCCCAGGCGTACTACAACAAGCTCGATGGCATCAAGAAGCTAACGACAGAAACTGGCGCTGGCCAGTGGGGCACCGCGCTTGCATTTGCTTGCGCGTTGTTCGACATGGAATGTGAAGTTTTCCAGGTTGGTGCGTCATACGACAAGAAGCCTTTCCGTCGTTTGATGATCGAAGTCTTCGGTGCAACTGTTCACCGTTCACCTTCGGATCTCACCGAAGCCGGTCGCATGCTTGGCGCAGACCCACGTAATCAGAGCGGTTCACTTGGTATCGCGATTTCGGAAGCTGTTGAAATGGCAGTGAAGGATCCCGAGACACGCTACGCACTCGGTTCGGTTTTGAACCACGTGCTGATGCATCAGACCATCATCGGTGAAGAAGCACTCTTACAGCTCGCCAAGGCTGGCGATACTCCTGACCTGATCGTTGGTTGCACCGGTGGCGGTTCAAACTTCGGTGGCTTGGCGTTCCCATTCCTACGAGACAAGATGGCCGGCAAGATCAACCCACGCATTCTTGCTGCTGAACCAGCATCGTGCCCATCGTTGACCAAGGGCGTTTACGCATACGACTTCGGTGATACCGCAGGTATGACACCACTGATGAAGATGCACACATTGGGCAAGGACTTCATTCCAGATCCAATTCACGCTGGCGGTTTGCGTTACCACGGTATGGCTCCGTTGATCTCGCACATCTATGACCAAGGTTTGATGGAAGCTGAATCAGTTCCACAGACCGAGTGCTTCAAGGCTGCGGTTCTGTTCGCACGCACCGAAGGCATCGTGCCTGCGCCAGAGCCAACTCACGCACTTGCACTTGCAATCCGTGAAGCTGAAAAGGCAAAGGAAACTGGTGAAGAAACCGTTATCGTTACTGCGCTTTGTGGACACGGTCACTTTGATCTCACCGCATACGACGAGTACCTCAGCGGCAACATGGTTGATGAAGCTGTTTCCGAAGCTCGCTTTGCTGAAGCACTTCAGAACCTGCCACAGGTACCTGGTCAGTAATTCGTAAGACTCAATAAGAAAGCCCCCGAGCAATCGGGGGCTTTCTTATTTACTTGTGGTGATTACTTCACGTGGAAGAATTCAGCGCCGCCAAGGTATGGGCGAAGCGCCTCGGGAATGCGCACCGAGCCGTCAGGCTGTTGATGGTTTTCCAAGATGGCAACGATCGTGCGCGTGATTGCGCACAACGTGCCGTTCAACGTTGCGATTGGGCTAACGCCATCTTCGCCGCGTCCGCGAATGCGCAAACGACGTGACTGGAAAGTTGTGCAGTTCGACGTTGAAGTGACTTCGCGATAACGCTCTTGCGATGGAACCCATGCTTCGCAGTCGAACTTGCGTGCAGCTGATGAACCAAGGTCGCCAGATGCAACATCAATTACGCGATAAGGAACTTCGATGGCTTGCAAGAATTCTTCTTCGAATGCCAAGAGGCGCTTGTGTTCTTCTTGCGCATCTTCGACTGGACAGAAGGAAAACATTTCAACCTTGTCGAACCAGTGAACGCGGAAGATGCCTCGAGTGTCCTTGCCGTGGCTGCCAGCTTCGCGGCGGTAACACGGTGAGTAACCGACGTAGCGCTTTGGCATTTCAGCAATGTCGAGGATTTCGTCCATGTGATATGCCGCGAGTGGAACTTCGGCAGTTCCTACGAGATACATGTCATCAGCTTCGAGACGGTAAACGTTTTCTGCGGCCTGTCCGAGGAAACCGGTGCCTTCCATCGCAGCCGGCTTAACGAGTGCCGGTGGAATCATCGGCAAGAATCCATTGGCTTGCGCCTTGTTCATTGCGAGTTGAACGAGTGCGAGCTCAAGCATCGCGCCTGGGCCGGTCAAGTAATAGAAACGGCTGCCAGAAACTTTTGCGCCGCGCTCGATGTCGATAGCGCCGATCAAGTTGCCGAGATCAACGTGATCGCGAACTTCGAAACCTTCGGCAGCAAAATCGCGCTTCGTACCAACTTCCTTGATGACCACAAAGTCATCTTCGCCACCAACAGGAACTTCAGGATCCACGATGTTGGACAGTGCAAGAACTTTTTCATCAAGCGCGGCATCGGCTTCGCGAACTTCAGCTTCGGTTGCTTTGACCTGCTCGGACAGTACCTTGGTCTTGGCTAAGATTTCGGCCTTTTCATCGCCGGTTGCCTTGGAAACTAGAGCGCCGAGGCTCTTTTGTTCGGCACGCACAGTCTCGAACGCGGACACGGCGGCACGACGTGCCACATCGGCAGCGAGTACCTCGTCGACCAAACTGGTCGATTCGCCACGGGCTTCCTGAGATTTCCTTACGGAGTCTGGGTCCTGGCGGAGGGTTGCGAGATCAATCATGGCTCAAGCCTACGGCGGGTGAACCCTTGTTGAACAATTGCACGGCGGGGCGAAAAGTCCCATACGATTGCAGTCTTGCGGGTTTGCGGGCGAACCCCTCGAGGGAGATGAGGTCCCATAGATTGGACAAGAACTGGTTGACGCCAAAGGCGCAGTCGCGACCTGCAGGTAACAAGGGTCACGGAAGTTTTGCACTCGAGAAAATTAGCCGCGGAGAAACCGTCGCGGGCTTTGGTGGATGGGTCGTTACCCGTTCCACGTTGGACACTCTCTCGGAAGACCGTCAGCATCGTTCTATCCAAATCGACGGGGATCTGTATCTCGTATCTGACGAGACTCCTGAGCCCGGTGATCATCTCAATCATTCGTGTGAGCCCAGCACTGTGCTGATTGGTTCCCAGATTCTTGTTGCTTGGCGCGACATTGAAATCGGCGAAGAGCTGACGTTTGATTACGCAACGTGTGATGACTCGGACTACGACGAGTTCACTTGCGGATGTGGTGAAGCATCATGCCGTGGCACAGTGACTGGTCAGGACTGGAAGCGCGCGGACTTGCAAGAAAAATACAAGGGTTACTTTTCGCCATACCTTGCTCGTCGTATTGCAAAAGAACGCGGCGAAGACGTTCTCTAATCGTTGATGAACTACTTCGTTAGTAGTTTGGCGAATTCAAGATACAGCGGAATTCCAATAATTAAGTTGAATGGGAAAGTCACGCCAATACTTGAACTCAATGCAAGAGCGCCGTTGGCTTGAGGCAATCCGATTGATACGGCAGCAGGCGCGGCGATGTATGACGCACTTGCACACAGAACGCCGAGAATGGTGGCACCTCCTAATGACATCCCGATTGCTGTCGCAGCCGCTACACCAACGAATCCTGCGAAAACTGGAAATGACAATGCGAAGATTGCCATCTTTGGACCGACGTGTTTAATCTCATGCCATTGCGATCCTGCAAGATAACCAAGGTGCAAGAGAAACAAGACGAGTAAGCCACTTTGTAGATCGATGAAGAGTGGCTTTGATTTTTCGTAACTTGCTTCCGTAGTTATCAAGCCGGCGATAAGTCCAAAAATCAACAACATGACTGTTTTGCCAGTAATGATTTCGTGAAACGTTTTTGTCCATGCCACGTGGCTCTTTAAGCTTCGCGAACCGAGAAAAATGCCAACGATAATTCCTGGGATTTCCATGAGAGTTAAGAGTGCTGTTGCATAGCCTTCAACATCAATGATGTGGTTCTCGAGAAAGATCAAAGCGGCTGAAAATGTCACGAGTGAAGTTGAGCCGTAATGTGCGGCGATTGCTCCTCGGTCAGTATCCGAGAGGCTTCGAATGGACTTAAGAAATATGAATGCAGCGATCGGAATCAAAGATCCCAACAAAAGTGTCGTAATTGCGGGAAGGGCAATTTCGTTGACACTCGCGGTCTTGAGCGAGTGGCCACCTTTTAAACCGATACCAAGCAAAAGATAGAACGAAATGAATTGGTAAACCGGCTCGGGGATGCGAACGTCACTGTTTATTCGCGCGGCAAAGAATCCAAAGATAAAAATGAGTACAGCTATTGAAGTCAGGTTAGTTGTCGCTAAGGACCAGTCAATGTTCATTCATCTCTCGCTATCTCGATTCTGTACGCAGGAATAATAATACACGTTTTTTATTTCGTGTATAATTAGACGGGTATAGTTGAGCTATGGATGATGCAACCGCAGGAAAAGACTGGACGTTCCTGTCGAATCACGGGCATGTGCTGGTCCAGATCAATCGCGACCCGAACATTCGTATTCGGGATTTAGCGAATGAAGTTGGCATTACAGAACGGCGCGCTCAGGCCATCATTGCTGACCTCGCAGACGGCGGCTACATCACGATCCATAAATCTGGGCGACAGAATTCTTACGAAGTAAATTCCAAGTTGAAGTTTCGCCATCCGCGTGAAGCCGGCAAGCCAATCAGCCAGCTGTTGAACATTTTTAAGTGATCGAAACGCACACACAAAAGGCACTCACCTAAGTGAGTGCCTGCACATTGTGCGGCGAGGGAGGGATTTGAACCCCCGGAGGCTTTAACACCTCAGACGCTTTCAAGGCGCCCGCATTCGGCCGCTCTGCCACCTCGCCTTGGTCCAAAAAGGACCAGACACAAGGTTACTGTCGTTTTGGCTTACGCCCAAATAGAGCCGATTATTCGCGCCAAAGCGGACGGGTCAGGCAGTTTTCCGAGCTGATCTGCGTGAACGCACATACAAACCAGTGCTCAAACTCCACACTCCCAATGCAACTGCCGTTGACGTGCGAGCCTTTGATTGGCATTGCGTCCAGACTTCGTCCAACGGTTCATCCTTGTTTGCGCTCTTTATGAAAGCCACCGCATAGGCATTGCCTGGAGGTCCACAAATCACATGCCCGCCACCAGGATTCACGAGATACGTTTCTGCAATCGCACCATTCCACATCACAACAACACTCAACAACGAGACGATGAGGCCGAGCACAACTCCAAAGCTTCGCTGTTTTTGAAAAATAATTCGCTTCACATAGATGACTGCAATGAGAAACGCTGCCAACAACATCAACAAGACAACGAGCAACCCCCAGGTATCCAGACCTGCTGGCCAAATTGGAACTTGCTCGGATTCGTACAACATGAAGTTATTCGCGCCAAAGTGGGCGGGTCAGGCAGGTTGGCCCACCTTCGCCACGATTGATAGTCGATGCAGGGTAGGTGTGAACCTCGACACCGGCATCGATCATGCGCTGCATTGTGATCGGGTTTCCATCGGGCATGACAACAACGCCTGGCTTAACCGCGAGCACATTGCATGCGAGTGACATGTATTCCTCATCAGGCACGGACACGGTCTTGATTCCACGAGCTTCGAG
>JALQVI010000077.1 GCA_023260395.1 Candidatus Nanopelagicales bacterium
AGAAGCACAGGTAAACCAAGTACGTTCTGACATCCTTGAACTTCCTGCTGATCAGGTCAAGAACGTGCCATCAATTCAAATGCTCACAAATCTCGCAGTGCATCGCATCATTCTTGACGACATTCTGGATGCTGCGCTCGAAGACAAGAATCTTGTAGTCACGGACGACGAAGTAACCGCCTTCGAGCAGGGTGTTTATGCGCAATACGGCGAAGATGCGATCGTGACACAAGTCATGACCAACAACGGGGTACCACGCAAGGAAATTCACAAGTTCATGCGCACAGTTTTGCTCGAACAAAAACTCAGCGCGCTGATTACCCCTAATGGCGACCAGCAAGCGCAGACCGATGGCCTCTTGAAGTACCTCGGAGAACTCAGCACTCGAATCGGCGTCGACGTCAATCCACGTTTCGGACAATGGAACCCAGACATTTTGTCGCCTACCGGTACAGATGGCATTCTTTCAACGCTCAATCCAGTTGATCAGCAAAAGGCTCAAACTCAGCAATGACATCAGCCGTAGAACGCTTGGTCCAAGTGATGGATCAATTGCGTTCGCCCGGTGGATGCCCGTGGGATGCTCAGCAAACGCATGAGTCTTTAGCGCGCTATCTCCTTGAAGAGACTTACGAGACTCTCGAGGCGATGGATCAAGGTGACCTAGGTTCACTGCGCGAAGAGCTCGGTGACTTATTGCTGCAGATTGTTTTTCATGCGCGCATTGCGCAAGAAACGGAACATGAGTTCACGCTCGAAGCGATTGCTCAAGGTGTGGTCGATAAATTGATCCGACGCCACCCTCATGTTTTTGGTGATGTTGAATTTGAATCCGAAGAGCAACTTGAAGCCAATTGGGCTGCGATCAAAGCTGAGGAAAAGCCTCGCGACTCTGTGACCGATGGAGTGCCCAGTGCAATGCCATCGCTTCAGGTAGCAACGCAATTGATGTATCGGGCGCGCAAACTCGATGTGAAGGCTTCTGATGGTTCAATGCGAGAGCAATTGCGCGAACTCGTAGGTGACGTCGATGATTCGACTATCGCGCAGTTACTTATCGCTGTGGTGGAACTAGCTCGCGAGAAAGACATCGACTCTGAATCTGTGTTGCGTGCCGAAATGACTCGTTACCGCGCTGCGATCCGTAGCCAAGAGGGCGTAAACTCCTAGTCCTATAAGACTTTCCGCCACATGCGATAGACTCGGGACAATCCGTGCAACGAGGCACATCCCCCCTTCTAAAGAAATGTGGAGTACTGTCGTGTCCGCTATTGCTGACGTCCATGCCCGTGAAATTCTCGACTCCCGTGGCAACCCTACGGTCGAAGTTGAAGTAATTCTTGATGACCAATCAGTTGGTCGAGCCGCTGTGCCATCGGGTGCATCAACTGGCGCATTCGAAGCCGTTGAACTCCGTGATGGTGGTTCACGTTATGCCGGCAAGGGCGTGCTCAAAGCTGTTGCTGCTGTCGAAGACGAAATCTTTGGCGAGGTTCTAGGCCTTGATGCCACAGACCAGCGACTCGTTGACCAAACCATGATTGAACTTGATGGCACACCAAACAAAGAGCGTCTCGGTGCAAATGCCATCCTTGGTGTCTCACTTGCCGTTGCCAAGGCAGCAGCTATCTCAGCTAACCTCCCGCTATACCGCTATGTCGGTGGACCTAACGCGCACGTGCTTCCAGTCCCAATGATGAACATCATTAACGGTGGCGCACATGCCGACAGCGACGTGGATTTCCAGGAATTCATGATCGCGCCAATCGGTGCCGACACGTTCTCGGATGCGTTGCGCATGGGCGCAGAAGTTTACCACTCACTCAAGAGTGTTTTGAAGTCGAACGGACTGTCGACCGGACTTGGTGACGAAGGCGGCTTCGCACCTAACCTGCCAAGCAACCGTGCTGCTCTTGAACTTATTTCTGAAGCAATTGCAAAGGCAGGCTTCAAGCTCGGTGGCGATATTGCTTTGGCGATGGACGTTGCTGCAACTGAATTTTTCAAGGACGGTGTCTACCACGTCGAAGGTCAGACTAAGACAACTGAGCAGATGATTGGTTTCTACCAATCACTCGTTTCAGATTTTCCAATCGTGTCTATCGAAGATCCACTAGCCGAAGACGATTGGGCAGCTTGGGTTGCCATTACGAGCGAATTGGGTAACCGCACTCAAATCGTCGGCGATGATCACTACGTGACAAACACCGAACGTATTTCACGTGGCATCGAATTGAAGTCAGCTAATGCACTGTTGGTCAAGGTCAACCAAATCGGTTCTCTGACCGAGACGGCTGATTCGGTCGACATGGCACACCGTGCAGGATTCCGAAGCATGATGAGCCACCGTTCGGGTGAAACCGAAGATACGACCATCGCTGATTTGGCAGTGGCATTTAACTGTGGCCAAATCAAGAGTGGTGCGCCGGCTCGTTCCGACCGCGTTGCCAAGTACAACCAGCTACTTCGCATCGAAGAAGACTTGGGCGCAGCGGCACGTTATGCAGGTCGTGCAGCGTTCCCACGTTTTGCGGGTTAAACAAGGCACACTGTAAGCGTGGCATCTTCCTTTAAGCCGACTGGCCGTGCCTTTGCACTCTTATTAGTCGTTGTGGGCATCATCCTCACACTGGCTGTTCCTATGCGTGCATTGATTCGGGAAAACCACGAGATTGCGACACTGAATCAATCAGTTACTGCTCAACAGCAAGCGATTGATGAACTCACAAATCGCAAAGCTCGGCTTCAAGATCCCGCCTACTTGCGAACCATTGTTCGAGCGCGTTTGAACTATGTATTTCCGGGCGAGATTGGCTTTGTAGTTCTCGATAAAGAGACATCAACTGCCATCAACACTGTTCCGGGTGCCCTCGTTCCGAATAGTGACGCATCGTGGTACAGCAAGTTATGGACGAGCACGAAATTGGCAGACCAGCCGTTGCAAAAGAACGATCCACTTGTGGTGAAGTCACCGGCACCTACTCCGACTAAGTAGAGTTTGGTTGTGATTTCAGACAGTGACCGAGAAGCCATTGAGGCTCAACTCGGTAGGAAAATTCGTGGCGCGGTGGAAGTCGCACATCGATGCGAATGCGGCAAGCCTGATGTGGTCAAGACTGAACCTCGGCTACCCGACGGCACACCATTTCCGACCGTGTTTTACATGACCTGTCCAAAAGCTACTGCGGCAATTGGAACGCTCGAAGCGAACTACGTCATGCGAGAAATGCAAGAGCGCCTTGGTACTGACCCAGAACTCGCTGCGGCTTATCAAAAAGCTCACGAGCATTATTTGGCTACGCGTGAAGCGCTCGGTCATGTCGAAGAAATTGATGGCATCAGCGCTGGCGGAATGCCCGATCGTGTGAAGTGTCTTCATGTGCTTGCAGGCCACGCTTTGGCTGCAGGACCTGGTGTGAATCCATTGGGTGACGAAGTGGTTGCACTGATTGCGGGTTGTCAATCTCGTGGAACTTGTGTGGGGGAGTAATGCGCGTTGCCGCTATCGATTGTGGAACGAACTCGATTCGACTGTTAATTGCCGACATCAACGATGGTCAGTTGGTCGATGTTATTCGGACCATGATCATTGTTCGACTCGGCGAAGGTGTAGACAAGACCGGTGAGTTTTCAGCAGCTGCACTCGAGCGAACATTTGCAGCAGCAGACGTTTATGCAGGCCTCATCGCCGAACACAAACCTGAGGTTGTTCGATTCGTAGCAACGAGCGCGAGTCGCGATGTGTCTAACCGCGATGTATTTGTTGCAGGGATTAAAGCGCGACTCGGCGTTGAACCAGATGTCATCAGCGGTGACGAAGAGGCCCGCCTATCATTTCTTGGAGCAACCGCCGACCTCGTCAATGACTCGAACCCACCACAGCCGCCGTACTTGGTTATCGACATCGGTGGCGGCTCTACGGAATTCGTATTGGGTACGACCGGTCCAGAATTTGCAAAGAGCACAAACGTGGGTTGCGTTCGTATGACTGAGCGTCACTTGGTGAGTGACCCGCCAACAGCAGAGCAAATTGAAGCCACCATTAATGACATTGATGACGCCATTCGCTTGGCTTCGCAAACTGTTCCGATGGATAAAGCTGTCAGCCTCATTGGTTTGGCCGGTTCCGTCACGACCGTAGCTGCTGTCGCATTAGGACTCGACCATTATGATTCGACAAAGATTAACGGCAGCCGTATCAGCGCAGCCGACGTGCATCGCGTAACAACTGAGTTACTGGCCATGCCTCGCGCTGAACGCGCCGCCCTTGGCCCAATGCACGAAGGCCGCGTTGATGTCATTGGCGGCGGCGCCTTGGTCCTAGACCGCATCATGAAGCTGACTGGAATAGCCGAAGTAGTGGTCTCGGAACGCGACATCCTCGATGGCATTGCTCGCGCATTGACCGGTCAGTGATACCTCGGACGCACGTTCACAACTAGGGCATGTCAGGATTAGAGGTGCACAGCCCCTGTAGCCCAATCGGTTAGAGGCACACGACTTAAAATCGTGCCAGTGTGGGTTCAAGTCCCACCAGGGGTACTCGTTACAGAGTTTGACGCAGACTGCGTAGTTGATCTGCGAATCTTTCGGCGGTATCAGTATCAACAACTTCGCAACATTCGCGTCCGATAACAGCCAATTGATCAGCTAGACCCGTAATTGCCAGTTCGGGAACCGAAGTTACTGGCCGTGACAACTTGGCCATCGATTCAATCAACGTTCGAACCTGATCAGCTCTGCCGTCACGCTCAAGTTGCGCAGCAGACATGATGCGAAGGCGATCTACCGTTCGGCGCAGCTGAATGACAAGTTCCTCGTTCACATTCCTTACGGTATCCGATGTGCGAAACCCCGATTGGTTTG
The DNA here is from genome assembly GCA_023260395.1 of Candidatus Nanopelagicales bacterium. GTDB lineage: Bacteria > Actinomycetota > Actinomycetes > S36-B12 > UBA5976 > UBA5976. The sequence continues at coordinate 4,867 of JALQVI010000077.1, forward strand.
GCAATCTAGTCCTATGAGCGAACAGCATCTAATTTTTGGCAATTACATTCGTGGTCCATGGCCAACGGGTACAGAAGTGATTTACCTCGGCATGGGTTGCTTCTGGGGTGCTGAAAAGAAGTTGTGGCTTGAACCTGGCATCGTTTGCACTGCAGTTGGTTACATGGGCGGAACTACGCCCGAGCCAACCTACCCATTGGTGTGCACAGGTTCGACTGGTCACGCGGAAACCGTCTTGGTTGCATATGATCCGACAAAGACCAGCATCTACAACGTGCTCAAAGTATTTTGGGAAAACCACGATCCAACTCAAGGCAATCGCCAAGGCAATGACATTGGCACGCAATATCGCAGTGCAATTTATTGGACGACTCCAGAACAAGA
>JALQVI010000078.1 GCA_023260395.1 Candidatus Nanopelagicales bacterium
AGCATCGGGTCACGACTCGGATCTGCATCTTTGGCGAGCACAGCTTGCCCCTCGAAAAAGACAACGCCATCGGCTAGTGGTTTTCGCTCAACGGTGATGCCCTTAGAACCGATGCTTCCAAACCGGCGACGAGCCACAGGCTGCGCTGGACGCTGAACACGATTCCATGCCAAATCACTGACATAACTAATCGTGCGTCCAGCGCCATAAATAGCTTTCAAAAGATCATCGCGATTTTCAAACCCCAACGATGATGCTATAGCCGACTGCTCTTGTTGAAGAACGCGATCACTTCCGCGACCTGTGATGAGATGCAGCGCCTCACGAACGTCGAGCAAGAAATTATTTGCTTGCTCGATCCTTGCCCAATCAACATCAGCAAGCCAAGTTGCCGAAATTGCTCGAAGAATTGTCACATCACGCAATCCCCCAACAGATTCCTTGAGGTCCGGCTCAATGAGATAGGCCAGTTCACCGAAATGTCGCTCGCGTTCCATGACCGACTCGTGCAATTGCGGCAATCGGCGTATTCCCATCGACCGCCAATCTGCTAACACCTCGGACTGCAATTGAGCCGCCAGTTCACCGCTTCCAACAAGTATGCGCATATCCAACAAGCCCAGCACCACACGCAAGTCTGCGACAGCCATAGAACGAGCTTGAGAAACAGTCCGAATTGAGTGATCAAGCTTTAATCCTGAATCCCAAATGGGGTACCACATTTTGTCGGCAATCTCGGAAATTTCTCGTTCGTCAATATCGTCACTAACTAAGAGAACTAAATCCAGATCGCTACCTGGCGCCAATTCGCGCCTTCCAAAGCTCCCAACGGCAACAAGGTCAACATAGCGCGCATCGATTCCAGTCGAAGTCGCGAGTTCTCGAATCCAATCGTCCATGACGTCTGTCAGAGCCAATCGGCGTGCCGAACTTGTCAGGCTCGGATCGGCGAAAATCTCCGAACGGCGTTCGACGATACTCACTTTGTTGATCCTTCCCATAGCTATGAGTTCTTGAGAAAGCTCACATTAGGTGAGTTGACTTCTCATGAAATTAGAGTGCGGCTGAACCTTTTTCACCCGTGCGCACACGCGTCACTGAATCAACTGGAATCACCCAAACTTTGCCATCACCAATTCGACCAGATTGCGCTGCAGCAACTATGGCATCGACGACAGTTTCTGCATCTTCGTCATCAACGAGAACTTCGATGCGAATCTTTGGAACGAGATCAACTGTGTACTCCGCACCGCGATACACCTCGGTATGACCTCGCTGCCTACCAAATCCAGAAGCTTCCGAGACAGTCATGCCATGAATGCCGCGACCTTCGAGTGCGACTTTGACGTCATCGAGTTTGAACGGTTTAACAATTGCAGTCACTAACTTCACGATGATGCTCCACTCGTTGTACGGAGACCGGAGAGGACTCCACTCATGCTTCCACCGCTTCGACCTTCGAAGTCGTACGCGGATTCTGCGTGTTCTGTTAAGTCAATTCCTTCAATTTCCGCGTCACGGCTGATGCGGAAACCAATTGTCTTATCCATGATGAATCCCAGAATAAGCGTCACAAGGAATGAATAAGCCAAAACTGAAAATGCTCCAAGTGCTTGTTTACCCAACAACGACCAGCCGCCGCCGTATAGCAATCCATTTGCGCCAAATTCGTTGATTGCTTTGGTTCCAAAGAAACCAATCGAAAGACAGCCAATGATTCCACCTACGAGATGAACACCCACGACATCCAAGCTGTCGTCAAAACCGAATCGGTACTTCATTGACACTGCTGTCGCGCACACGCTTCCCGCAATAACTCCAATGACAACTGCTGCCCATGGCGCAACGAATGCACAAGCCGGAGTGATAGCAACAAGCCCAGCTACAGCTCCAGAAGCAGCGCCCAAACTAGTTGCGTGGCCATCTCGAATGCGTTCAACGATTAGCCACCCTGCCACAGCACCGGCAGTTGCAACTTGCGTATTCATAAACGCGAGCGCTGCTGTGCCATTTGCGCCTAACGCCGAGCCAGCATTGAAGCCAAACCAACCGAACCACAACAAACCTGCGCCGATGAGGACAACGGGAAGATTATGCGGGCGCATCGGATCTTTTCTCCACCCAACGCGTTTGCCTAAGACAATCGACAGCGCGAGACCCGCGGCGCCAGCGTTGATGTGAACCGCAGTGCCACCTGCAAAATCGAGTACGCCTCGAGCTGCGAGCCATCCTGCTCCTACGGCGTCTTTCCCGCCAAAATCAAAAACCCAATGGGCGACTGGAAAATACACCATCGTGACCCACACCGCGATAAAAACTGACCATGTTAAAAACTTTGTGCGATCAGCAATCGAACCACTGATGAGTGCTGGAGTAATAACTGCAAACATCAATTGAAACGCTGCAAACGCCAACACTGGGATTGGATACTGTGCTCCGTTATTCGTCAACGAATTAACTGCGCTTCCAAGATGCGACCAATCAAGCGCACCGATCCACTTGCTACCACTGTCCCCAAAGGCAAACGAGTAACCGTAAATCACCCACAAAACACTCACGATGCCGATAGAAATTAATGACATCATCATCATGTTCAACGTGCTTTTGGCTCGCGTCATACCACCATAAAAAAACGCCAACCCAGGCGTCATCAACAGCACCATGGCTGAGGAAACGAGAACCCATGCGGTATCGCCAGGACTGAGTTCCATAGGACCTCCTCTAAGTCGGTCCGCACAATGACGGCACCGAAACTGATTAAGCCGACGCCGTTGTCGATACGTCAAAGAGTGCCAGAACCATGTTGCATACAAAGGCATGAAATGTTTCGTTGCGATGAAAAAATTTCGCGCTGTGTTACAGGCATGTTGCGTGCGAAGATGAAGTCATGAGTACTCGTGCTTCGACGCGGATCGCTGGATTTTTCACCGTTGGGCTCTTAGCAGTCGCGCTGAGCGCATGCGGTCAGTCTCCAGATGGGACTTCAACGTCAACCGCAAATCCAACACCAAACCCGACATCGAGTATGGGAGTGCCAAACATGGAGCCGACACAGGCAACCAAAGATATGGCTAAAAAAGTTATCGGCATGCACGAAAAGGATGCCATTGCGGCAATTCAAGAAATCGGTGACAGTTATCGAATTGCTCGACGCGACAAAGAAAATTTCGCGCTAACCATGGACTATCGACCAAATCGCATCAATCTGGAAATCGACAACGACATTGTCACTGCCGCGAATATTGGTTAGTTAATAAGTCCGTCGACGAATGCGTTCGGGTCAAAGACTGCGAGGTCGTCTGGACCTTCACCAAGTCCTACAAGCTTTATCGGAACACCAAGTTCTTGCTGAACGGCTACGACGATGCCACCCTTGGCCGTGCCATCAAGTTTGCTCAACACAATTCCCGTGACTGGTACGACTTCGCTAAACACTCGAGCCTGCGCCAAACCATTTTGGCCAGTAGTCGCATCGATGACGAGGAGAATTTCGTCGACTCCCCCGGCCTTTGCTGCGACGCGATGCACCTTGCCGAGTTCATCCATGAGACCTTGTTTTGTGTGCAAACGACCAGCGGTATCAATGAGCACAACGTCGACTTCTTGCTCGACGCCTGCGGACACTGCATCAAATGCAACTGATGCTGGGTCACCACCTTCAGGGCCACGCACAACCGGTGAGCCAACTCGTTCTCCCCATGTTTCAAGTTGATTCGCTGCAGCTGCACGGAAAGTGTCCGCAGCACCAAGCAAAACATCCTTATCTTGTGAAACTAAGAGTCGCGCAAGCTTGCCTGTGGTTGTTGTCTTACCAGTGCCATTGACACCAACTGTGAGCACCACGGCTGGACGGTCGTCGTGTCGCGCGGTTGCCAACTCGCGCGAGAAGCCACCATCAACCAAAGTCACGAGATGTTCGCGAACGACCTGCTTAATGTCAGCACCGGATCCGGCTTTGCGAACGGCGGCTTTCAAGTCAGCGACAACATCGGTCGCTGCACGTGCGCCAAGATCAGCCATGATGAGTGTGTCTTCGAGTTCATCCCACGAAGCATCGCTATCGGCGCCGCCTGAGAAAACTTTTCGAAATGCATCTGAAATCGATGACTGCGACTTGCCGAATCGGTCTCGCAGCCGAATCGAACGGGCAGCAACACTTTCAGGAACATCACTTGTGACAGGTTCAGCAATTCCAATTTCTGCGCTAACGGCATCATCGAACTGTGCTGCAAACGGCTCAACTTCAACGTCCGACGAGGCAGCCTCGTGCGTGTGAATGTTGTTCAACTCAGCGACTGGCTGCGTTGACCCAGAGTCTTTCGTCGGAGATGACTGCTGGGCGGCTTTCTTATTGCGAGTAGCAATGACGAAACCGACGCCACCACCGGCGAGTAAACCAGCTGCGATTTCAACGATTTGAGTCGAGTTCATTTACTGATCCTTCTTTTCAGGTCCACCTTTGATGATCCACCAAATGACAAAGGCAAAAGTTCCGAGCAGGTCGATCGCGGCAAAACCCACGATGACGTTATGCCACATTGCAGCTAGCTGTTCGCCATTGCTGAGTCGGCAGCTTGTTCCGGAGTTTCACGGTCTTCGCGATCTTCGCGAGTGATGCGCTGGCTGATGACCTGGGTAACACCGTCGCCACGCATCGAAACGCCATACAAAGCATCAGCAATTTCCATCGTGCGCTTTTGGTGCGTGATGATGATGAGCTGTGAACCTTGGCGAAGTTCGGCCAAGATTTCCAGCAAACGACCCAAGTTCACATCATCGAGCGCAGCTTCAACTTCGTCGAGGATGTAGAACGGGCTTGGACGAGCCTTGAACAAAGCGACCAAGAACGCCACAGCTGTCAACGACTGCTCACCACCGGAAAGTAGCGACAGACGCTTGTAGGTCTTGCCTGGAGGACGCGCTTCGATTTCAACGCCAGAGTTCAGCAAGTCATTCGGGTCGGTGAGAACCATGCGTGCTTCACCACCTGGGAACAAGCGCGAGAAGCCGTTCTGGAATTCACGATGCGTATCTTCGAATGCTTCAGCAAATACTTGCTGGACTCGTTGGTCAACGTCGCGTATAACGGTCATCAAGTCTGCGCGTGACTTGCGTAGATCATCAAGTTGCTCGCCCAAGAACTTGTGACGTTCTTCGAGTGCCGAGAATTCTTCGAGAGCCA
>JALQVI010000079.1 GCA_023260395.1 Candidatus Nanopelagicales bacterium
AAGTCATTCACCCCTTGAGTGGCAACGACAAAAAGGACTTAAGAAATGAAACTCAATAGCAAAGTAACAGCAGCTGGCCTGCTTTCCGTTGCCCTAGTTTCTGGTGGCGTAGCACCTGCATTTGCGCATGATCGTGGCGCTAGCGATTGGAGCCAAGGCTTAGGTCTAGGCAATGCCGGTCCTGCTGGCGATCCGGTTCCAGGTGATGGCCACGGACACGGTCACGGACGTGGGAATGCCAGCCATGTTGACTCTTCGGTCGAGGATCAGACTCTTCGCACTGCAATTGCTACAGCAAACGATGCGTACCGCACCGCAACGACTGCAGCTCGTGATGCTTACACGGCAAGCACAGCAACAGCAAAGACAGCACGAGATGCAGTTTTGAATTCGTCGACAGCTACCCAGTTCGACAAGATCGTCGCCCGTAACGACTACGCAATCGCAACTGCTGATGCCAAGGTCGTACGTGACGGTGCAATCGATACCGCTTACAGCGCATGGGCTACAGCAGTAGACACAGCGTTGGCTGCATACGATGCTGCAACAACCACTGGCGATGTATTGAACGCTCGCGTAACATTCCGCGCGGCTGTACGTACTGCTTCGACTGATTTCCGAAATTCAATGACATCATCAAAGTCGACCTACAAGGCAGCAAAGCAGACTGCCCGCTCCACGCTCATCGCAGCGTTTGCCGCGGCTACCACGGATGCTGAAAAGCAGACGGCGCTCGATGCTTACACAGCGTCAGCTCAAACTGCACGCGATGCCTACACTGCGGCTCGTGCCGCAGCGCGCACGACATATGAAGCTGCAGTCAAAGCTGCTCGCGATGCTTACACCGCGGCAACGGGCTTGCAGATTTCTAAGACTCCTGGATTGGATCGCGCGCTTCAAATCAAGCGCTAATCGAAACTTCCCTGCAAAGCGCTTACTCGGTGGTTCCCCGACCATCGGGTAAGCGCTTTGTTGTAGGTTGAGAGACATCATGTCGAATGTTCCCGAGCCGCATCGCCGTTCCGAAGTCGCCCAAGGTGTTTTTTATGGAGCGTTTGCATACATCGGCTGGGGTTTAGCTCCGCTGTTTTGGCAGTTACTTCACCCGGCTGGGGCTCCAGAAATTTTGGCAGATCGAGTAATTTGGAGTTTCGTACTCCTTGCGCCGCTTGTTTATTTCCAGGGACGTTTGCCACATGTGCGCACCGCATTGGCCGATCGACGTAAGCGAACCTTACTTTTTATTGCTGCCTTACTGATTGGCGGCAACTGGTTCTTGTTCATCTGGGCCACGATGAATGGTCACATTCTTGATACTTCATTGGGCTATTTCAGTACTCCACTCTTTAGTACTGCGCTGGGTTACTTTTTCCTCAAAGAACGACTTCGTCCACTGCAATGGGTAGCGATTGCTATCGCCGGCCTGGCTGTTGTTTACATCACTCTCGAACATCATTCGTTCCCATGGATCGGCATCACGCTTGCCAGCAGTTTTGCACTCTATGGTTTTGTTAAAAAGCTTGCTGGTGTGGATGCCATTGAAAGTTTGGTTATCGAAACGGCGTATCTGTCGCCAGTTGCGCTGATCTTCCTTGGCTATTGGTCTATTACTGGTGCGAACACATTTGGCGAGCATGGAATTTCACATGCATTGCTAATGGCTAGTTGTGGTGTCATCACTGCTGTACCGCTGTTGCTCTATGGTGCTGCTGTAGTGCGGGCGCCGCTGACCTACATCGGATTCCTGCAGTACATCAGTTCGTCAATTCAATTCTTCGTCGGAATTTACATCTTCCACGAAACGATGAATCTTGCGCGATTTATTGGCTTTGCAATTACCTGGAGCGCGCTAGTAGTTCTGGCGATTGATGCACAACGTGCTCGCCGAATGCCAGCGCACGAAGTAATCGAATTCGATTAAAGAACGTCCCACGTATCTTTGCCGTGAAGTAACGCATTCAAATCACCAGCGCCGGCAACTGCTTCGGCCGTCTGAATTTGTTCGCGCATCTGGGCTTCGTATGTTGGACGCTTCACATCGCGGAAGACACCGATAGGAGTGTCCTGCAATGTTTCTGGGTGGGACAAGCGGCTTAACGAGAATGCAAAGGCTGGATCAGCGGCGTGAGCATCGTGAGTAACGATCTCGTCGACAGATACGTCAGCAACATTTGCTACGCCAAGAGTTCCATCGGCCTTGCGAACAACACAGCGATCATTGTTTGAACCAAAGATGATTTTTTCACCATGGTTGAGACGGATAGTCACATCATCACGAGTGTCTGGGTTCTTTAGCGGTTCCCAGGCATTGTCGTTGAAGATATCGCAGTTCTGATAAATCTCGATGAGTGCGGTGCCTTCGTGTTCAGCAGCAGCGCGAAGTACTGATTGCAAGTGCTGGCGATCGCTATCAACTGTGCGTGCAACGAAGGTAGCTTCGGCGCCAAGTGCGACCGACAGCGGATTGAACGGGTAGTCAACTGAACCAACCGGGCTGGACTTGGTGATCTTGCCGGATTCAGATGTTGGCGAGAACTGACCCTTGGTCAAACCGTAGATGCGGTTATTGAATAGCAAGATTTTCAAATTCACGTTACGGCGTAATGCGTGAATGAGGTGATTACCACCGATTGATAGTGCGTCACCATCACCAGTCACAACCCATACTGAGAGGTCTGGACGAGAAATCGCAAGACCGGTGGCAATCGCTGGAGCACGACCGTGGATGGAGTGAACACCATAGGTGTTCATGTAATACGGGAAGCGGCTCGAGCAACCAATGCCGGAGACGAACGCGATGTTTTCGCGCTTGACTCCTAGTTCAGGCATGAAGCTTTGGACCGCAGCAAGAATCGCGTAGTCACCGCAACCTGGGCACCAGCGAACTTCTTGATCAGTCTTGAAATCTTTCGCCGACTGCGGTGCGTCAGCTTTCGGAACGAGCGCGAGAGATGCGAATGTATCAGCCACGTGAAGCTACTTCCTTGATGGCATCCATCAGTTCTTGAGTCTTGAATGGCAAACCACGAACTTGGTTAAAGCCGATTGTGTCGACAAGGTATTTTGCGCGAAGCAACATATTGAGTTGGCCCAGGTTCATTTCAGGAACGATGACCTTGTCGTATGACTTCAGTACGTCGCCCATGTTTGATGGGAATGGATTGAGATGACGAACTTGTGCGTGAGCTACCTGGATGCCTTCGGCGCGAAGGTTGCGGCAAGCGTCCTGGATTGGGCCGTACGTTGAACCCCAGCCGATGACTAGTGTTTTGGCCGAGCCAGAAGGATCATCGACGAGCAATGGTTCGATGGTCTTTGCGATGCCATCAACCTTTGCCTGGCGAGTGCGGACCATGAAGTCATGGTTGGCAGGGTCATACGAAATGTTGCCGGTGCCGTCTTGCTTTTCAATGCCACCGATTCGGTGTTCAAGGCCTGCAACACCAGGAATTGCCCAAGGGCGGGCAAGAGTTTCTGGATCGCGTTTGAATGGCCAGAAAACTTCGGTGCCATCTTCGAGGGTGTGGTTTGGGCCAGTTGCGAACTTCGGTTCGATTACAGGCAGGCTGTCTTCGGTCGGGATGAGCCAAGGCTCAGCACCATTGGCGACATAGCCATCCGAAAGCAGGAAGACCGGAGTGCGATAGGTAACTGCAATTCGGGCGGCTTCGATAGCTGCGTTGAAGCAATCCGCAGGTGACTGTGGCGCGACGATTGGCACAGGTGCTTCACCATTGCGACCGAACATTACTTGAAGCAAGTCTGCTTGTTCTGTCTTTGTGGGTAGCCCTGTCGAAGGTCCACCACGTTGCACGTCAACGATGATCAAAGGAAGTTCAAGTGCGACAGCTAGGCCAATAGTTTCTGACTTCAATGCAATGCCAGGACCTGAAGTTGTTGTAACGCCGAGCATGCCGGCGTAACTCGCACCGAGAGCCGCGCCGATTGCTGCAATCTCATCTTCGGCCTGGAATGTGCGAACGCCAAAGCCTTTGTGCTTGCTGAGTTCATGCAAGATATCGGATGCAGGGGTAATTGGGTAAGTACCCAAGAACAATGGCAAGCCCGAGCGCTTGGAAGCAGCAATCAAGCCATAAGCGGTTGCAAGGTTGCCGTGAATGTTGCGATAGGTACCGGATGGCATCGAAGCTGGCTTAACAACGAACTGAGTTGCAAAGCTTTCAGTGGTTTCGCCGAATGACCAGCCGGCCTGAAGTGCCTTCTTGTTTGCTTCAAGAATTGTTGGCTTCTTGCCGAACTTTGCATCAAGGAACTTGATAGTTGGTTCAAGTGGGCGCGAGAACAGCCAGAGCAACATGCCAAGTGCAAACATGTTCTTGGCGCGCTCGGCGTCTTTCTTGGACATGTCGAATTCTTTGAGAGTTTCAACGGTCATCGAAGTCAACGCGATCGGGTGAACGTTGTAGCCATCGAGTGAACCATCCTCGAGTGGGTTTTCTTCGTAGCCAACTTTGGCTAGCGCGCGCTTGCCGAATTCATCTGTGTTGATGAGCAGGTCGCCACCCTTGCGCAATTCTTTGAGATTTGCCTTCAAAGCAGCAGGGTTCATGCAGACAAGAACGTCAGCATGATCGCCAGGAGTCAAGATGTCGTGGTCACCGAAGTGCAGCTGGAATGCCGAAACACCTGGCAAAGTTCCGGCTGGTGCGCGGATTTCAGCAGGGAAGTCTGGGAAAGTCGTGAGGTCATTGCCAAGGCCAGCGGTTGTCGAGGTGAACTGGTCGCCTGTGAGCTGCATTCCATCGCCGGAGTCACCAGCAAAACGGATACTCACATGGTCTAATTCGACGACTTCTTTGCTCACGGCCAACCTCTGGAAATCCTGCAACTTTGTCCCCCTATCGTCCCACTTTTGGGGCAATTTGCCATATCCGAGGCCATGATTTTCGCCACGAGCGTGGGCATGCGTGAGCAAATGAGTGTCTCGTACGCTTGGGGGGTGACTAATTCGCCAATCCGTGTTCTCGAAGCAGGCCTCGCATGCTGCGGCGTCGAGGCTTCGGCGTTGGATTTGGTGACACAGGCCGATGTTTTGGCTGGGCTTTCTGCTCAGGTTGCGCCACACATTCTGGTGGTCGCTGGCACGGTGACGCATGCGCTTGCGCCGGTTATTAAGTCCGCGTATGACGGGCTCGCCGAGCCAAAGGTT
>JALQVI010000007.1 GCA_023260395.1 Candidatus Nanopelagicales bacterium
TTCCAGTAATCGCTACCAATCGGCATTTCCTCGTCTGAATGTTGCACCCACACGACAGGAACATTTTGCTCACGTGCCTTGCTGACAACTTGTGCAATGTTTCCAACAATGCGATCGCGATCAAAGGCATCCCAGACAACACCGTTTTGCACGTCAATGACGACTAGGGCTTTGTTCGGTCGATTTGCGAAAGTTGTCATACGGTAAAAATACCGCAACTTCTCTAGCTGCTACTTATCAAATGCCGAAGTTCGTCCACACCAAACCCAGATACGTCCATCTGACTTGGATACTTTCTTTTGCGGTTCGGTATAACCGAGTTTCTTGAAAGTAGGAATCTGCTTCTTCTGCTCTTTAGCGATACACACAACATTTACCCGTACCCGATTGAGGTCGAGTGCAAGTTGTGCATCCGTGAGCAATGGCTTCTTCGTCAAGTTGCCGACGTACAAACTCAAATCAACGCGTTCTTGCGCGAATCCATCTTTGAATCCATTAGTTGCGTGTTCGACATAGACCGGACGTAATCCAACAGTGTAGAAGTTTGTCGTTTGGGTGTTGATTGAAGCGCTGATTCCGTTTCGCGCGAGCACCGTATCACCAGGTTTCGCAACCTTTGCTAGCGCTTTTTCAGTTTGCGCGTACCCAAAACCAACTCGATAGGCACCCGGTTTCGACAAGTCTGCGCTGACAAGAGATCCTGGAGCAATCTTCCACGGCGGCGTACCCAATGTCATCGGTAGAACGGCAAGGAGTGCAATCCAGGTTACTGCTACACCAGCACGGACGTTGTTGTTGGCTTTGGCCAACCAGATGCCGTCATACAACGTCGACGCCGTGGCACCAATGAGAAGTGGGATTGGCACGAGCCAGATATAACGCCAAGCAATAGGCGCTGAACCCGTGAGTGTCATGTACACCTTCAGCACAACTGGCGTACTGATTAGGCCCCACGCTGCGAAGTTCAGCGCAACTACTTCGCGTGAGAACTTTCCACGCAAGGCAATCCAACCCAAGACTGCTGCAATCGCGAAGAGCGCTGAATGCCATGCAGGACCGGAAAGTTTGGTAAGTAAGTCATATGACTGTGGCATCGCGTCGTGAGTTGTGTATTTCGCATTGCGGATGCCTACGCCAAAGCCACGACCCAAGGCACTGACAGACGCTGTGTTTGATGCATCAAGCATGCGCTTGAAAAGAAGAGCGCAAGTCACGAGATACGCAATCGAAATCGTGCTTGCGGCAATCTGATGTCGACTGCGATTCACACAAGCTAAAACGAGAGCGACACCAAGCATCGGTAACCCGATGATGAAAACGGTTGTCGAAGCACCGAGTGACGCCACAACTACCGCAACGAGTAGCACGGCATCAGAAAAGTTCTTCGAACGCAACAATCGAATGATGGTCAAGAGCAAAAGCGGAATGAGGACCGCAAGGAAGAATGACTTTCCCTGCCAAATACGCGGTCCTTGGTAAGCACCAAAAGTGAAACCCTGGACACCATCAAAAATGAGAAATACCGTCGAAGCAACGAGTGCTAAGTTCGCATGACGAATTCCCATGGCTTCCATGAGCAAACTCAGAACATAAATTGACAGCGCGGTCGCAAGTGGCACAAACACCACGTAAAGAAGCAACGTCGGATGCACATGGATGAATCGAGCAAAGACTCCCCACAAGACTTCCCACGAAGACATGCGCGCGTAGCCAGTGAAATATTGATCGCTCAAAACAGTGTCTCGCACGGGAATGATGCCGTGGTCATAGATGTACGTGGAGAGATTCACATAGTAGAAGTCATCAGTGCTAGTTCGATACGTCATTGAGGCAAGAAGTGCAGCTACGAATGCACATCCTGCAAGCACTGTTGAATTCACAGTTTCCGTAATGGACTTCAATGATGGTGCAGCATTATTTTCTGCAGGCAAGCCTTGGGCGTAGAAAAAACCTGCCACACCACCAGCAGCAACTAAAACAGCGACAACTTTTGCTACTAAGAACAAATGGTTCCCGTGTGGCATGGATTTGAGAATGACTGCAATTGCACCTGCGGCTAATGCGATGAGCCCAAAATATTTTTTATGCTGATGCGAAATCTCAAAGGATTCAAAGTTCGATTCAGATGACGTTCGAATTTTTCGGTAACCAAACGCGCACGCAATTACCAGCGCAATCCATACCAGCCCAACAATAGTTGCGTTACGAGTGAAGTTGCGTGTGATTTGATCGGCGAGGGTTCCAGATACTAACGCGATGAGAAAACCAACAAGCGTCCCTTGCAGAATTCGTCGAGGCATTGAACTTTGGGCGCTATCTGCAATCACTTTTCAATACTAAATGTGCTCACTCAAATAGCCGGCATGATTGTCGTGTCCGCAATCGTGCGAAATCAATCCCCTATCCAAGAGTAGAGTCCGAACATGGGATCAAAAGTATCAATTACCCCAACAAAACTTTACGGGCTTCAGCGCGTAGGGCCCTCATCATTTAACGATGTAGAAAACAGCGGTGCAGAATTCAGTAAAGAATTATGGCTCGAATTCATTGGAGCACTCATCAATAAAGACATACCGTTTGATGGCGACCTCTATGGAATTAGTTGGCCGGCTGATACCAACACACCGCCACAAGAAGTTTTCTATTTTTGTGGCCTTGAAAGTCAAACACCGATTGATGGATTCGATGAGCTTGAGCTCACCGGTGGAAACTACCTTGAAGTTGCTTGCGATGTTCCAGCTGAATCTATCGACAGTGCTTTTCACCAGGCCTACATGGTCGACATGCCCGCTTCGGGTTTACAAGGACGCGATGGTCAACATATCGAGATTTACGGCGATGAGTACGACCCGAATTCGGACCGGGCTCGATTCAGAATCTTAATTCCAATTAAGTAGGCCCCGACGGGCTCGAACCGTCGACCCACGGATTAAAAGTCCGTTGCTCTACCAACTGAGCTAGAGGCCCGCTTAGCAGCTGAAGCCGCTGAGAACATAGCCTACCGAGACTCACCTTGAGTCCCAAAACCCACCTATTGCAACGCTCACCAGTCGTCTTTGCTTTTCCTTTAGAATCAGGTATCCGCTGAACCCACGGTAGAGAAATAACTGGAGCCATTCCATGAGTACAAACCAATCACGTGCCATCACAATCCTTTCGCGCATCGCGCTAATCCTGGGTGGCATCAGCCTTTCAGTTGGCGTACTAGCCGGAACGCTTAACAAGAACTTCCTCAATGGCCCAACTTTGGTTCAGCACGTTGAAAGCATCCGTACGGATCCAGCAGTAACATCCGCATTAGCCAACACATTGACCGACAAGGTTCTTGAAAAAGCACCGAACCTTGAACCAGCTCGTCCGATCATTCATCAAGTGGCCGACTCCATTGTCACGAGTGACGCGCTTCGTCCGGTTATCAAAAACATTTTGCGCCAAGTTCACGTTGCGCTGACGACCGGCAAGCAACTCTCAGTTGAATACGGAGATGTGGCTAGCAACGTCATCACGACGGTTAATAAGTTCTTCCCGAACGCTAACATTCCCTCGGTCACAGAACTCAAGGCTCAAATTCCAACAGATGGCGTTATCGGCACCATCATGAAAATTCAAGTCATTCTTAAGGCAGCAAACACACTTGCTACTGCCCTACCGATTGCAGCAATCGTGTTCTTCATTCTGTTTGTTGCAATTTCCAAGAACCGCAACAAAGCTGTTGGCCGCATTGGTCTTGCTGTCTTCGGCGCCGGCCTTTCACTCGCAGTACTCACCGGCCTACTCTGGGCTGGTGTCCTATTCGTTGGTCGCAATCCTGAGATTGCTCCGTTCTCGACTGCTATCTGGGACGAGTTCCTGCCAACCTTCATCACGCCTGCTGTGCTCTTGATGTTTGCTGGCGCAATCTGGACTGCTGTTCTTGGTGGTGTACTTCCAAACCTCGACATCATCGAATACACCAAGCGCACTTGGGCAAAGTTGTGGGCACGTCCAACGACAGCACTGGGTACAACCGGTCGCGGCTTGCTTGTATTGGCCGTAGGCATTGCCGTATTCCAATACCCACTTGCCGCAGTTCGCACAGTCGTGATTTTCGCCGCGCTCCTACTGATCATCATTGGCGTATTCGAACTCAACCGTTTGATCGAACGCAATGGTGAAGCATCCGTTGATTCAACGGATGCAACAGCACTATGGATTGTTCCAGCGCTTGCCATTGCAACGCTCGTGGGTGTTATTGGTTACCTCATGTTGAACGCAACCGCTAAGTCCACCGAAGCATCCAGCTTTTCCTCGATCACTTCGGTACAGATTGGGCAACAGCTCTAATTGGCATGTGCCTTGACGATAATCTGATGTAACGCCAAGGCACGAAGTAGGTAATAGCAATGGCTCAACCTTCCGCACCACACAGATTTGTACTACTTGATGGTCTGCGTGGATTGGCCGCTATTGGCATTCTTGCCTTCCACGTTGCACGTGACGGCTCGCCCGTGTGGGTGCTTGATCCGCTGTACTTGCTCGTGGATTTCTTTTTTGTCCTTTCAGGCTTTGTATTGTTACCAAGCTTGCCGCGTACTTTTTCGAACTTTGGCAGAGAATCATTCATTTTCATTGTGAAACGAATTTTTCGCTTGTGGCCAATGGTCGTTAGCGTCATTGCATTTTCTGCACTCGCCTATCACTTCACGGTTTGGGACACACATCGACAGGGCAACGGATTCAATTACGACGTCACAAGAAACACACATAATTACATTGCCGCATTACTGTTACTGCAAATGTGGGTTCCAAAAGCTCTTCTGCTCGTTACTCCCCTGTGGTCATTATCCGCAGAATGGTTTGCCAACATTGCCTACATTCCACTTGCACCAATTAAGCGAACGCTTGGCATCGTTGCTGGAATCCTGGCCGGTTATTACCTATTCCACCAAGGCTTAAATCATGACACCAAGTGGATTGAATTTGTCGGCCCAATTCGAGGTAAAGAAGCTTTTGGTCGGGCCATGATTGGTTTCGGTTTTGGACTGATCATGCGCATGATTGCAGATCGAACTAATCGATGGATGACAAACCCTGCATGGCTCATAATTTCGCTGTGGCTCGTGTGGTGGCTATACAACCAACATAGCGACCGCGGTTACAACACGATTTACTTCGCTGCACCAGTATTTGCGCTCTTGGTTCTGCAGGCATCGCAAGTTTCTATTTCCCATGAGAGCCTGCTTGGCAAACTAATGCTCAAGCTCGGCGCATGGTCTTTTGGAATCTATGCATTCCATCGCATTGTGATGGACCTATGGAACTACGTCACCGCTGCCCCACTGCATTGGTACAGCACGCCGATCTACATGGCGCCAAACAAAGTGTGGCATCGCTACATGTGGGAAAAGGGCATCACTGTCACGTTGATTTCTGTCGCACTCACTATCGCGACTGCAAAATTCATTGAAGGTCCCTTACAACGACGTGGCGAAAAGCTGGTTCAGCGAATTAACGCACCAAGCAAATAAATTGAGGCGACCCAAACGGACCGCCTCAATTGTGAATCGTTAGTTACTTAGCCAAGAACCACGCCGTTGCGTTTCCTGGAAGCATGCCATCAACGAGCGGTGTACTCGTCAAAATAACTTCGCCCTTCGGCATCTTGACTGGCTTGTCACCGAAGTTAGTAATCGAATGCCAACCGTTTGGTCGCTTGAAGTGCAAGACGTTGCGATTCCACGAGCGAACCCATTCGTACTTTTCAACGTCAAGCAATTTCTTACGCAGACGCAAAGCTTTGCGGTAAAGATTCAATGTTGAATCTTCATCTGCTTCTTCAACTTCCACGGCGTACTCGGCAAACCATTCTGGCTGCGGCAAGTGAGCGCCACCTGGACCAAAACCGAACGATGAACCTTCGGCAGTCCATGGCAGTGGCACGCGGCAACCATCACGCGTTGCCTTTTCACCGAGACTACGGAACCACTGTGGATCTTGCATTTGGTCGGCTGGGATACCGAATACTTCATGCAGGCCAAGCTCTTCGCCCTGGTACAGATAGGTCGAACCTGGTAGCGCCAGTTCAAGCATCACAGCTGCGCGAGCACGATCAATGCCTTTTTGAATGTCGATTTGAGGCAGCGAGTTGCCTTTGCTCTTGCTGTGCTGCCATTTGTAAAGGTCGAAACCTTCGGCAACGCCATACTTTGTTGCATGACGAATGTTGTCATGGTTTGACAACACCCATGTCGTAGACGACCCAGAGCGCTCGGCAGCCGCCAAGTTGTATGTAATCGTCTTCTTAAACTGCTTTGGATTCCAGGGCTGAACTAGTAAGTCGAAATTAAATGACTGACCCAACCCCTCGGCACTTGCATATGCTGGACGGCGATGAGCATGAACCCAGGCTTCAGCAACAGCCACCCGCGGTGGGTCATACTGGTCAAAGACTTGGCGCCACGTCTTGTACACCTCGTGCACTTCATCACGGTCGAACAAATCGTCCGTGCCATCAGTTTTCATAACTTCGAGGTCGTATGAATCGCGCTCTGGAAGGTGTCCATCAGCGAGGTCCTTGATCAAAGCATGCGCCACGTCAACGCGGTAACCATCGACACCACGATCAGACCAGAACTTCAAAGTCTTTAAAAAGTCATCGCGAACTTCCTGGTTGCCCCAGTTAAAGTCAGGCTGCTCTTTGGCGAACAAGTGCATGTACCACTGGCCGTCTTCGACACGGGTCCAGCCTTCGGGCCCAAAGTGACTCGCCAACTTGGAAGGTGGCAATTCACCGTTCTCGCCCTTGCCTTCGCGGAAGATGTAGCGATCACGTTCAGCTGAGCCGCGACCGGCCTTCAGCGCTGCCTGGAACCATTCGTGCTGATCTGATGAATGGTTAGGGACGATGTCAACGAAAATACGTATGCCGTGAGCATGCAAAGCTTCGGTCATGCGATCGAATTCTTCGAGAGTGCCGATACGAGGATCAACATTGCGATAATCGGCTACGTCGTAACCACCATCGGCAAGTTCAGATGGGTAAAACGGGCTCAGCCACACAGCATCAATTCCTAGGGATGCCAAGTATGGAACACGATCGATAATGCCGGCGAAGTCACCGATGCCATCGCCATTCAAATCAGCAAAGCTGCGTGGATAGATCTGGTACACCACTGCTTGGCGCCACCAGTCTGCTGGACCGCGAAGGAAAGTGTTTTCACCCATAGTTAATAGACCCTTTAAGTTGTGTGGGAAATTCCAACAAAATTGTTATGGCGACGCTGCCAACGAAAGGCCAATGGCCTTTACGTTTTACTTTACGGCACCCATGGTCACGCCACGCATCAACGTGCGCTGGAAGACCAAGAAGAACAAAATTGAAGGCAATGCGCCGAGCAACGCGGCCGCAGCACGAGCCGTCGGCTCGCTTGTCCATTGACCAGTTGTGTATGCCATCGACAACGCCACTGTTTGGTTGTCGTTTGATGGCAACAAGACCAGCGGAATCAGGAACTCGTTCCAGTCCCAAATGAACAGGAATGTTGCAAGCACCAACAACGTCGGTGTCAACAGCGGAAGCACGATACGCCACAAAATCTTGAAACTACCGGCACCATCAATCTTTGCTGCTTCCAAAATTTCTTCTGGGAACTCAGCGAGTACCGAAGACAACAGATATGTTCCAAAGGCACTCTGCAACACACCGAAGATGATGACGATGGACCACAAGTTGTCGTACAAGTGAATCTTTTTGGCTGCGATGTACAGCGGGTACACCAAAGCTTCTTGTGGAATGGTGAAAGCGATCATGAACAGCGCGAGGATCCACGTGCGGCCACGGACCTTGCCAATTCCAATTGCGTAAGCAGACATGAAGCTCAATGCAACGGTGATGAGTGGTGCCCAAACACTAACGATGATCGAGTTCGTGAGCTTTTTGCTGAAGTTCACATCAGACCAGAACTTGGTGATATGACTCAACGTTGGATGCTGTGGCAATGCCAATACGCCATTGTTAACAAACTCTGCCTGTGGCTTTACCGCATTGATGATTGCCATCCAGAACGGAAATAGCCAGAACACAACAACAATCGCCAAGACCGCGAAGATAACCCATGATGCGAATGTCTTTTTCTTGAGTTCCACCTTGTCGGAGGCGTGAATCTGCGGTGCTTCAACTTCTGCGCTCATCGCTTGTTAGCTCCTGCCTGCTGACGATTCTGAATGTTCAAAATAATGACGGCCATGATGGTCAAAATGACGGCGAGCACTGTTGCAACCGCGGCACCGTAACCAACTTTGGTCGTTGTGAAGAAATGGAAGTACGAGAAGAACGCCGGCACTTGAGTTGCAGTACCAGGTCCGCCACCAGTCATGACGTAGACCGGTGCGAACACCTTCAACGCAGCAACTGTGGTGGTTAGCAACACAACGCTGATTTCAGGTCCAAGTTGAGCCCAGGTGATAACGCGGAATCGCTGGAACCATGAAGCGCCATCAATCTGTGCAGCTTCATGCAGCGAAGGATCAAGGCGGGACATACCCGACATGAAGATGACGATTGTGTAGCCAATTTGAATCCAGACCATGATGACCGAGAGCGAAATGATTGCGGTCTTTTCACCACCGAGCCAGTCGAGCGCATAACGCTCCAGACCGATTCTCGTTAAGAAAGTATTAATAACACCCGAGGTTGGCTGCAACAACCAGGCCCACATGATGCCGGTGATAGTCAACGGAACAATCTGCGGCATGTACAAACCAGCGCGCATGTACGCCGCGCTCTTGTTGCCAAATCGTGGCGCGATGTAATCAAAGAGCAACGCCGCAATAAATACACCAAGGAACGTTGGGATGATTGACATCGCAACGATGAAGTAGAAGGCGTGAACGAAGGATTCCCAAAAGACTTGGTCATGCATAAGTTTTTGATAGTTCTGCATGCCCACCCAATGCGGGTGGCCAAGGCCGTTCCATTTCGTAAAAGAAATGTAGATGTTGTAGAAGAACGCGCCACCAACTACAACAAGGAACGAAATCATGCCAGGGATCAGGTACAAGTAGTAAACCGTGTTACCACTCTTACCGCCGGACTTCTTTTTAGGGGCCACCTTGCTTGGTTGAGTAACTTCACTGACGTCCACTGCACTCATGGAATCCTCCTGACTACTTATCTAACTAGAAGAAGGCCTGGCGTGGGACTTAAATCCCAACACCAGGCCCCCATTCTTTGCTACTGAGTTAACTCAGCGCGGATGCCTTACGGCTTGTTCTGCTCGTAGAAGTCGCCAAGCGTCTTCAAGTAGGCAGCAGTGTCGCCATCAGATAGCAACTTGGTGCCTGCAGCGAGCTGAGTTTCGTAGTAACCAGGAACTGGCCAGTCTGGGTACATACCGAGCTGGTTGTTCTTAACAATGTTGTCGAATACTGCGTACGACTTCACGGTTACTTCATTGGTCAGAGCTGACTGATCAGCAAGCAGTGGAAGACCACCGTTGTTGCCGAGCATGTTCTGGTACTTGGTGCTAAGAATCATGTCGATGAATTCTGCAGCAAGATCCTTCTGCTTTGACTTTGATGGGATAACCAAAAGGTTGCCAGCTGAGCCAACTGAGAGGTTGCCAGGGTTCTGGAACTTGCCCCACTTGAACTTAGTTGTTGACTTTTGGATGCCGTCATCGAGCCAGGTTCCACCGAGGATCAGTGGGTTCTTGCCTGATTCGAAGTCAGCTACAGCGGTGTCAGCCTTGATACCGGAGACCTTGGCTGGGAAGTATCCCTTTGCCTTCCAGTCTGCGATCTTGGCAGCAGCTGCGCCCCATTCCTTGCTTGCAGCAGAGAAATCAACTGGGTTCTCGAAGAACTGGAAGTCGTTAACCCACTGCTGATCTGCATTCACAAGAGCAAGTGCGTAAGCAAGGTGAACGATCTGGTAGTCGCCGCCGCCAAGTGCCATTGTCTGGCCCTTTGCCTTAAGCGCTGCTAGAAGTGCATCTAGTTCTGCTGGTGTTGTAGGAGCCTTGAGGCCTTCCTTGGTGAAGTAATCCTGGTTGTAGAACCATGAAACATATTCACCGTAGGTTGATAGACCGTAGATTGAACCCTTACCCATGAGACCGTCGGTGTAACGACCGTATAGAAGAGCTGATTCTGGAAGCTTGGTGTCCCAGCCGTACTTCTTTGCGTAGTCATCAAGGTTGGTCAATAGGCCAGCCTGTGAAGCAGAACCTGCGGTTGCATTTCCCTTGTTCCATTCAGCCAAGTCAGGTGCCTGATCTGAATCGAGGATTGCGTTACCAGCCTTCTGGATCTGGTCCCAGGTCTTGAGTTCAAACTTAACTGTGACCTTTGGGTACTTTGCCTTGAGTTCGTCAAGAGCAGCTGCCCACGTTGTAGCCATAGCTGTGTCTTTTTCGTACCACCAGACTTTGAAATCGCCTGTTGGTTCTGCGTTTGCAGTTGCCGAAGCAGTGTCGCTCGATGAGCCACCACAACCGGCAAGTGCCAAGGCAGCAGCTGCAGCCAGTGCGGCTACCTTTGCTACCTTCGAGGCCTTGCGGCCCTTGATTGATTCGTTTCTCAAGGTTGCCTACCTTTCGTTGTTGTCCCAAATTTGAGACCAAGCACTTGAGTACTCTTGGTTACTTACTGGCTCTAATTAGTCGCCAGTAAGCGCCGCTTGAGCTTGTGAAAAACATAAACCCGAGGATAACTGTAAGGATATGCAACGCGGTTACAGTCGCATAACGCTTATTTTTAAGGGTTTTTAGAGATTTCCAACCGCCAATTAGAGGCCGTTTCAGCCTTGTTACATGGGTTGTTTCAGGGCAGTTCTAAGGCAATGAATTAGCCCGGCGGTACCAATACTCTTCATTTTCAGTGGCGTAGTACTTATCGGGGTTGGTTGAACCCAATGCTGGCGCTGGACCATCGTAGGCAAAGCAGAATTGCGAAGAACGATGCCTGGTCTCATGCGGTGCGCGCCAACGTTCAGCGTTCCACCATTTCAAATTACGCTTTGAGGTATCGCCAGCAACGCTCGAGGCATAACAGTTGTTTGTGGTAGCGATTGACCAATCTTCAGGGTCATAAGGTCCGCGACCTTGGAAAGCTACTGTCGACTTTTGCGTAGAGACAATCGCATTGGCATCGTTGAGTAAATCAACTCGAACATATGCTGCTTGTGGCGCCCATGAAACTGACTTGGGGAACATTGCCGAGAATGTGTAGTTTCCACCTGCGACCAAAACAGACACGCCATCGACTAATCGCGAACACGTACCTGCAAGATCACACTCGGCTACCCAAGCGTCGCCACCTAACGAGTTGCCATTTGGCGCGTCGAGCAGCGTCAATCTCAAATGCCACGCCTGCTTTTGCGCCGAAGTGAGTCCGGCAGGAATCGTCGGAGAGGCAGAGACCACAAAGAACTGCGTGAAACGGAAGCTACGCATATCTCCATAACCAACATTCATCGATGGCTGGAAATCGGATACACCTTCACTCGCAAACTTATTTTTAACTGCATCGAAGGCCATCTGGCGAGGTTTGTTAATGTCACCTGCCAAAGTTGCAAGCGCGCGGTCGACTGCTGTTGTTGGATCGCTGTTTGTCGCGAGTTCGCGAATGGCAAGTGATCCACGCACGACGTAGCAATCACCCTTTGCACAATTCGTGACATCTTGTTTTGCTGCATTGATGACTACTTGTCCCGTTGCAGACTTCGCCACCATTGCAGCCTTGGTTAACAGACCCGGCTTCTTTGCGATATTGCCGGCAACCTTGCTGGACAACACAGGGATGCGCGTTCCGAATGCACGGAATGGTCGAATCAATGCGCTCTTGGCCGCTGTGGCACTTGCTTTGGCAAGGCGGGCTGTCATGTTCAAAGTGGAAACGGTTTTCGAGGCCACGGATGGCATCTTGGCAGCCAAACTTCGCGCCACGCGCTGAATCACGGTGGTGACAATTTTACGGCCAACCTTGGCAACTGCTTGTTGGCTTCGGCCGCCCACCGAACCGATGATTTCCATCGCAACCTGCAACGTCCACCGCACAACTGAAGAAAGAATTCCAGCTGCGTCGGAACTCATTCCACTGCTTTCGAGCAATTCTTGGAAACTTAGCTGGAATGCTTTCCAGTCATCGATATCGGACACGTCAACATCATCGGGATAGCCGCCTGTGTAACGCGTAGCAATATTTAAGTTTGTGCTGCCAGTGTTCGCGGCGTCGGTTCCGATTGGAATGTCTTCTTTGGATCCATCTCCCCATTCACTTCGAACATCTACATAGAACTTCGTTTGTCCGTCAAAGAATTCAGCTGGAGACAGTCCACCCATAAACGATGTGAGGTCAGTATTAACGAGCAACGTGTGTTGAGCGCTAGTGCCGGACTTTGTTCCATCGGCGGTATTGATGCACACACCATCGAGCGTGCAGTCTGCAACGGTTTTTGCCTCAGTCCATCCGGGTCGATAGAGGCCGATGTTGATCGTGACGCCAGCATCAGTGTGACCGGCAATGCGCTTAGGTAGCGAAGGCCAACGCGGCTCCACTTCGATGCCAACTTTGCTCGTGCCTTGTTCGCGATTAACTTTGGCGCCAACCGAAGCGGGCCAGCCTTCAACAATGAGGTCTAGGTACTTTGTATCAACAACGCGCGAACCTGGAACATTACGAGGTTCAGTTCGTCGATTGACTCGAATTGTGTAGTTGCCTGCAGCGATTGGTGTGTAGTCCGGTGAATCAAAAGTTTGGAACACCTGCTGGAAACACCATTCCGTTGTTGGGCAATCGGGTCCACCGTAATAACCATTGACGTCGTTACGACCCCATGCACGTACGGCTGAATCTCTGCCGTAATTACGTGACCACGGATCCATGATCGTTGTGTTATCTCCGGAACCAAAGTTGGTGTAGAAGTTCCACATGTCTTGTTCACGAGTATTTTCAATTGGCGCTGCTTCACCCATAACTGGGATTTCATCAAAATCAACGCTCGAGCCCATCGTGGTGCGGTTGTCATAACTTGGATTAACCCGATAAATACTTGCCGAGCCTCGCAAAATGACACTCTGTCCTTCACGAACAGTGACTGAATCTCCGGGATCTACGGTCGAATAGAGCGGAATCATCGGATCGTAAAGGTTCTTGCAAGGGCCATCCTGTCCCAAATTATTTTGGAACTCACACTCGTATTCATCGGTATTGGTAGTTATCGAACCAACTGTGTATTTGAGATCTACAGCACCGGTTCCACCAACGGCAACACTGTTACCGGACGTATCGTGGTTTGCATCCGCGGGAACGTAATTGGCGTAAACAGTCCAGTTACCAGCGCCAACAAATGTTGTTGTATTCCAAGTCGTGGGAGTAGCCGAAACAAATGTTGGTGACACGACACCCGGACCAACTTCGCGAGTAACTGAACCAGTTACCAAATTCGTAAGCAAATGTGATCGTGTACCGCAGTCATACACATTCCATGCCGACGGACAGGTAATTCTGGTGCCATACGTTGGGATGGCAGTTTCAGATCCCACATCTATCGAGCCGGTCTTGAGGTCATCTGGAGTACCAGCTGGCCAAATCACACTTGTTGTAAATTGCGGATATGTATCACGAGTCAACGTCGATGCCAATCCGGTAATACTGACTGTCGGATGTAAAGGAGCTCGGTAATAGGCCAGATCCCATGAATAGTCTTCGTTGGTCACACTCGAAATAAAGTGCGCACGCAATGTGCCACGTTGGTTTCGCAAGTTGCTGCCAGGAATCGCAATGGAGCCTGAACAGGTTGGTGCGCACGATACGGCACTCGTCTGCGTGATTCCATCAATTGACAGTCGCCCTTGTAATCCGGCAGCACCAACCGACATGTTGGCAGTTGCATCCAAACCGTACATGCCATCGGTCAGTGCACCTGAAACCGAAACTGGATTCGGTTCAACCGCGAATGAAATTGGCAAATCAACGGGATCATCCGCAGCATTTGTTCCGACATAACGCAGAACTGCATCAATGCGTCCAGCTTGTGTCGGTGTGAACGACAGCGCAGCTTGGCCATCGGCTTTGTACCAGTCACGTGGGAACGTTGTCGCTGCTGTCGCCAGTGGATGCGCAGCATCAATCACACCATTGACTTTGCGAAGAAGCTGAACTGAGCCATCGGCATTACGTTCACCTAAATAGGTATCGCCCAATTTATTTGGAGTGTTGAGATCAAGATTGACGCGCGTCACTTGATTCACAGACGTTTGTCGATCCGCAGATGACACCGACATCTGGACCGGGCGTCGACTGAATGTAGAAACCCACGGCATGCGATACGTAAAGCCACCGTATTCTTCTTCGCCTGGCCATTTAATGACGAAACGATATTGACCTGGCGTCATTTTTCCTGTGTCGAGATAGAAACATTTCACATTGCTCGACGTGTAGGTAATTTGATCTTCGGCAATTGGTGTATCGCTTCCTTCGACGTACAACTTTGGCTTGTTGAAATACCACCAGTATTGCGGCTTTAAGAAGGCGCACGCAGTGACCGTTAGACCTTTTGCAGCATCGATTGGCTTGTCTTTGTATTTCCAGTTTCCCCAGCTAAGTGCAACAGCTGTATTCAGCTTTGGTCGAGTCACTTGCAGCGTTTTTGTTACTGATTGTTCAAGCGGCGAATCAGGTTGATATGTGACCGAGACGGGAACAACTGTGTCAGGTGCGCCTTGCGAGATGTAAAAACGGTGGAACCCATTAGTAGTGATTCCTGCAGCATCCCAACCAAAATTCACGGCATTGGGGTTAAAGTTTCCACGCGTGCCATCCGGTGCCGACAAAGTGCCCCGACCACCCGCTTGGCCCGTGACAACAATGTCGACATAAGCAACAGTTTGTCCGCATTCATAAATTTCATTCGTTGAGGGAACGATGCAGCCTTGATGCAAAATTGACGTTCCTGTCGTCAAGGTCATGGTTGGCGCAACGGGTTCGGCCAAATTCGTCAACGCTATGGGCGCCGACTCTGTGACGTTGCCGGCTTGGTCTGCCTGAACAAGCTTGACGGTCCAGTCGCCTGCGCTTGGCAGTTTGTACGACCAACCAGGCTTTGCGCCGCTGTCGGTATTGATTAGACTCATTGTCGCACTTGCTGAAACATCGGGTGCGCTTGCGAGATTCGACCCACTGCGCCACGCCTTGACCGTCACCGCATTAAGGTCACCTTCATCATTAGCGCGCAATCCGCGAAGCAAGGTCGAGGACGAACTCGTAAGTGTCGGGGCCACTGGTGCAGTGCCGTCAACGATGAATGTGATTGGCAAAGACGTGCCAACTCGACTTTGTGAATCACCTTGCGTCACCGTCGCGGTCCACGTCCCGGTCCAACTTTGTCCTGCAGGGAGCGCGGCATCCATAAGGCCCTGTGTGGTCCAAGTACCTTGAACGTTGTCGGCCTGAATCGAAATTGGTGCGTCTGTCGTGACACTCGAGCCACGCCACAGTTTCACTACTACGAAGTTGTTGCTGACAGTGTCCGTCGATGCCACGCCTGTTAGAACAAATGATGGGTTAACGCGGGAAGCACGGCCCGGAGAACTAATCGCAGGATCTGGAGAGAGTGGATTAAAGACACCAGTAAACGAGCCTGCTGGGCCAGCAATTTTGCCTACAGTTGGCGCGGCCAAGAAACAATCTGCTCCAGTAGCACACGTTGTATTGGTCCAACTTGGCAATGAACTCGTCATCGTGACGGTCCAAGTGTTGTTTGGGAAAGCTGCGTTATTTACCAACGTCGTACAGCTCCACACGCCCCCCGAAACTGTGATGGAAGCGATTGGACATGAGCCAGTGATTGCAGGTCCAGTTGAGTTTTTCCAACCGATCGCCGTGATACTTCCACGAGTTGGCGCGCTGCCTGAGGTTGTCACTTCAATTTTTCCAGCAGTTGCAGATGGCTTTACAGCAAATGAAGTCAACGTGGCAGCAGTTTGAATGGTTAGTGATTGTGATGGCGAAGTACCAACGCGCATAGCTGCATCACGCTGTTGTACTGCGATAGTTACTGGTCCTTCTGGAAGTCCTGCTGGCAATGGCAACGACCACGTTCCATTGGTGATCGTTGCTGGAACTGTGAGTACTTGCTGACCAGCAACACTGACTTGAACTCGAACACTCGTGTTGTCAAGCGGCAACGTACCTGCCGTGCCGGACAAAGTGACTGCGGAAACATCTCGGACGACACCGTTGTCTGCTCCCTGCACGCTCAATGTTGGAGCGGGAGTCGTGAAGTCGCGCACCCAGCTAATAGGAGCTGAGACAACGGGAGCAGCAACACCATCTGACACTTCAAGAGTGGCTTGATAACGACCTTCACTCAGACCGTTCAGTGAAATTGAGCCCGAACCACCTGATGTGTTGGTGACTTGCTGTGACCACACAGGCGAATCATTCGTTAAGTTGGCGCCAGCAGCCCACACCTTGAGCAGTAACGTTGCCGGACGTTCAGCAACTGGGTGACGCCAGGTCCATGTGACATCGCCTTCGGGTTGCGCCGGAGCTACAACTACCGGCTTGGCGAACGTCGTGTCGTCTGCCACAACTCGATATAACAATTTGTCATTGCTTGTTTGATAGTCAGAAACGCCAACGCCAATTGAATCCGACTGCTTAACAGACTGAATCTGCCAGCGGCCATTCAAATTCGTCAACGGCAATTCCCATTTGCCATCAGTGCTGACGTTGACGGTAACGGTTTTAGTGGTTGGACTACTCGTAAGGCTTTGAAGTGAAACATCGACCTTTCGGACGTCACGAAGTCCCATGCTGGCAGTGCCGCTGACTTTGGCCTGCCAATTGATGGCATCAGCAGTTTGACTTGGTGGATCGACCGTTGGCGTTGGGACCGTGGCATCAACACTGAGCAACGGGCTATCAACTGCGGCTTGGTTGCCAGCTATGTCGGACACATAGACCGTTGCGCCAAAGTCGCCGTCATCAAGCGGCAACGTCCAACTACCGTTTGCCCCTGCAACAGCCGTGACAGTGTTAGTTGAAATACCGTTACGAATGTCTGCAGTCGGGGTGCCTGTTCCGTTCTTGACCACGAATGATGGGGCACGACATGGGTTGCACGCGTTAAAGGTCACAGTCGGAGCCGTACGATCAACGATCACATTGGCTACTTGCTTTTGGGTTTGACTCGTCAAATAGCCGCGTTGGGTCGCAGTAATCACCCAGGTGCCTTCGGCCCCCAGTGGCACGCTTGTCGACCAAGTGCCGTCGTCGTTAACACTGGCAACTGCAGTCTTAGTTTCAGCAGTGCCTCGAGTTGCTACGACTGAAACGGAATCAGCATCTGTCAATCGAATGCCGGCCGTACCGGATACTTGAATGCTCGTAGCACGTGTTTGAACGCCAGCTGTCGGAGCTGTAATCGAAAGTGCTGGAGGTGCAGTGATGACAGTGAATGACGTTGTGGTTTGTCCAACATCGCCAAAGATGCCTTTTTGAGTTACGGTCGCATCCCATAAACCGTCCTGCAACTCGATTGCCGCAGCAGTCCACTTACCTTTACTTACGACTGCCTCTTTAATGACAGTGCCGACTTTGACCGTGACAGTTGCCTCGACCAAAGGATCAGTGGAAGCAGTTCCCGAATACACAACGCCAGCTTTTGTCATCGTTGCCGATGCGGTCACTGTTGGCACAACTCGGCCAACAGTGATTTCAGGAACGGAAAATTCGGTCGTATTTCCTGCAACATCAGTTTGGGTGATTTTTGGTGAGTATGGACCCGGTGCAAGCGTAATGGTCTTGGACCACTGACCATTTGAATCGACATTGACTGTGACATCGGCACCGGCCTGCGAAATTAAAACGGTCTTAATGTCGTTAGCTGCAATGCCAGCCGTACCGCTCAATGTCAGCGTTGTCCGGGTTGCCGTAGCCGTTGCGGTGACAGTTGGCGCCTTGGTGTCAAAAGTAATGTTGCGCGTTGCAGTACCTGAATGACCGGCATCATCTTTTTGCGTCACTCGGAATGTGTAGTCACCATCAGACAAACTTGAAAGGTCTGCAGACCAGTTACCGCCAGTCACTGCCCCTTGTGTTGTTCGCAATTTCTCCTGACCCTGCATCACATCGAGAGTTATCGCGGCGAGGTCGCCCAAGTCCGTGGCGGCGCTTCCAAAGAAGCGAGGATCTTTCGTGACGTTAATTTCGACACCCGTTGAATCCACCTTTGGTGCTGAAATTGTTGGCACAGGTGACCTGCGATCAATTCGCACATTCGCAGTCACAGGTATCGAGGTTGGCGAATTGCCACCAACCGCAACTCCTTGGGCATAGACCGATAACGTCGATACGCCATCGTCGCCAACTGGGAACGACGTACTCCACGAACCAGCGGAAACTGCAAGCGTTCGTGCTGCCACTTGAGTACCTCGGCCATACGTCACCACGACATTTGGTGCCCCGGACTTGCCTGAGACTTCCACTGTGTCTCCAGTGATCAAAGCATCAGCAGATGGCGTGAGTAACTTTGGCGAGGCAGGTCGGCCAATGAGATCTGCACTAGCTGGCATTGCGAAATCTGTTCCGGCCGAATCTTTGAGATAAACCTTGATAGTGGCGGCATCCCCTTCACCAATGCCCATCGCCTGTAAATCTGTCCACTGAAGTATCAAAGACTGAGTTTGATTCGCTACATTGCGCGAACCTACTACCCGATTATTTACAACTGCATCGATGTGCCATGACGCTGTGGTTTGCCCACTTGCCAAACTAATTGCAATCTTTGGGAGATTATTTTCGACAGTTGAAGTAACTGTCGGCAACTGAACTGCGGCCGAAACGACAGTCGTCGGGGTTCCCGCAATTCCATCAACGAGACCGACGACTGTAAACGAATCGCCACTTTGTGCTACAAGGTCGATTGAGGTGCGCGGTGCGTCGACGACCACTGACTCAAGAGTTCGCGTGTTCGTAACTCGGTAACTTTCGGGCACGCCAGTTGTTGGTGGCTCCCAGCGAACACGTGTGATTCCTTGCCCAAAATCTGCGCGTGCCTGGGTTACTGCTTCAGGCGTCCAACGAGCAACGTCCGTAGTCACACGGCGAGCTAGTGACGGAGTGTCGCCGCTATCAACCTTTGAAGTAACACCAAGAGTTACCGCATTCGGCACAACTCCTGTCCACGAATAAACATCACCGTAATCCTGAAGGTGACCAATAATGTTTCCTACTTGCTTCCACGAACCACCACGCATGACTTGAACGTCAAACGATGTTGGCACCAGACCGTTTCCGTGTGCTGGACCATTCCACGTTGCAGTTACTTGGCTGCCGTTTCGCGTGACCGACAGATTGCGAACTTGCTTCACCACATCTTGAGGAACCATCGTGGTCAAACTCGTAGTGACCCAACCTCCAGGAGGTTCGCCAGTTCCGTACGGGTCGTCTGTATGAACGGCGATTTTCAGCGTCGCTTCGTGGCCACCTGCGTAGTACAGCAATTCCCATGCCGGAACGGTGTAACTCATCGAGCTTCCTGAGTTACTCCAATGCGGAAACGGCGATGATTGTCCTACCCACTCGGTCGTGATATTTCGGATTGCATAGTCGTTACCTTGAACTTCGATGGCAACATAGGCATCGCCTTGATCGTCGATCACACGGGCACGCAAAGTTGGCTTAACGTGCGGTGTCAACGTCATCCAATTTTCCGCAACATCGTCCAAGGCGATAACACGCACGCGGTATGTCGGGGCAGAATCACCGATTGCAGTATCCGTGACGACAGTGCCGTAGCTGTCGCCGCTGACCTGATCGGTTCGAACTGTCACCCATTGATCGTTACCAATGGACCGTTGGTATTCCACAGCCTTTGGCGAACCCCAAGCCATAACGTTCAAATCTGTTTGCCACGTGCGCGGCGCAATCATTGAGGTCGCGGCGCTGCTGTGGTCCCACACAACAGGCTGTTGGTTAAAACTTGCAACCCATCCGTAGTAATGAATAGTTGGATTGTCCGACGGCGTTCCCGTAACTCCACCTGGGCCAGAAGCAATCAGACGGTAATCCCGGCCATATCCCGATCGTCCAATGCCGACATCTGAAAAGGTCAGATCAGCAGGACTGAAAACTCCATTAACCGAAGTGACGGTCTTGATAGTTGACCAATCAAAGGCTTGGCTCGGACGTGATTGCAGTACGAGCTGATCAACCGTTCCGCCATTGGGATCAGGAGCCATCGTGAGATTGATTCTTGCCAGAATGCTGGAACGACTGGCAGACAACTGCGGCATTCCTGGCGGTGCTGCCCTTGTGAATTCAACAGGTGCGGACCATGGGCCTGCGTGAAAATCAGAAACTAAACGGACCTGGTAAATCTGAGTACCACTAGCCGGCACGTCAACTTTACGTAGCGCACCACCAAATGTTTGGACATCGTCATATGTCGTTACATCGCCATCGATGACGCCACGACGCACTTGCACTTGATTGACTCGCGCCAAATCTGCAAGCGACATTTTCCAAGTCAATTGAGCGTTACCAGAGACACCTTGAACAGTCACAGTGCGTGGTGCTGGCAAGTCGTCTTGCACAATCACTCGCCTCGTGACCGTACTTGAATCGACAAATCCACCGTGTGCCGTAAACGACACGTCATAAGTCGTGTTCTTGGTAACTGCGACTTCAGCGCTCAAGTCCGTGATGGCTGGAGACAAAACAATGTCGGGATCTTGTTGCACGAATCCGTCACCAGCGACAGCTTTGAGAACGAGCTTGAAGGAATCAAGTGTGTGATCCCAACGCACTTGCGAATTAATAATCCACTTGGTGTCATCAGGGTTGTCCCATTTCACCAGAACAACGCCATCTTTAGTTTGATCTGCCTGAAGTCCGGTCGGAGTCCATGGCGTCCATGGTGTATCAAATCCGGCCGAAACACCCCAAGACAAATTAACGACTTGGCCTTCGACATCTCGTGCTCTTACTAAACCGCAATACTTACGTCCAGGGTCTAAACCAGTAATAGTGACAACGGGATCATGGGTAACAAGACTTGTTGAACTCGACCCGATAGCGCTACAACCACCTTGATACGTCCAGGGCTGCCAATTAACTAAAGCACCATCGGAACTCAATCCAGATATGACGATTTTTGCTGTCGTTGGTGACGATGCTTGCGACGACACCACCGTCACATCTGGCACCGTACCTGACCGCACCGCAGTAACTCGGTCGCCAGGATCCGAAACGTAGTCATCTACGACGTATCTGATTGCCCAGTCTCCACCGGTCGCACCGCGTTCAAAATACTGACGAACGTCCTTACCGAGATGTTGAACGAATGGGTCAGTGCTTCCGTCGTAGTACGACAGCAAATCAATGCCAGTTAGGCTCGCTGCGATATCCGTTGGAACTGTCCAATTGAACTCCATGCTGTTTTTATGTTCGCGGAAAGTTGGCGCAGCAGGTTTCGGAAGAATTGGCACTGAAGTTTTCGTGATGGTCGTACCTGTCGAGGCAATCGATCGCACAACACGCGAGACCGTTATGGCGTATTGCGCATTTGGCACAATTGCATCGACCACGATGTAGCCACGGAAACCGTCGGCTGGAACATCGATTACTCGCCGCGTTGGTGAATTCCCAACTTGAATTGAAACTCGATGGTCATCGTTTCCATCGACTGCGGTCCATTGCAATTTCATTTGAGTCGCCGAAATTATTCGAGCAGATACATCTGTGACATTGGCCAAGCTCGCGGCTGTGGGCAAACCTTGAAAATCTTTGACCAGCCCTGCGCTTAAGTGCTGGTTCATTACTGTGTAGAAAACTGCTCGCATTGGACCAACAGTTAAATGATCCATACGACCTTGGGCACCTGCCGCAATGACATTGTTGGTTTGCGGAATTTCATTTCCAGCACTATCGAAAACTTGAAAAACTGTGCTCACAGTCTGGAAATCCGGCACAGAAATGTTTGAGTAAATCGTATTCGTGCCATCGCGATTTTCATCGAATGTCACACTGTTTGGCGGACTCAGCGGAGTCGCAGAATCAGTGAATGCCGTGAACGCAGCAAACCCAGTGATGGTTTTCGAGCCAGCAACGTTTGTTGGACGAACTTCAATTCGCCAGCTCTTGCCGGCAGTCAGGGGCAACCAACCGGAACGAGAGCCGCCGTTAGGAATCGTTGCTGTTACGGGGTTGGCACCTGAATCCGGATTGCTTGCCGTCACTAGAAAATTTGCTGCCGTCGAGCCGGCTCCGGGAGTAACCGCAATGGTTGCTCCACCTTTATCACTCGCACTAAGCGCAATTGAAGGACGAACAAGTGGTGATACGCCAACGTCGACTACAGCCGCAGCGCCAACACCTAGCGAGTTAACCGAAGACAAACGAAAAGACACTGGCGATGATTGACCAGTGATTTTGATCGACGTTACGACGCCAAGACTTCGTACTTCACTTGCTCGTCCCGGTCGATCGATGATGAGTTGATAACCCGTCACCGTTGTTTTTGGTGCCGCCCATGACAACGTCGTTGCTCCAGAAACTATCGCCGTTGCCTTTAACGTCGTCGGCGGCAACGATGGCGAAGAACCTGTTGCAATCGATTTGGATTTCGATGGACCAAAGCCTTTGTACTGATCCCAACCACGCGCCGTGACTGTATAAGGGGCATCAACGAGACCAGACAATACTGCTGATGGCTTGTAGCCCCATTGATAAATCGTTACAGGTGCGACACCTGCCTTAGTACTAGTCGCGATAATTTGCGTGAGAGGAAAATTCGAAGAATCAGCGTTGGCAAAATTCACTGTCGCTGCACCATCGGTTTGAGAAACAGTAAATGCCGAAACCGTAGGTAAATACGAAGTGGTCATAGGAGCTACGTACGTGTTGTACCCCGAGACCCACGCGCTGGCGGCTGCTGTGGCACTTGCTTCAGCGCGAACACTTGCCGAGTACATCGCATTTTCGTCAACGTCGAAAAGTGCACTGCCCCCGACTGTGAAGTTATTCGCACCAATTGTGACCTGCGAAATTTGAGTTGTCTGTGTCTGCACTTTTGTCGAGTTTTGTTTTGTCAGTTTGACTGTGTAGGTGCGTCCAACGACGCCGGAAAAAGTGACCGAAACCATTTTTTGGTCTCCGATGGCTTGAACAGAGTACGGCGTTCCATCCGTTGGGTTTTGCGAACCAGAGCCACCGCTTCCACCGCCAGTGCCAGTGCCACCGGTTGATCCACCTGTAGAACCGCCTGTACCACCAGCAGCTCCGCCTGTACCACCAGCTGTGCCACCAGTCCCGCCGGCCGTCCCGCCACCAATTGGAGTCGGGGTATCAGCAGTTGAAGCTTGTGAAAGGGTCGTCGCGGCTTGAACTGGCTGGACCAACATCGACAAGGTCAGCGCAAAAGAAAGCACTGCAACAAGGTGCAGAGCTTTCTTCTTCATGGCAGTGACCCTTAATCTTTCCTTCAAACTCAAAGAATACGAGGTATTCCCCGTGTCAGACAATGGAATGTGGGAAATCTTGTTGAATCTTGCGTGAAGCATTTGGAAACTCGCGGGAATTCATCGCGGCCAAAAGTGGTTCACAATAGGAGAAGTAATCATTGACAAATTCGAGGTGACTTAGATGTACCCAGCACGGGATCTCTACACGGTGGTTGTCCCACCTAGCCACGAACTCGCTGATGGCGTGAAATCGGGCATTGTTTTAGTCCACGGTTTGACCGGGTTTATGGATGCCGGCTCTGGCGGTCGATTGGCTGTCCAACACATCTTGGAAACCATGCCAAATCGTCCGGTGGCTTATTTCCACATTGACGAACTTTACGATTACCGTGGCCGTCGCCCACGAACGATTTTTGACTCAGATCATTACGAGTCGATGGATTTGCCGCATCTGACATTGAGCGAAGTTACCGACGAAGCCGGTACGACGTTTCTATTGCTTCACGGTGTTGAACCAGATTTGGGATGGCAAAGTGTCGTGCGCAGTGTCATTGATTTGATTCGTACATACGGTGTTCGCTTAACAGTTGGCATTCATGCGATTCCATGGCCGGCGCCACATACTCGACCAGTAGAAATTACGGCGCACTCTTCTGACCCTGACTTGCTCGGCATCCACCAGCCATGGGTTGGTCAAGTTGAAATTCCTGGCAGCGTTGCAGGCTTGATTGAAATCAATCTCGCGCAATCCAAACTGCCAGCGATGGGTTACGCAGCCCACGTCCCTCACTATGTCGCTAGCGGCGAATACCCAAAGGCAGCGTTGGCATTACTTGACCAAATTGCGTTGAGCACTGGTCTTGTTATTCCGCGAGATTCGCTGCGCGAAGCCGCAGCGGCAATGGACATCGACATTGACCAGCAAATCTCTAGTGTCGAAGAGAATCGCGAAGTAGTTTCTTCGCTGGAAAAGCAGCATGACGCAGTGATGTTGTCTCGCCGCGAACTCACAGCTACCGCAGATGGTTCTTTGGTAAGCGGCGATGAACTTGCCGCATCGCTAGAGAAGTACCTTGCCGATCTAGACGAAAAAGGCAACGACGACTTTTAGCGATCTGAAGAAAATCTGACTGCTGAATCCGGAATTTCAGCACCAGGGAACACTCGAGCGCCCGAGTTCAGTTCGTTATGCGCGCCAAGTGAAGCATTTTCGGCGATGACCGTATCTGTAATTGAACTGTGAGCACCAACACTTGCATCGCTACTGACAATGGATCGGGTTACGCGTGCATCCGCTGCGATGAACACCCCGTCATAGATGACGCTTGATTCAACAACAGCATTTTCTGCGATGACGACATTGGCGCCAACATAGGTTCCGCCAACTACTGTTGCCGATTCATGAACCTTGGCGGTTTCGTGAATGACTGCTTCGCCTGTTCGGTTTTCTAACAATGGACTAGGGGCAATTCCTCGCACTAAATCCGCGGAGCCTTTTGCGAATGCAAGTGGTGTTCCCAAATCCAACCAATAGCCTTCGTCAACAACTCCAATGACAGTCGCATTTGACTCGAGCAATTGAGGGAAAGTTTCGCGTTCAACGGAAACGACCTGCCCCTCGGGAATGCGATCAATCACGCTCCGTTTAAACACATAACAACCGGCATTAATTTGGTCTGTCACAATTTCTTCGGGAGTCGTCGGCTTTTCCTTGAAAGCCAAGACGCGACCTTGATCATCAGTAGGCACTAGTCCATAAGCACGTGGATCTTCGACACGTGTGAGATACAAAGCAACATCTGCATTGGCTTCACGCCACTTCGAAACAAGTGCTTCGATGTCGAGACCTGTTAAGACATCACCATTAAAAATAAGAACCGGTTCGTCAGGGCCACAAGTGAGATATTGAGCTGCGTTGCGAATCGCTCCACCAGTACCTAGGGGCTCGGTTTCAACGGCGTAATGAATATCGACCGATACTTCGGATTGGTTGTTGAAATATTCTTCAAAAACTTCTGCTCGATAAGACGTTCCCAGAATGATGCGATCAACTCCGGCGCGCTGAGCTAATGCAATCTGGTGCGATGTGCATGGAAAGCCTGCAACCGGCAACATCGGCTTGGGTGTAGCAATCGTCAATGGGCGCAATCGCGTACCTTGGCCACCAACTAAAAGAATCGCTTGCATGCCTCTACTCTTTCACATCGTGAGTCGTGCTTAATGTTATGAAACTGTCAATGCGTTC
This sequence comes from Candidatus Nanopelagicales bacterium, assembly GCA_023260395.1. GTDB lineage: Bacteria > Actinomycetota > Actinomycetes > S36-B12 > UBA5976 > UBA5976. The sequence continues at coordinate 25,693 of JALQVI010000007.1, forward strand.
GTTTATGACGAGTGCCTCAATGTCTACTGTTCCATCAATGAGCACAACGCTGCATCCAACTACTGCCGGAACTATCACTTGCCATAACAATCGTGTTGTTAAGTCGCCAACGTAATCGATTGCTACGCGCGAGGTAGACGTCAGTTTATGCTGCGCAACTAGTTCCTGAGCAGCCGCTACTAACTGAGTCTTTGTCTTGGTAGATTCACCAGTTCGACAAACGACGTCGATGTCGGCGAATCTTCCCATCGCCGAGAAGTGATCACCATAACCACGAACTTCAAGTGACCCATTCACTACAGACGTCGACAAGTCACGTTCGGGCATGCCGAATGGATCTCGACTGATAATCACGATGTCTCGGGCATCAGAACAGAATTCAATTCCATCACGATCGACTACGCACAGAGCATCCTGAGTCTGCGCATCAAGCACTGCTTGAACGCTCATCGCTGCCGCTAACCACACTGGGGACTGCCAGTGATTCCCTAGATTGCAATAGATTGATTCGCCATCTTCGACGTCAAGTCCATCGCGCAACATGTTTGCAGCTTTTGAGACTCCGTTGAGAAAAGTTGTGCCACTTAATTCAATTCGACTGACGTCTGTGACCCACGTGTACATCGGTGCTGGCCCAAATGTTTGTGCCGCTCGCGCAATTAGTTCCCACATAATTACTTCACGCGCTTTTGCGTGAATGTCGTTTCGACTATGCGCGATTCACCAATGGCATTTACGGCCTTGAGTTGGAATCGATACACATGCAACTTCTTTAGTTTGCGAACTGTGAAAGAGTTATTTGCCAGCGATGCGCTCTTCCAAGCGCTCCATACGCGAGTTCCAGACTTATCTAAAATTCGATATTGGTAAGTCACTGGAATCAAACTTGTCGCACTCTTCCATGACATCACGGCACGAGTTTTTGATTGATAGGACCACTTTGCCCCACTGACAAGTTTGGGCAATCCAGCAATTACAACCTTGGCTTCGCGCTGCGTGATGACGCTATTCGGACGTGGCGATGGAGTGACTGACGGCGTAGCTGATGCAGAAGGAGTTGCACTTCGCGACGTCGAAGGCGTGGCGGTTCGCGACGTAGAAACGGTTGGCGATGGTGACCCTGTCGGCGTTACCGGTAGCGACTGTTTAACGCGAACTGTGTACGTGCCTAACGGCAACAACTTTGAATTCGCATCAACATGCGCCCAGTTATAAGCAACTGGACCAGTCGCCGTTGATGTTCCTTCTGCGTGACCGACAACTGTTTTATCAACATCATTGACAACATCAATAGACCACGTTGCACCTTTAAGAATTACTGCAGAAATTGCAACGGGATCAGCCGCACCATCGGCAACCACACTTGGTGTGGTTTTTGGAATCGCAAGGACTGGCGTTAAGAGTTCTGCAATGCGATCACGGATGGCTGGTAGTTCTGGGTACAGGAACTTTCCTGGGCATACAGTTTGGCCGACATCGCGATGGCCAGAAATCGTCAACACGTGTGCCACATCGCCCTCGCGATATCGAGAAAGATGATGCGGGTCGCTTCCCATCGGGATATTGGCGATGGCTTTAGGGTCAAGTCCGTACGGCGCAATTTTCCATGCCATAAGTCCCGCGATAGCCTCATCCATTTTTGCAAGTGCATCAGAACCAGGACTTGCTTCTTGAAAATTACCAATCGCTGAAATCGCAAAAGTATTGACATTCATACCTGCGGTGTGTGCGCCAATGGCAGGACGAGACGGTCCGTCACATGGCGTGGTGACAACTCGCGGACATCCTGAACGGCCTTCGTACACATTGCCGTAGAGATCAATAAGAAAGCTGTAGGCCAAATCTTTGTAATGCAGGCTGTGCGTGTAATACGAATACAAACTTCGCATCTCTGCTGGTCCTTGCGAAGCTGAGTAATTATTCGAGCTTGCAGTGTGATGTAAAAAGCCTGCGATGATTTTTGTTCCCATACCTGGGTCTTGATTACGCCAGGACTCGTTAGCACCCCACTGTGCTCGAGTTATGAGATTTGGTCGCGGTACGACTGCTCCCTGTGGCGAGGTGACAGTCGTTGGCACAGCAGCGGCGGCATTGCGAGTTGCAATCAGTGAACGATCGTTATCTGTGACAGTGGAATTCACCAACGACAAGGTGAGATTCGATGGCAGCGTGCCTGACACATTCGTCACCCGAAGTGCAACACCATCCGCCGGCGCAGTTAACAGCGGGTCCGTACCAGCCAGACTGTTGCGGGCCTCAGCTGAATCACCATCAGCGCCATGTTCATTGCTCCACGACAAGTTGGTCCATGGCGACCAAACGCCATTTTCTTGGACTCGGACTTCAAATTTTGACGAATTATCGATTGCACCTTGCCACGTCGCACCCACCAAGGTGAATACGTCGGTTTTCTGAGGCGCCGCCAAAACTGTGCGAATTCCAGTTGCCACGTGTTGCGTTGAAACTGCACGAACCGCAATGTGAGTGTTGGCAACTGGTGGTGCATAACTGCGATACGCCTGAACTGGCGCTTGCAAGCTTGTGACTCCAACGCAGAGCACAAAGGCAAGAAACCCTATATGGGCACGCTGAAGTGGTCTGCGGGGAAGCATATTTGTAATTCTGCCCCACAATCCTTATGAATCAGTGCATATAACTGCCTATTAGCGCCCAATGTTCAGGAATTGTCAGGTCTGCGCCCAAGTTTTGGGAACACCCTGAAACCTGACGTACCATCAATAGATGTCCGAAAACACGCCCGCCCGCGGAAAGCGTCGTGCTCAACCTGCCAAAGTACCGGCCAGCGTTAGCCCATGGATCCGTCGACTAACAGCCGTAGCCTCTGTTTTCATCATGATTTTGACCGCCGTTGGTGGCGGCGCTGTGTACGCGATAAACAACCTCGACAAGAACATCAACACCGTGGACGAAAGTGATCTGGGCACTAGCTCGCCGGCTCCGTATGTGCCAAGTGACACCAGCGCTACGAATTTCCTCATTATGGGAAGCGATACTCGCGCGGGCCAAGGCGCTGGGTTTGGCAACGTTGGCGGTGCGCGCTCGGATACTGCACTTCTCGTTCACCTTTACGAAGGTCGCAAACAAGCTCTCGTAGTTTCAATCCCCCGCGACTCATTTGTCTCGATCGGGCCGTGCAAGCAAAGTGACGGTGGCGTCGTTGGTCCTTGGCAAACCAAGTTCAACGCAGCATTTGCCTACGGTGGACCGGTTTGCACAATCAAGACGTTGCAAAATCAAACTCGCATCAAGATCGACAAATTTATGGTTATCGACTTCAAGGCTTTTAAGTCTGTTGTCGATACTCTCGGTGGCGTAAAAGTTTGTCTCACCACACCGGTTTATGACCCTTATATCAAGGGCCAAGGTGGCAGTGGACTTAACCTACCTGCTGGGTACAGCACAATCAGTGGCAAGCAAGCACTTGCATTCGTGCGAGCACGCGAATCCATCGGCGATGGTAGTGACCTTGGCCGTATTCAACGTCAACAAGAATTCCTCAGCTCGATGATTCGTGGCATGCAAGAAAAGCACTTACTCACTAATCCTGCGTTGATGTACCGGTTGCTCAATGTTGTGACCGAGTCACTAACCACGAGCAAGAACTTGAGCAGCATGAAGGCGCTCGAAGATTTTGCGTTGTCACTTGCAAACCTCAAGCCTGGCAACATCACATTTGTCACCACGCCATACGAACTCATTGGTGATGGCAACGTGCACTGGACCAGCAAGACAGATCAATTGTGGAAAGCTGTTCGAAATGATCAGCCATGGCCACCAGTTAGCGATTCTGCAAGCGCCACACCAAGCGCCAGTGCATCCCCTTCAGCCAGCGCAAGTCCTTCGGCAAGCGAGTCAGCACCAGCACTTGTCACACCTGCTGATTCAGTGAAAGTCATCGTGCTTAATGGCACCAAGACCACAGGCCTTGCCCGTAAAGCTGCTGATCAGCTCGCCAAGCTCGGTTACAACATCACCTCTGTTGGTACTGCCAATTCCAAAGTGTCAGCGACTGAAGTTCACTTCAACTCCAAGTTCAAAGCTGGGGCTCAGTCACTTGCGTACTCAGCCCACACCAGCCTCTTGACCAAGGACAACACTCTTACCAAGTCCGTTGTTCTCGTAGTTGGACCAGACTGGGCGAAGCCGCGCAAGGTTGTCATTGCAACTCCAACAAAGAGTTCACAGACTGGCACTGTCAATGCTGGCGAAGCAGTCTGCACCGAAGGCAACAACCGCATCAAACTTAAATAATTGGTGGACGTCCGGCTTTCGTCAGACGCCAAACGGTTGACCACTTCATTGCCCGACGACCATGTGGCGATGTCTTGAATCCGTCCACGAAACCTTTCCACCACGCAACATAATTTTCTTTATTGCGGGCACGCAAAGTCGTGATCGCGATCCACGTAAATAAATAAATCGGGACAAGTACCCAGGGCAAATTGCGCTTGGCTAACCACACGCGGTTGCGTGCAGTTTGGTGCCAAAAGACCGCATGACGAGTTGGGCTCTGCGCACTGTGATGCGTAATGATGTCGGCCGCGTACCACGAGACTTGACCACCATCCCAAATGCGCCAGCACAAATCCATGCCTTCATGTGCGTAGAAAAATTCATCCGCCCAACCGCCGGTGCGCACCAAGGTTTCGCGCGGCAACAACATGCCGGCGCCTTCCCACAATGTCGTTCCGATACTCGATCGGGCAGGATCACCTGCAACGAGTCGCGGCACACAACGCGATGGAGTTTCACCTGTGTCTGGATCAGTGGCTCGCGGTTGCACGATGCCAACTTCTGGTCGACTTTGCAAAATGTCGAGCATTCGACTGATGGTGTCATTCGCAGGCAAGAACGCGTCATCATCGAGATAAAACATGTAGTCGCCAGTGACTAAATCAGTTCCTGCTGTGCGACCACCTGGAATACCGAGATTTTCCGGCGAATAAAAACCTTTAACTCCTGCCGGTAAATCAACTGGATCCCAAGAGTTACCTACGACAACAACATCAAGGTCAATTCCGGTTTGAGCAAGCAGAGAGTCGAGTGCGCGCTTGAATTCAACAGGGCGCGTGCCCATCGTAATGATGACAGCGGCAACGGTGCGGTTCATCGAAGCTTGCTCGAAGACATGATTGAAATGAAGTGTCCAATCAAGGTAATAATCGCCAACGCCAACATGCCAAGCAACGTCACTTGAGTTGCCCGTATGTCGCCACGTGCTGCATCAATAACCGCAGCAACAAGAATCACGAGAGTCATTTCGATGCTGTGAAAGATTCGCTGGAATGGGAGGAATTTAGTTAGGCCACGAAGCTTGCGCAATGCTGAGTTTTGCGGAGTGCTGGCGGCCTTCACATCAGCAAGTTTGTCCAAGCCACTGTGTGAACGGGCAACATGCACCGAGTCATTCAATGCTTTATTCCACAACACAAAGATTGACAGCAATGCGCCATACCAAGGCCACCACGAAACTGTTGTTTCGCCGAAAATCGAAATGCCACCAGCAGCACGGATACCTAACGCAACGGGAATGAGACCTTCGACCGTGTAGTGCGCGACTTTGTCGAGGAATATTCCTGCAGGCGAATATTTTTCAGTCCAGCGCGCAACTTCACCGTCTGCGCAATCCCACACCATTTGATACTGGGCGAGAACCGCAGCGATGATTGCACCTGGCAGCCCTTGAATCAACAGTGACAAAGCAGCAAGCTTGCCGATCACAATCATGATCATCGTGACCGTGTTTGGACTGACCTTTGCCATGATGAGGTGCCGAGTGAGGTACACCGAAACTTTTCGCAGGTAGACGTCATTGAGCCAATGTTCTGAGTTCGCTCGATTAAGAATTTCAGGTGGCTGAGTAATCTCGCGCACTTGTGCCACGGATGGTTTGGCAGGGCGCTGCGGATTCGTCACTGTGCCATTATCGCGCATCGCTGCACTAGTTCACGGATGTGAGTTGCACAAACCATTGACGTGATGCGAGAACCACGAAAATTGCTGTGAAATACAGCCCACCTATGAGCAGTGCGGCATCAAATGGAATGACGAAGCCGACGGCAAACAAGGTAAATAGCGCGACTCGAATTTCAACACCCAATCCAAAGCGAGTCAATTCAATTGGGTATTCGTAACCTGCCAATGCGCGATACATCGTGTCGTAGTGATGAAACGCGACTGCGAATAACCAGAGGTATCCGATTTCGTGATACCGACACACGGCTGCGATGAGACCAAGTTCAATAAATCGCAAAATTGAAGGCACTGCCCACCCAAACCGACCAGCAAGTGGATGTGACCCATCGCCCAAGAACCAGGACATCAAGAAACCAGCATCTATTTGTCGTTCAACAATGTCGCAGCCTGAGATTTCTTGCTGATGTGTCCAACGACGGCTACGCATCACGCGTCCGAAAGTCACATAGGCCAGACCGAATAATCCTGCTACCCACAGCACAGAAAACACCAAGCGCGGCGAGCCAAGCAATGCGCCGACCGAGATGATGAGCCAGCGTTCGCCAATCGGTAAATAGATAACGCGCTTTAGCCAATAAATCGCACGACGTGAATTCAGCGAAGCAGATGTATCCATCAATGAACCGGCACTTGCTACGCCGTTGTCAACACTTTGAGTCAGCGGCATTTCGACGAGGGCGGATTCGCGCGCACCGCGAATGGCAACAAAGTTGTAGTCCGCTAAGTGGCGAACAGTCTGCAAAACAACAAGCGCCATGGCAATGCGCCAAAAGTTATCGCCATGCCGAGCTGCGCCAAATGCTAGTCCGGCATACAGCGCATATTCCTTGACGCGATCAGTAGCTGCATCTAGCCAGGCACCGAGTTGAGATGAAACGCCGGTGTATCGAGCCACTTCACCATCGGAGCAATCAACAATGATCGAAAGTTGAACCAGAACAGCGCCGACGGCAAGCGCTAGATGATTGCCCGTCATGAACAACGCAGCAGCAATCGCTGAGATTGCCAAGGACGCCAGAGTAATTTGATTTGGTGTCCATCCGCGTTTCAGCGCAATCATCGTGACTCGTGCGGAAAGCTTGCGCAACACAAACGTCGAATAAAAACCATCATTCGAACGAAGCGCGCGCCGCATACGAATTTCTTCATCGTCCTGCGAATCAGCGTGCGCAATTGCAGCATCAAATTCTTTACGAGGACGTTCACAAAAACCAGTCGGTTCCAGTGGCGCAACTGGAAGTGCAGCGCGAACCATAATGACCGTCAACATCTCGGCCATCGATCCAGCGTGAGCTAGTTCGGCGATGTAACTTCGAGCTTCTTTGAGTGCGCGAAGCGATTGTTCAGATGAACCGATGCGAACGAGCCCCAGCTGCTCGTAATTCGGAGCTGAAACACGGTGGTGTTCAGAGGCAGCGCTAAGAACCTGTTTGTTGGCTACCCGAGCTGCGCTTGCAAAATTTCCAGACTCGCTCTTTCGCACTAATGCCGCGTTGGTCGACCACTGCCCGCGAATCAACGCATCCATCATCGCTTGTCCTGTGACGAGCCGAGAATCTACGACGATAACCGAGCCACTCGAGTGCAGCTGAATGACTTCTTCGAGGACATCGCTTTGGTCACGTAAAACGCTGGGGTTTGCGCCTGAAAAAGTGATTTGGTCCACTAAACGCGCCAAAACCGCAGGCTCTACCTGAGCTTGATCGTCAATCACTACATGTAGTTGTGACGGTTCTATCCGCGACATGGGCACCTTTCCCCGGGAAAATAGCCTGATAAACAAGCCCGATAGAATTGTTGCACGGTTACTTGGTTCCACAAACGCTTGGAGTGCCTCGAAGTGAGTCCACAATCTCTACGGTCCTTAGTGCCGCAACCCGTGGCATCGGCTATCGCTACAGTCCTGGACGCAATTGGCCTGCGTGAAAAGTACGTCCGTGGCCCACATGGCTTTGATCCCAAACGTGGCGTGTCGGCTGATGTTGCTGTGTATTACCCAGACAATGTGTCCAAGTTGTACCAATTGACTCAGTGGCTGCCCGTTTTTGAAAATCATCCATCGGATCTGACTTTTGCTGTTGTTGTTCGCAACATTCACACTTTCAAGGAACTCGAAGGCAAGACCTCATTGCCACTGGCACACGTTCCAAATTTCACAGACCTGATGAACCTGTATCGCGTCAGTCCTTTCAAGGCAGTTGTTTATGTCAACAATGGCGTGGCAAACTTTCAGTCGCTCAATGTTGGCGAGCTGGCTCACGTGCACATCAATCACGGAGAGAGCGACAAAATTTGCATGGTGAGCAACCAGGCAAAGGCATATGACCGCGTGTTTGTCGCCGGCGAAGCTGCAGTACAACGACATCGTGCAGCGTTATCGGAATTCAACGAAAAGAATCTGGTGCGTATTGGTCGACCACAACTTGATCAACATCCAGATCCAAGTATCTCAGAATCAACCCGCTTCACTATCCTGTACGCTCCAACGTGGGCCGGTGAAGACGAAGCGAACAACTACACCTCAATGGAATTCATGGGCGCGAAAATTATCGATGCTTCTCTTGCGCAAGAGAATTCTCGCGTAATTTACAAGCCGCATCCACGAATCATTGATGCCACGGACGAACGTATCCAAAAGAATCATCAGCACATCGTGAAGGCGATCAAGTCAGCAAACCAACGTGATTCATCTGCAGGCCACGAGATCCGTGAAGCCGGTGACATCCTTGCTTTGTTCCCACGGACAGATTTATTAATTTCTGACGTGTCGAGCGTTGGCTTGGATTTCTTGTACTTACGTCCAGAAGCTCCGCTTATTTTGACTGATCGCCGGGACAACGTCGAGCAACTGCGTATTGATGCTCCGATTAGCGTGGCCACACCGGTATTGACAAAATCCAACATTGGCGAAGTTGCAAAGATCATCAACGATGTTATTTCACTTGATTCGTATGTCGAAGAACGTAAGCAATTGCGCGCTTTTTACTTCGACAACGTGCAGACTGGTCAAAGTAGCGAACGGTTCTTTACTGCCCTTCGTGAAACCATCGAACAGCACTCTAAAGATTTAGCTCGAGCACGGTCGCTTGCCGCAACTGGCACGGGACCACACATCACACGTAAGGAAGATGGACAGTAATGGCACTTCAAGTAACGATTCTTGCGGCAGGCATGGGAACCCGCTTGGGTCGCCCATTTCCAAAGCCATTGACCCAGCTTCGCGATGGCCGCAGCATCTTGCAGCAGCAGCTCGACAATGTGCAAGAAGCCTTTGGTGCTGACGTTCGCATTCAAATTGTTGTCGGCTTCAAACTCGACCTCATCATGGAAGCAGCACCGTCTGCAGTTTTCGTTTACAACGAGAACTACGACCAGACCAACACCAACAAGAGCTTGCTCAAGGCACTTCGCGCCTCACACGATGGCCCAGTGCTCTGGATGAACGGCGACGTAGTTTTCGATTCAGCAATCTTGGAACGCCTCAAGCCATACATCGATGCCGGACAGACTGTGATCAGCGTAAACACTGCCGCAGTCTCCGACGAAGAAGTGAAGTACACCGTCGATGCCAATGGCATGGTCAAGGAACTGAGCAAGACCGTCGTTGGTGGACTTGGTGAATCTGTCGGCATCAACGTGATTGCTGCCGCTGACAAAGCTGCCCTGATTAAGCGCCTCGATGAATGCGCCGAACAGGATTACTTCGAACGCGGTATCGAACTGGCAATTGAACACGATGGGCTGCAGGTTGTACCGGTAGACATCAGCGATCTTTTTGCCGTTGAAATTGACTTTGAAGCAGACCTTGAGCGAGCTAACGAACGTCCATGACCACATCAAGCAACGCTGAATTAATTAAGCAGTACCAACTCACAAGTGTCAGCAAGACTGCACCACTGCGCGAATATCTCAAAGACACATGGCAACGTGTGGACTTCATCAAAGAACTCGCCAACGCACGAAGCACACAGCAGTACTCCGACAGTTTGCTCGGTCGTCTGTGGCAACTAGTTACACCGCTACTGAATGCCGCAATCTATTTCTTGATCTTCGGCGTCTTACTTGGCACGCGTAAAGGCATCGAGAACTTCCCAGCATTTCTTGTGGCAGGTGTTTTTGCTTTCAACTTCATGCAAACAACCATCACCGCGTCGGCGAGTTGCATTCCAAAGAATGATCGCCTGATCAAAGCCATTCATTTTCCAAAATTGGTATTGCCACTAGCTACTGCAGTGAATCAAGTGCAGCAATACATGATCAGTCTTGGCGTCTTGGTTGTCGTAGCGTTACTGACTGGTGAGCCAATCACATTAATGTGGCTCGCTCTTCCTATCGCTCTGCTGCTACAGGCTTCATTTATCGCAGGTATTTCGCTCATCGTGGCTCGCTGGGGCGCGCGCTCAAAAGACATCACCCAACTTTTGCCATTTTTCCTACGCACCTGGCGCTATGTCTCAGGTGTGTTCTTTAGCATCACAGTGTTCACTTCGAAGTTCCCGCATTGGATTGGCGTTGGACTGAAGTACAACCCAGGTGCGGTCTACATCGACTTGATCCGCGACTGCGTCATGAACACCATCTCAGTGAGCTACAAAATCTGGGTAGCCGGCGTTGTTTGGGCTGTGATGTTTTCCATCATTGGACTGGTGTACTTCTACCGTGGGGAGCGCACGTATGTCTAAGCCAACAGTTGTCATCGACGATGTTCACATCCACTACCGCGTTGTCCTGGGCGCCGGCATTGGCTCAGCCGCTGGCGCATTACGTAGCCTTGTCAGCGGCAAAAAGCCATCGCAAGTAGTCAAACAAGTACACGCTGTACGCGGCGTGTCCATGGTGGCCTACGAAGGCGATGTCGTTGGACTAGTCGGGCGAAATGGTTCGGGTAAGTCCAGCCTGTTGCGCTCTATCGCTGGATTGCAAAAGCCAAGCCAAGGCGATGTTTACACTTCGAGCCAGGCGTCACTACTCGGTGTAGGCGCCGCGCTCAACAAGTCCATCACTGGTAATCGCAACATCACTCTTGGTGGGCTTGCCATGGGCATGTCGCGCGATGAAATCGAAGAACTCCGCCCACAGATCATCGACTTTGCCGACATCGGCGAATTCATTGATTTGCCAATGGGTACATACAGCAGCGGTATGCAAGCACGACTGCGTTTCGCGATTGCCGCCGCACGTCAACACGAAATTTTGCTCGTTGATGAAGCATTGAGCACTGGTGATACCGAATTCCGTCGACGTAGCCAGGCCAAGATTCGTGAACTCGCTTCAGATGCTGGCACCGTGTTCTTGGTTGCCCATGGTCACAACATGATTCGCGAAGTGTGCAACCGCGCGGTCTGGATGGATAAAGGCGTCATTCGACTTCAAGGCGAAACTCAAGAAGTCTTGGACGCTTACGAAGCAGACATGGAAGCCAAGAAAAAGGCTTAACGCTTCGGTCGGCTCACAATGAAGCCGGTTCCCCATGACCAGTGCATGGTGAGCAATACAAGTGGCACATAAAACCAACCGCGCTTAGCGCTGCGCAAGAGGCTCAGTGATGCAAGTGTCTCGATAGCTAAGTAGCCAAGTGGTGCAATGAACGCCCACGTGAAACCTGCAAGTCCCAGCAATAAACCAACGAGTGAGCCAGCAACTGCAAGCGGTGGAGCAAAGTATCGCAGCGCCGATTTACCGGATGTGGTTTCTGGATGAGTGCGCATCACTTCGCGACGCCACAAACCATATTCGAAATATTGCTTGGCAAGTTTGCGTAATGTCGGGCGAGGTCGATACGTCACCTGAAGCTGTGGGTTGAACCAAACAGTTCCACCAGTTTCCCGAATCCGGAAATTCATTTCCCAGTCCTGGGCTCGCGTGAAGTGCGGGTCATATCCACCAACTCGTTCGAGCGCGCTACGGCGAAACACGCCGAGGTACACCGTGTCGGCAGGACCTTCTTGACCACCAGTGTGGAATGACGCAGCACCGACACCAAGCGGACTGCGCATCGCAGCAGCAACGGCTTGTTCAAATTTCGTTTGACCAACGGCAGCCATCACGCCACCGACATTGTCAGCGCCGGTTCGATTTAATGTTTCGATAGCCGTTTCGATGTAACCGCTCGACAATTCACAGTGTGCATCTACGCGCACCACGATGTCTTGGGTGGTCGCGGCGATCGCAGCATTCAAACCATCAGGCGTGCGACCCGTGGGATTTGCCACCACAACAATGCGAGAGTCTTTGGCCGCGAGTTCTTCGGCAACTTGTTGCGTACGATCGCGCGAGGGCCCGATGGCCAATGCGATGGACATGCCACCTGGGTAGTTCTGGTCCAGAATTGCTTGCACAGCAGCGGCTAAATAGTTCTCCTCATTGAGAACCGGCATGATTACCGCTACGTCTGGCCATTGGGTCACCTACCTAGGTTATTAGGCAAGGTATCGTTGCTATGTGGCGCGGCTATCGGTAATTGGTGCAGGTTATCTCGGGGTAACTCATGCGGTGTGTATGGCACACCTTGGGCATGACGTTGTCGTCATTGATACGAACACCCAACGCATTGAACAACTCGCTGCGGGCATCGTGCCGTTTCACGAGCCAGAACTTGCCGAATTGCTCACCAAGACCATTGCCAGCGGAACAATCACGTTCACTAATGACTGGGCCACCATTGCTGCAAACGCCGATGTTCACTTCCTATGCGTTGGTACGCCGCAACAGAGCGGCTCACACGCTGCTGACATGTCTCAGGTATTTGGAGCCGTTGCCAGCCTCAGCGAGCATCTGAGCGGTTCTGCGACGGTCGTAGGCAAGTCCACAGTGCCGGTTGGTACGGCTGCCACCATTGCCGCCCAGCTCAAGGATCGATGCGGCGATGACGTCCGTCTGGTCTGGAACCCTGAATTCCTGCGCGAAGGCTTCGCCGTCCAAGATACGTTGCATCCAGATCGCATCGTGCTCGGCGTGAGCGACGAATCCGACGCAAACATTGTGAAGGAAATTTACGCCGCTTCACTAAGTGACGGAACTCCCCTTCTTGTCACGGACTACGCAACTGCTGAATTGGTGAAGGTTGCTGCAAACGCATTCCTTGCCACCAAGATTTCATTCATCAACGCATTTGCTGATTTGGCCGATGCCACCGGCGCTGACATCACGCAACTTGCCGATGCCATCGGCCATGACACTCGCATTGGTCGTCGCTTCCTCAATGCCGGTGTTGGCTTCGGTGGCGGTTGTTTGCCGAAAGACATTCGTGCGCTGCAGGCACGCGCTACTGAACTCGGACTTGCCGATCAGTTTGCCTTCCTGACTGCCGTTGATGACATCAACAAGAGTCGTCAGCGCACCGTTGTAGAACGCACACTCGAGGCACTCGATGGAAACCTTGAACACAAGACCGTCGCGATCCTTGGTGCTGCATTTAAGCCAGACAGCGACGATGTTCGCGATTCACCGGCACTCCATGTTGCACAAACTCTCGCTGACAACGGAGCACGCGTACAAATTCATGATCCTGAAGCCATTCGCGTATTGCGCTCGAAAGAATCCGATTTGGTTTTATGCGACAGCATCGAAGAGGCCCTTACCGATGCCGACGTCGTATTGCACTTAACTGAATGGGCTGTGTACCGCGAAATCGATCCAGCACAAGTTGGCGCACTCGTGCGCAACCGCGTGATTATTGATGGTCGTAACGTGCTTGATCGTGACCGATGGACGAATGCCGATTGGTCAATTAGTTACTTGGGGAAACCAGGTTCTTAATACGCTCCACGAGCGCATCGCCTTTGTCGATCGCAACCTGACGTAAATCAACATTGAACTGCTCGAGCTTTGCTCGTAATTCACTATCGCCAGTTGCTGCGCCAATAATGCGCGCGGCCAAAAGTCCTGCGTTGCGTGAGTTACCAATGCCGACTGTGGCAACTGGAACGCCCGCTGGCATCTGGACGATGGATAGCAACGAATCAAGGCCTTCGAGGTGCTTGAGTGGCACTGGAACACCAATAACTGGAAGTACGGTCAGCGAAGCCACCATGCCTGGCAAATGAGCGGCGCCGCCGGCGCCCGCGATGATGACCTGCATGCCATTTGCTGCGGCACTCTTTGCATACGCCACCATGTCTTCGGGCATGCGATGTGCCGAGACGACCTTGGCTTCGTATGTAATACCGAATTCAGCTAGCGCCTCGCCTGCGGCTGACATGGTGTCCCAGTCAGAGTCGCTGCCCATGATGATTCCAACTTGTGGTGACTCACTCATCAATTGCTCCTGTGAGGTAGTTAGTTGCGTGCCATGCACGTTCCTTCAAATCATCAATGTTTGAACCGATGAGGTTCACATGACCAATCTTGCGGCCAGGCTTCACCGATTTGCCGTACAAATGCACCTTGATACCTGGGTCGCGTGCCATGACGTGACGGAATGCTGAATGCAAATCTCCAAGGTCGCCACCAAGCAAGTTCACCATGATGGCTAGCGGCGCTGTTGCCGCGGGTGAACCGAGCGGCCAATCAGCAACTGCACGCAAGTGGTTTTCAAATTGGCTGGTGATCGCGCCGTCCATTGACCAGTGACCCGAATTATGTGGACGCATTGCAAGTTCATTCACCACAATGCGATCGCCCGTATCGAAAAGCTCGACGGCAAGCATGCCGGTGACATCGAGTGCTGCGGCAATCTTGAGCGCAATTTCTTGAGCGGCAGTTGCACGTTCGTCGGAAAGATCAGGAGCCGGCGAAATAACTTCGTGGCAAATGCCGTTGGTCTGAACCGACTGCACGACTGGGTAGGCAACGCATTGACCTTGTGGACTGCGGGCAACTTGTGCCGCGAGTTCGCGCGTGAATGGCACGAGTTCCTCAGCGAGAATTCGAGTGTTGCTCGAAACAATTTGGTCCATCACACGCAGTGCTTCATCGCGGTTATCGACGACCCATACGCCCTTACCGTCATAACCACCGCGAGCTGTCTTGAGCACAAACGGGTAACCGACTTTAGCCGTGAATGCATCCAAGTCATCTTGCGTAACGAGCTGTGCCCATTCAGGGCATGGAATGCGGGCCTCAACGAGCTTCTTACGCATTTCAAGTTTGTCTTGCGCGAACTGCAAAGCGTGTGGCCCAGGTCGTACCTGCACACCCATTGCTTGGAGTTCGGCTAAGTATTCGGTTGGCACATGCTCATGATCGAAGGTCACGATGTCGCATTCAGCTGCGAATGCCTTGAGCGCCTCGAGGTCATCATGCGCACCGATGACGGTGTCAGGGATGACCTGAGCGGCCGAATCTGTTGGCGACTGCGCGAGCACGCGTAGGTGGATTCCCAGGTTTACAGCGGCAGGTTGCATCATTCGAGCGAGTTGTCCCCCGCCAATAACGCCAATTCGTGGTGCAGTCACTCACTTAGCCTATTGGACACACAACGTCGGAAAAACAAGAGCGCACCAGCCCATGAAGGACTGATGCGCTCTGGAGCCGAAACTAATTAGTAACGGTAATGATCTGGCTTGAACGGACCTTCGTTGGTCACGCCGAGGTAATCAGCCTGAACCTTGGTCAGCTGGGTGAGCTTTACACCCAGTGCATCGAGGTGCAAGCGAGCGACCTTTTCATCCAAGTACTTCGGAAGGATGTGTACGCCGATTTCGTATTCGTCACGCTTGGCGAATAGTTCAATCTGAGCAAGCACCTGGTTGGTGAACGAATTACTCATCACGAATGATGGGTGACCAGTTGCGTTACCAAGGTTGAGCAAACGACCTTCGGAAAGAACGATGATGCTGTGACCGTCTGGGAAGATCCACTCGTCAACCTGTGGCTTGATGTTGCGACGCTGTACGCCTGGGAAGCTCTGTAGACCAGCAATGTCGATTTCATTGTCGAAGTGACCGATGTTGCCCACGATTGCTTGGTGCTTCATCTTGGCCATGTCTTCAACAGTGATGACATCGCGGTTACCAGTTGCGGTGATGAAGATGTCTGCCTTTTCGACAACGTCT
>JALQVI010000080.1 GCA_023260395.1 Candidatus Nanopelagicales bacterium
CACGGTTGTTTGGTACGGTCATTTCATTGGTAGCGGAGTGGAGAAGTCATGACCAAGGCAATTTGTCCAGGATCTTTTGATCCGGTGACTAACGGACACCTTGATGTGTTCGCTCGCGCTGCTGCCTTGTTTGACGAAGTCACGGTCGCGGTTTTGATCAACAGCACCAAGGCCGGCCTATTCACGGTCGAAAAGCGCATGGAAATGATTCGCGAAGCCACGGCTGCCTACCCAAACATCAAGGTTGATTCATTTCACGGTCTTCTTGCGGACTACTGCAAGGCAGAGGGAGTGGGCGCCATCGTTAAAGGGCTGCGTGCAGTCTCGGACTTTGACTACGAACTCCAGATGTCCCAAATGAACTCACAACTTGGTGTGGAAACATTCTTCGTTGCCACCAATCCTGAATACAGCTTCCTGTCCTCAAGTCTGATTAAAGAAGTGGCGAAATACGACGGCGACGTGTCCCAAATGGTCCCGGCCAACGTCAATGAGGCTCTCAAAGCCCACTTTTCGGGCAACCTTCCGGCCTAAAGCCTTGTAAACACAAGGGCACTGCCTATCGCCCTTGAAATCTGGGACTTACGCCCGATTTGGGCAGAGCCGAAAAACCTTGCTATTCTTGCCTTTGGTCTTTGCAAGGCCAAATGAGCCAGACTTCCAGCGAGGATTTTCAATGACTTCCCTCGACCCACGCTCGCCGTTGGTTCTCGATACTCGAGAGCTCGGTCGACGCGCAGGCGCGATGAAGAAACTGAATTTCTCGGTGGCAGCACCGGCTGATCTTGGCGTTGCAATGGTCGCGGTCCCAATCGGATCTGACATCGAGTTCGATATTCGTCTCGAATCAGTAATGGATGGGGTCCTCGTCTCTGGAACTGCGTTAGTCACAGTTGCGGGGGAATGTTCACGGTGCTTGGAACCGTTGGCTTTCGATATGGAAGTCGACATTCAGGAACTCTTCGAACACCCCGAAACTGATTCACGCGGACGAACGATCGAAGGATCATCGGACGAAGATGACGAACTGCCAAAGCTCGACCAAGATTTACTTGATCTCGAGCCCACGCTTCGCGACGCAGTAGTCCTGGCCTTACCGCCAGTACCGTTGTGCCAACCAGATTGTTTAGGTATGTGCGTCGAATGTGGCGTTAATCTAAACGACGAACCAGAACATAAGCACGATGTGGTCGACGCCCGTTGGTCCGCACTTGCTGACTTAGTTGCCAAACAGGGTGACGAAGAGGAATAGTTGAACCCGCAAGGTTCAACCTGAGAAAGAAGGATGGCAGACCGTGGCCGTTCCAAAGCGAAAGACTTCACGCAGCAACACCCGTCACCGCCGTTCGGCATGGAAGACGACTGCTGCCAACTTGGCAACATGCGATCGTTGCCGCGCACCTAAGTTGCAGCACACTGCTTGCCCAACGTGCGGTACTTACAACAAGCACCAGGTTCTTAGCGTCTGATTCACGTGTCACAGTCGTACGAAGCACTATTCGAGCGGCTGGGTATCGCGCTCGACGAGTCTCTTCTCGAGTTAGCGCTCACACATAGGTCATTCGCCTACGAGTCAGGTGGACTTCCTACTAACGAGCGCCTTGAATTCTTGGGTGATTCGGTTCTTGGCATCGTCATCACTGATGCGCTGTATAGCCGGCACGTTGATTACTCCGAAGGCCAATTGGCCAAACTTCGTTCTGCGGTTGTTTCCGCTCGTGCGCTTGCAGGTTTAGCTCGCGAAGTTGGCATTGGCGAATACTTGCGACTTGGCAAGGGCGAAGAAAGCACCGGCGGTCGTGACAAGTCATCGATTCTTGCTGACACTTTCGAAGCCATTCTCGGTGCGATTTATTTAGACCACGGTATTGAGGTTTCTCGCGAAGTTATTTTGCGACTGTTCGACAAGATGCTTGCCGACTCAGCAACCATGGGCGCCGGCTTGGACTGGAAGACCTCACTTCAGGAACTCACTGCCGAATACGGCCTAGGTGTTCCGAGCTACGCGATCACCGAAGACGGTCCTGATCACGCAAAAACTTTTGAAGCTCAAGTTGTCCTTGGTGAACTTCGCTACGGACATGGCGCCGGTAGCAATAAAAAAGAAGCCGAACAACATGCGGCTGCTTCAGCGTATGCAGAGCTCAAGGCCGAACACGACATCGCTAATCCTGCTGACAAGTAACGCGAGTCGAAATGCCTGAGCTGCCGGAAGTTGAAGTTGTTCGACGCGGACTCGACAAGTGGGTAACGGGTCGCACGGTTGAATCGGTCGAGATCCTTCACTCGCGAGCAACTCGCAATCACATCGCTGGACCGAAAGACTTCATCAGTCGATTAACTGGTCGAACTGTCGCAGCAGTCAGTCGCCGCGGAAAATTTATGTGGCTGGTTCTCGATGACGACCACGCAGTTGTCACACACTTGGGCATGAGTGGGCAAGTGTTGGTTCAAGAAGCTGACGCGGAACGCGAGAAGCATCTGCGTATTCGTTGCACATTCACCGATGGCGGTCGCGCAATGCATTTTGTGGATCAGCGAACCTTCGGTGGCATGGCAATCGAAGAGCTCATCGAAATCGATGCAGGACAGCGTCTGCCAGAAAGTGTCCTGCACATCGCGCGCGATCCACTGGACCCACTTTTTGACCCGTCGACATTTGTCGATGGCATTCGTAAGAAGCGCACCCAGGTCAAGCGTGCGATTCTCGACCAAAACCTCATTAGTGGCGTTGGAAATATCTATGCGGACGAGGCGCTGTGGCGAACCAAATTGCATTGGGCAACCCCAACCGAGCGCCTGAAGCGTCCGGTTGCCCAGGACTTATTGGGGCATGCCACGGACGTGATGACCGAGGCGCTGGCGCAAGGCGGCACTTCGTTTGATTCTTTGTATGTGAATGTCAACGGCGAAAGTGGTTACTTTTCGCGAGATTTGAACGCCTATGGGCGGGAAAATGAGCCGTGCGTTCGATGCGGCAGCTTGATGGTGCGCGAGGCCTTTGCCAACAGGTCGTCATTTCGCTGCCCGCGCTGTCAGCCCAAGCCTCGTGGAATCTCGCTGGACTAGCGCAGAGATCGAGGTCCGATTCGCGTAAAAACTTCGGGGCTAGGTGCGGACACGGAATCAACAAAAGATAGACTGGGCGTGCCTTCCCTGCTTCAGTTTTCCCCGCTGATTCACACCTGCTAGACGAAAGAATGGCGTGTACCTCAAGAGTTTGACGATCCGCGGCTTTAAGTCGTTCGCGTCCTCCACGACCCTGAATTTCGAACAAGGCATCACTGCAGTTGTTGGTCCAAACGGTTCGGGTAAATCAAACGTCATCGACGCAATCGCCTGGGTAATGGGCGAGCAGGGCGCCAAGAGCCTTCGCGGCGGCAAGATGGAAGACGTCATCTTCTCGGGTTCTACAGGCCGCGCGCCACTTGGTCGCGCCGAAGTGCTGTTGACCATCGACAACTCGGATGGCGCGCTGCCAATCGATTACGCCGAAGTCACAATTTCGCGCACGATGTTCCGCAACGGTGGATCTGAATACGCAATCAACGGCACGCCTTCGCGTTTGCTCGACATTCAAGAACTTTTGAGCGACTCGGGTATCGGTCGTGAAATGCACGTCATCGTTGGTCAGAACCAACTGCGTGAAGTGCTGCTCGCAACACCTGAAACTCGTCGTCACTACATCGAAGAGGCTGCCGGTGTTTTGAAGCACCGTAAGCGCAAAGAAAAAGCTGTTCGCAAACTTGATGCGATGGAGGTTAACCTCAATCGTCTTGAGGACCTGACCAACGAACTTCGCCGACAGCTCAAGCCACTTGGTCGCCAGGCCGAAGTTGCACGACGTGCAAACGTCATCCAGTCTGACGTGCGCGATGCCCGTCTGCGCATTCTTGCTGATGACTTGTCGAACATGCGCACTGCTCTTGAAGCCGAAATTGCGGATGAAACTGCAATTCGTGAACGTCGTGCCAAGGTCGAGGCCGACCTCGCCGAAGTTAAGGCTCGCGAAGCTGCTCTCGAAGTTCAGATTGCGAACTCATCACCGGCAGTTGATGCTGCCAACAACACTTTCTATGAACTTGGTTCATTGCAAGAACGCATGCGTTCGACATTGGCTCTCGGACGTGAACGAGTTCGCATGGGCGAAGTTGAGGAAGAAGATACTCAGCGCGGCCGCGATCCCGAAGAAATTGATCGCGATGCTCGTGAATTGCGCAGCCAGGAAACTGAGCTTCATGCCAAGAATGAACAAGACAAGGCCGTTCTTGCGAGCTTGATCAACGAGCGCGTGGCTGCCGAAGCCGCGCTTGCTGCCGAAGAAACTCGCTTGGCGAACGCGACTCGCGCAGTTGCAGATCGCCGTGAAGGTCTGGCTCGACTTGCTGGCCAGGTAAACGCTGCAATGTCACGCGTTGATGTTCGTGAATCTGAAATTGCTCGCCTCAAGGAATCTCTCGTTGATGCTCGTGCTCGCGAAGAACAGGCAACAACAGAATTTGCAGCGCTAGAAAGTTCAGTTGCTGGATTGGCCGAAGGCGAAGAAGGACTTGATGCTGCATACGAACGTGCAGTTGCTGAGCTCACCGCTGCCGAACAAGCAATTGCAGCGGCGAAGAACGAAGAGAACGAATCAGATCGCGAACGCATTGGTTTGGTCGCTCGTCTCGAAGCTCTCGAACAAGGCATGGCTCGCCGCGATGGTGGAGCAGCCGTTCTTGCCGCTACCGATTCGATGTCAGGAATTCTTGGTTCCGTTGCTGCATTGATGCAGATTGAATCCGGTTGGGAATCTGCCGTTGCGGCTGCCCTCGGTGCTGCCGCAGATGCCGTTGCGGTTGCCAGTCCAGAGGCTGCCGAGAATGCAGTTCGTATGTTGCGTCGCGACGAGGCTGGCCGTGCTGCACTCGTAGTAGTCGGTCAAGACCAAGCAGATACATCGCCATGGCCAACACTTAGGTACGGACA
>JALQVI010000081.1 GCA_023260395.1 Candidatus Nanopelagicales bacterium
AGTGCCGTTGCCGTTGATGCGAACGGTCACGCCTGATTCAACAACACGCGCAGTGATGGAGTCGCGAATGTTTAATGCAAGACCGATTGAATCAAAACCAGGGCCGAGGTTCGCGCTCGTTGCAGGAACGCTGACCGTGGCAACCCGTGACATTACGCCAGACCTAGAACTTCGGCCGCGCGATGAACATCAACAGGAACCACAGTTGGTTCAGGCGCATCAGCCAATGCCCACTGGGTGTCCTTCAAACCATTGCCGGTAACCGTGCAAGTGATGACAGCATCAGCAGGAACTTCGCCAGCTTCGGCCTTGGCAATTAAACCGGCAACACTTGCGGCGCTGGCAGGCTCAACGAAGAAACCTTCCTTGGCAGCAAGGAAATGGTAAGCCTCGAGAATCTTTTCATCGGTGGCTGCAGTGATGTTGCCGCCCGATTCATCGCGCGCAGCAACCGCCAAGTCCCACGACGCAGGCTTGCCGATGCGGATTGCAGTTGCGATGGTTTCAGGATTGTCGATTGGATGTCCGGCAACGAAAGGTGCAGCACCAGCAGCCTGAACGCCCCACATCTGTGGGCGCTTGGTGGCAATACCGTCGTTGAAGTATTCCACGAAGCCCATCCAGTAAGCGCTGATGTTGCCGGCGTTACCAACAGGAAGCACGTGAATGTCTGGCGCATCGCCAAGTGCATCAACGATTTCAAATGATGCGGTCTTCTGACCTTGCAGACGCGCAGGGTTGACCGAGTTCACAAGTGCGATTGGGTAATGCTCAGCAAGATCGCGAGCAAGATCAAGGCAATTATCAAAGTTGCCGTCGACCTGAAGAATGGTTGCGCCGTGCACAACAGCTTGCGCAAGTTTTCCCATGGCGATCTTGCCTTGAGGCACGAGAACCGCGCTCTTCATGCCGGCCTTGGTTGCATACGCCGCAGCCGATGCACTGGTGTTGCCCGTCGATGCACAGATAACAGCCTTTGCACCTTGACGCGCAGCATCAGTGATGGCCATCGTCATGCCACGGTCTTTGAATGAACCGGTTGGGTTCATGCCTTCGACCTTGAGGTAAACCTGTGCGCCAACACGCTCGGAAAGTGAGCAGGCATAAATCAGAGGCGTGCCACCCTCGCCCAATGTGACGACGACATCGTTCTCGCCGATTGGCAAACGGTCGCGGTATTCATTGATGATGCCTCGCCACAAATGCGCCATTAGTTCGCACGTCCTTCGACTCGCATGACACCAGAAACTTCACGAACTGCAGACAGTCCGCGCAAACCTTCGACGGTTTCGCTCAACTGCTTGTCCGTTGCATGGTGGGTCGTGATGACCAAGTTGGCCGAGTTGCCGTGGCCGTCTTGCAAAACTGTTTGGATCGACACTTCGTGCTTGGCGAATTCATTCGCAATCGCAGCAAGAACGCCAGGCTCGTCAGCAACCTGAAGGTTGAGGTAGTACGAAGTCTGAGCATCACCAATTGTGAGGACCTTGAGGTCGGCGTAAGTACTGTGGCTGTGATCGACATAGCCAGCTACGCGGTTACGTGCGGCAACAACAACGTCGCCAAGCACCGAGCTTGCCGTTGGATGACCGCCAGCGCCACGACCATAGAACATCACATCGCCTGCAGCTTCTGCTTCGACGAAAACAGCATTGAATGCATCGCGCACACTTGCCAATGGATGCGTCACCGGAATCATCGCAGGATGCACGCGCACAATTACGCCACTGTTGTCTTCGGAAAGTTCGGCAATCGCCAGCAGCTTGATGACCATTCCCATGGCACGCGCGGCCGCGATGTCGTCGGCCGAAACCGTTGACATACCTTCGCGATAGACATCATCGCTCGTGACATCGGTGTGGAACGCGAGGCCCGCAAGAATCGCAGCCTTTGCAGCCGAGTCGAATCCTTCGACGTCAGCCGTTGGATCTGCCTCGGCGTAACCGAGGTCTTGCGCTTGCTTCAACACGGTCGCGTAATCCGCACCGTCGTTATACATCTTGCTCAAAATAAAGTTTGTTGTGCCATTCACGATGCCGAGCACGCGACGAACGGTGTCACCCGCAAGTGATTCGCGCAATGGGCGAAGCAATGGAATCGCGCCAGCAACTGCGGCTTCGTAGAAAAGGTCAACGCCATGCTTTTCCGCAAGTGCGTGCAGCGATGCGCCATGCGCGGCGAGCAGTGCCTTGTTGGCGGTCACAACCGACGAGCCGTTTGTGATGGCTGTTTCAATAAGAGTCTTGGCTGGCTCGATGCCACCAATAACTTCAACAACAATGTCAGCGCCGGAAGCAGCAAGTGCAGCAACATCCGTCGTGATCAAGTCAGCAGGCACACCAGGACGAGCTTTGTCTGGATTGCGGACGGCAACACCGGTCAACACAATCGGGCGACCAATACGAGCAGCCAGTTCTTCGGCCTGCTCCCCCAACAACTGAGCAACAGATGCACCCACAGTTCCGCCACCTAGCAGGGCTACGGTCAACGGCGCAGTCATGAGCTCTCCTTATTAATAGGTAGTTGTTGCGTACCTAAGTCTGCCAGAGTCAGGCACGAGCGACCAAAACGCGCCCGTAATTGCAAGGCTTTCGCGCCTCGTTTGGTGATGGCCAGAAACATTCACGCTTCTACCCATGTTCAGCGTCGGAACGAACCTACCGATGAGCGACTAGCCCGCCGAGCATTCGGCGCGAATCTACAAGGCTTTATGCCGTGGCGCCTGGGTCAAGGGCCAGCAGGTCCTCGATAGTTTCGCGGCGCAGCAAGACTGTGGACGCGCCATCACGAACCGACACAACGGCCGGGCGAGTCAACATGTTGTAGTTGCTGGCCATCGAGCGGCAGTAAGCACCGGTTGCTGCAACAGCGAGCAAGTCACCAGGGCGAATGTCCGATGGCAATTGCGCATCGCGCACGACGATGTCGCCGCTTTCACAATGTTTGCCGACAACGCGCGAAAGTGCAGGCACACCTGTTGCTTCGCGCGAAGCAACGGTGGCTGTGTATTGCGCGTCGTAAAGTGCAGTGCGAATGTTGTCGCTCATGCCACCATCGACAGAGATGTAGTGACGCGCTTCCCCACCATCGAGTTCAACTGGCTTGATTGTGCCGACTTCGTACACCGTAATTCCTGGGTTACCGATGATTGCGCGACCTGGTTCAACAGAAATCGCAGGTACAGTCAAATGCACACGATGACATTCGGAGCGCACAATGTCGAGAATTGCTTTACCCATGTGTGCGACATCGAGTGGATCATCACCCTCGACATACGCAATACCCATGCCGCCGCCAACATCGAGTTCGCTCACGGTAATTCCGTGCTGATCACGAATCTGGGCCGCGAAATCAACCACGCGTGCGGTCGCTAATTCAAAACCTGCAGGATCGAAAATCTGTGAACCGATGTGCGAGTGCAAACCTGCGAGTGACAACGCACTGCAATCCAAAATATTTTCAACTGCTGCCATCGCCATTCCCGAGGCAACCGAGAGACCAAACTTTTGATCTTCATGCGCAGTCGAGATTGCTTCGTGGGTATGAGCTTCAACGCCAACCGTGAGACGAATAAAAACTTGCTGCACAATTCCGGCACGAGCCGCAACATCGTTAAGGCGATCAATCTCAATCAAGCTGTCGATGACAATTCGTCCAACGCCGACTTCAACAGCACGTTCGAGGTCCGCAACACTCTTGTTATTGCCATGCATGACGATGTGTGATGGGTTGACGCCAGCTCGTAGGGCAATCTCGAGTTCGCCAACGCTGGCAACATCAATTCCGAGACCTTCTTCGACGAGCCACTGTGCAATGCGCGTTGTCAGGAATGCTTTGCCTGCGTAATGCACCTTAGTCGTGATGTCATCGGCCATGAATGCCTTGACATAGTTACGGGCACGCTCGCGAACGTCGGCTTCATCAAACACGAAGAGTGGCGAGCCATACTGGGCCACAAGATCGAGAACCGAAACGCCACCTACGGTAATCGCACCGTCACTGTTGCGCGCCGCAGTTGCGGGCCAGATGTTGCGATCGAGGTCTGCGTACATTCGGCAATTCTCGCAGATTGCAACGGCGTTTGGCGAACAGCGCGCAGCACAAACATTCGAAATCAAAGATGAACAAATCTTGCAAGCTTGACTCTGGCAAAAACTCAGTTGCGGGCTTGAATCAAGCGCTCACAGGAATTGAACCGAAGTTACATTCGGTCTGGAGCTGAAACACCCAAGAGGTCAAGGCCATTGAATACGGTCTGACGTGTCGCGGCACATAGCCACAGACGCGCGCGAACCAAATCTGTAACCTCTTCGTCGCCCTGTGGCAATACACGGCAAGCCGCATAGAACTGGTGATAGTTCGTGGCCAAATCCTCGAGATAGCGTGCGATGCGGTGAGGTTCGCGAAGTTCAACCGCTGCCGAAACAACGCGCGGGAATTCTGCCAATGCGCCTAGCAACTGTCCTTCGCGTTCATGCGATAACTGCGATGGATCGAATGGCACGGTTTCCCATTCGGAAATTTCGGTTGGAACGATACCCAGTTCGGCGGCATTGCGTAGCACTGATGCGATGCGCGCGTGTGCGTACTGCACGTAA
>JALQVI010000082.1 GCA_023260395.1 Candidatus Nanopelagicales bacterium
CGATAAGCCCGTTGTTGTTGCTGCCGCATTCCAGTCCATGTCGGATTTAGTTGCCAAGGCCAGCGGAAAGCTTTCGTTCGGCAAAATTAAAAAGGACGCACAACTGCAGGGTGTGACCACAGTCGTCAACAACTGGATCGATGGGCAGCTTGATGCTTTTGATTCGCTCACCGTGCGTCAACCAGGAGGCGAGTTCATGCAGGATTGTTGGAAAGCGCTGCGCACTGTTCGCGGAGGAACCGTTGTGAGTTACGCCGACCTCGCCTTGAAAGCGGGTCGTCCTCGCGCAATGCGCGCCGCTGGAACAGCATGCGCATCCAACCTCATCGCCCCGATTATTCCGTGTCATCGCGTTGTTCGCACCGGCGGCGATGTTGGTAACTACGGATTCGGCGTCTCACTCAAACGCGCACTACTCGAACACGAAGGCGTCGAACTCTAAAACTTTCACTTCAATCAACTCGGCATAACTGTTCAAGCCGATAGTTTCCGTAAGCAAGACAAAAGTCCTCACCCGCACTTGGCGAATGAGGACTTTTGTTTTGCAAGTTATGCGACGGGCTGCGCTCCAGTGATTTCAACAAGTGAGCCACACATGAATTCAGCTTCTTCGGAAGCAAGGAATGCCATGAGCGCTGCAACTTCGTCCGGCCGACCAATGCGACCGAATGGAACCATCTTGTCAAAGTCAGCAAATGTCAGACCCTTGCGCTCAGCAGCCTTTTGCAACATCGGTGTGCCGATTTCGCCAGGGCAAACACCATTGACGCGAATCTTGTGTGGCGCGTAGTCGCGAGCAAGGTTTTGGGTGAACGAAGCAACGGCTGCCTTGCTGACGTTGTATGCAATGTGACCAGGTGCCGGGTACAAACCCCACTGTGACGCGGTGTTCACAATTGCAGCGCCGCCGTTTTTGATCATGTTTGGAATTGCAGCGCGGCACAGGTGGAACATTGATGTCACGTTGACCTGCATCGTGAGATCCCAGTCTTCGTCCGAAAGTTCCATCAGCGGGCCACGACGATTGATGCCAGCATTATTAATCAGCACATCAATCTTGCCGAACTGCGCTTCAACATCAGCAATAAGTTTGTAGCACTCATCGCGCGACGAGATGTCGGCAACCATCGTGACAGCCTTCAAGCCTTCGGCAACAATCGATGCCGTGGTTTCATTAGCGAGCTCTGCGTTGGAGTCAGTAACGACAACC
This sequence comes from Candidatus Nanopelagicales bacterium, assembly GCA_023260395.1. Taxonomy (GTDB): domain Bacteria; phylum Actinomycetota; class Actinomycetes; order S36-B12; family UBA5976; genus UBA5976. The sequence continues at coordinate 1,211 of JALQVI010000082.1, forward strand.
TGGCCACCTTCGCGAGCAAAACGCTGTGCGATTGCTGTGCCGATGCCGCCACCGGCACCAGTAACGATGATGACTTTATTTTCGTAACGAGGTAAGTACTTGTCTGTCATGAGGTTCTCCTATGTGAAAGTTCTTGAACGGTTGATGAGTTAGAAATTAGTAACGAGGAGCTACGGACTTTGGCAGTGCTGCGATGTCCGCGAGGTCTTGCTCGGTCAATGTGATGTCGCCGGCCTTGGCATTTTCTTCGAGCCACTTGCGACGCTTGGTTCCTGGGATTGGTACGACATTTGGACCTTGGGCAATTACCCACGCCAACGAAATCTGTGCGCTGGTTGCACCATGACGATCAGCAACTTTTTGAATGCCATCAACAATTGCTTGGTTCGAGGCGAGTGCCTCTTCCGAGAAGCGAGGATTGCCATTGCGGAAATCTTTTTCACCAATGGTTGAGCTATCAAGCTTGCCGGTCAAGAATCCTCGGCCAAGTGGTGAATAAGCAAGGAAGCCGATGTTGTTGTCGTTGCAGTGTTGCAAAACTCCATTGTCGACATTTTCCGACGTCCAAATAGAAAGTTCGCTTTGCACACTTGCAATCGGGTGAACCGACGATGCGCGTTCGATTTCCTCAACCGAAGTTTCCGAAAGTCCGATGTGACGGATTTTGCCTTCGGCTACGAGCTCGGCCATTGCGCCAATTGATTCTTCGATTGGAACATTCGGGTCAACTCGGTGCAGTTGGTAGAGGTCAATGTAGTCCGTTTGCAATCGTTGCAACGATGCATCGCATGCACTACGGATGTGAGTCGGGCTCGCATTGCGTCCGTAAGACTGGGCGCTTTCGAAAATCAATCCGACCTTGGTCGCAACTTGAACTTTGTCGCGCAAGCCATCGGCACTGATGCATTCGCCAATCAACGTCTCGTTCGTGAATGGACCGTACACATCCGAAGTATCAATCAAGGTCACGCCAATCTCAACGGCGCGATGCAATGTGGCTCGTGACTCAGCCGGATCCGCAGATTCGTAGTTATAACCCCACGACATAGGCATTGCACCGAGGCCAATCTCGCTAACGTCGAGGGTTCCAAGGTGCTTACGTTTCATGCGGAGTCCGTTTCATCAAATAGGCGTGGTTACAGACTATTTATCTTTGCTCGCAATTGGAGGCTCTTTGTCACGCCTACACTTAAAACGTGTCGGAATACCTAATCGTTCTCGCAGTGGTGTTCATCGCAAATGTTGTTCCGGCATTCGCACCACCAACATGGTCGATTTTGGTGTTCCTCACATTGCACTTTGATTTGCACACTGTGCCAGCTGTGCTCACTGGAGTTGTTGCTGCAGCAACTGGTCGGTTTATTTTGGCCAGCGCGTTTCGTCGCTATCGTGACAAATTTCCAAAGTCATACTTACTAAACATGGAAAACGCAGCGACGCATGTCACGAAGACCGACAAGCACTTTGCCGCGTTAACAGCATTGTTTTTCTTATCGCCGCTGTCATCAGCGCAGTTGTTTGAAGCTGCAGGAATCATGAAGAGCATTGCGCTCAAGCCGCTCACGCTCGCTTTTGCAGCCGGACGTCTTGTGACGTATTCGGTGTACATCACCGGCGCATCCGCATTGAAAGCTTCGTCATTCGGTGACGTGTTGTTGCAGAACCTTAAATCACCGACTGCAATTGCCATTCAGATCGCGATGGTGGTTGGACTCGTTGCGCTCGGAAGTGTGAAATGGAAACCACACGTTCCCGAATCGGATTCACAATCAGAGGCAAACAACTCGCTACCGTCACCGAACTAACTCGGAAACAACAAAGGCACCACACAGAGTGCGGTGCCTTTATCGAAGTATTGACTTAAATGTAAATCAAATTGAAAACCTTGCGGATGCGCTCGTGGCAAACCCATGTGGCTTTCCAGCCTTCTGGAGTCGACAACATCGTGCCAGGAACGGCTTCGATTACAGTGCCGTCTTCGGCGGTGATGGTTGCGCGACCAGCAACGATTGTTGCGGTCTCGTGGTAACCATCGCGGTTTGCAGTGAAGGTACCTGGTTCACATTCCCATAGACCGTAGACGAGCTTGCCGTCTTCGGACGTCCACACAACATCGACCTGTTCCATTTGGCCGGTGAGTGTTGTTGGCTTCAGAACTGGGTCGGATTGCATCGGACGATTGAATGCGTCTTCTAAAAAGAATGTTGGTGTGCTCATAACTCACAGCCTAGAGGCAGACAAGGGCAACAGAAGTGAGGCCTACTGATGATGTGTCCAGTTGATTTCATGGCGACTAAGGAAAAGGCTCCACACCTCTAAAAACTTTGATCGAGATGGAACTGCTATCTCGCTAGTTTGCAGAAGGTAGGGCGCCGATTCGAGCAAGACGCTCTAGTGCGGCTTCCTCAATTGGTGAATGGTCACCGATTGCCACACGCATCAGGCGGAGCAAACCTTTGGTTACGGGCTGAACAATTCCCAACGGCAATGACTTGAGCCCCAAACGATCGCGGTATTTCTTTGGCATTGAAGCCACGGCAGCTTGGAATAGAAACGCATAGGCAAATCGAGCAGTGCGCGAAAGTGGCGGATGTTTGATGAATTCAACAACCCGCAGTGTTGTTTCGTCAACAACGAGCAAGCCATCGGAATCAAACTTTTCGATTGCGGCATCGAGTTCGGCTTTCGACATCGGGCATTTGGTCAGCCCAAGAGGCTCGACTGCTTTTGACCACAACGAGACATAGGCATCAGGTCCACCAGGGATGTCACTTCCTGAATACAACTGGTAGGTCACCAAGAATGAGTCTGTAAACGCGGCATGGACCCACAACAACAAATCTGAATCAGCAGCGCGATATGACTTAGTCTCGCCGGTCCCAGCGGTGTATTCACCTTTGACTCGCGAATGCATTCCATTTACGCGAGCAGATTCTTTAGCGATTGCGCTCTTGGAACCGAAAGTAAGAATCGTGAGCCAACGAGTTGTGCCAGCAAGCCGTCCAAGCGCATCAACTTCATAACGTGAATGCTGTTCAACGCCAGCCAAACTTCCGGGATGAAGTGCCTGCATCAACAACGCGCGGATACCACCAACAAGTGTTGTGAAGTTTGCGTGCACAATCCAAGGCGCATCGGTTGGTTTGAACAACCCAGCGTCATCGCCGGCCGCAACATCGCCGAGCCACGGCGGAACACCATCACTTGAACTCGTGATGATTCGACGGAATCGCACACCGAGGCGATCTTGTAACGCGGACACCACTTAACTATGTGCGAGAACCCGAGTCCTCGCAATATTTATAGCGTGAACGGGTAGTGAAACTTAATCGCTGGTACG
>JALQVI010000083.1:0-247 GCA_023260395.1 Candidatus Nanopelagicales bacterium
AGCAATTCGTTAGGGATGTCGTAATCAACAAGCACATACGCGCGCGCAGTGATGACGCCTTGCAAACGACGAGTGAAGACTGAAACTCGTGGATCTGAAACGGCTTCAGGGCGAGCAACGAGCAACGCTTCGCTCTTGAAGATCGGTTCGCCGACAATCTCGAGACCAGCCTGGCGCAACGTCGTGCCAGTTGCGACAACGTCAGCCACGAGATCAGCCACACCCAGTGCAACTGCATTTTCGACTG
>JALQVI010000083.1:257-4520 GCA_023260395.1 Candidatus Nanopelagicales bacterium
TTCGGCGTCGATCTTGTTTTCATCGAGCCATGTGCGCAAGATTCCCGCGTACGACGTCGCGATGCGTTTGCCCTTTGCATAGTCGAAAGATGTCGCAACACCAGTCGGTGCGGCTAGACGAAATGTCGACGGAGCAAAACCGAGATTCATCAGCACATCAGCCTTGGCACCGGAATCAGCAAGCAAGTCCGTGCCAGTGATGCCGATGTCAATCGTTCCGCGGCCAACGTAAATCGCAATGTCGCGCGGACGCAAGAAGAAGAACTCAACATCATTCTCAGGGTCTTGGACAACAAGCTCGCGTGCATTCGCAGCAGCCGCATAACCAGCCTCGCGCAACATGTCACGTGCTGGATCAGAAAGTTGGCCCTTGTTCGGGATCGCTACGCGCAACATGATTACAACGCTCCGTAAACATCATCGAGCGACACATCAGCCGCCAACATCAAGGCTTGGGTCCAGTACAGCAACTGGGAAATCTCTTCGGCCGCGCGCTCTTTGGATTCGTGCTCGGCAGCCATCCACGCTTCAGCGGCTTCTTCGACAACTTTCTTGCCCACATGATGAACGCCAGCTTTGATAGCCTGCACGGTGCCTGAATCGGTTGCACCCGCAGCTACCTTGCTTGAAAGTTCAGCAAACAGCTCGTCGAAAGTTTTCATGCATCAAGCCTACTTGCACTTGAGTCCTCGTTAATCGCGCCTGAGATGCAAATGCAAGACATCAAGTTCCATGCCGCTACAGGGTGCAAATACCGCCGAACGCGCTCGATGAGCAAATGAATTTTCGCTCATCTCGCTTTTAAAGGTTCGGCTAACATTTCACCCTGCATCGCCACTACTGAAACTTCTTCCCTTCAGTGCGTGGCCGGCGAGAATGAAAAGTTAGCAGAACCTTTAAAAGGCCTGAGTGCCACAATTTGTGGGCACACAGGCCGTGTTCTGCGCTTTTACATTCTCGGCAGGACAGAAAGCACTGAACCCAGCCAACGGTTGAATTTAAGCCTGACGAATGTTGCGAAGGACGACCCAAGTGTTCATTGCTGCAGCGGCTGCTTCGGCACCCTTGTCTTCAACACTGTTCGGCAAACCTGCACGATCGAGTGCTTGCTGTTCGTCATCACACGTGAGCACACCGAAACCAACTGGCACGCCTGTGTCGAGTGCAACTCGATTGAGTCCATCAGTGGCTGCGTTGCATACGAAATCAAAGTGCGGCGTTCCACCACGGATGACTACACCGAGAGCAACAACAACATCAGCGCCACTGAGCGCTGCCTCACGTGCTGCGATTGAAAGTTCAAATGTTCCAGGCACGCGATGAAGTTCAGGCGTGAGACCTGCTTCTTTGATAACGCGTGAAGCGCCAGCGATCAACCCGTCCATGACAGTGGTGTGCCATGACGATGCAACGATGACAGCGCGCGTTCCAGCGAAGCCTGTTACCTCTGAACCCGGGCTGCCGTGTCCGCTCATTTGCTGTCTCCGAAAGTGAGTTCGTGGCCCATGGAGTCTCGCTTGGTTTCCATGTAGGCAAGGTTGTAATCGTTTGGCTCAATTTCGATTGGCACACGATCTGTGATGGTCAGTCCGTAACCGTCGAGACCGGCACGCTTAGTTGGGTTGTTGGTCAACAATCGCATCGACTTGATTCCAAGGTTGACGAGGATTTGCGCACCCGTGCCATAGTCACGTGCATCGGGCGCGAACCCGAGAGCAACGTTCGCTTCGACAGTGTCGGCGCCCTTGTCTTGAAGTTCGTAAGCACGAAGTTTGTGAAGAAGGCCGATGCCGCGACCTTCGTGTCCACGCATGTAGAGGACAACGCCGCGACCTTCTTCGGCAACTTTGCGCATCGAGGCGCGCAGCTGTGGACCACAGTCGCATCTCAAGGAACCAAGTGCATCGCCAGTCAAGCATTCAGAGTGAACACGCACAAGCACGTCTTCCCCATCGCCGATATCGCCCATCACTAGCGCTACGTGATCAACACCATCGAGGATGCCGCGGTAGCCAACGATGTTGAATTCGCCAGCTTCGGTTGGCATGTCAGCCGTGGCAATGCGCTCGACGAGTGATTCGTTGCGTCGGCGGTATGCAATGAGGTCTGCGATGGAAATCATGACGAGACCGTGCTCGTTGGCGAATTCACGCAATGCTGGTGCACGCATCATTGAGCCGTCGTCGTGGACGACCTCAGCGATTGCTCCAGCTGGTGCAAGGCCAGCAAGGCGAGCGAGGTCTACTGATGCTTCGGTGTGGCCTGGTCGACGTAATACGCCACCCGGCATCGCGCGCAACGGGAATACGTGACCTGGACGTGTGAGGTCGTAAGGCTCGGATGCTGAGTCGCAGAGAACTTTGATGGTCCGCGCGCGGTCGGCGGCACTGATGCCGGTGTCTACACCGTGACGTGCATCGACGCTGACTGCGTAGGCAGTTCCCTTGCGATCTTCGTTGACGTATGTCATCGGCGGCAAGCCCAGTCGATCCAACTCAGGACCTTCCATAGCAACACAAATCACGCCGGAAGTATGACGAATCATGAAGCCCGCGAGTTCAGTTGTTGCCTTTGCTGCAGCAAATACGAGGTCGCCTTCGTTTTCACGATCTTCGTCATCAACGACGACAACAACCTTGCCGGCTTTGATTGCGGCGATTGCATCTTCGACAGGATCGAGCAATGTCATGCGCGTGCTCCCATCAACTTTTCAACGTACTTGGCCATTACATCCACTTCGAGATTAACTTCATCACCTGGTTGGCGCACACCCAGTGTGGTCTTGGCCAAAGTTTCAGGGATGAGCGAGACGGTGAATTCAGAATCATTCACGCTGGCAACAGTGAGCGATGTGCCATCAACTGTGATGCTGCCCTTTTCAACGATGTACTTCAACAAGTCAGCAGGTGGCTTGATAGTGACAACTTCCCAGTTCTCGGAAAGTTGACGAGCAAGCACGGTTCCAACGCCATCCACGTGACCTTGGACCATGTGTCCACCAAGGCGGGTCGCAAGTGTGACCGGACGTTCAAGATTGACTGGTGAATCCACATCAAGGTGGCCAAGCGTGGTTCGGTTGAGTGATTCCTGCATCACATCAGCCGTGAATTCCTTTTCGTCCAGCGTGGTTACCGTGAGGCATACGCCATTCACAGCGATCGAATCACCAATGCTGGCGTCGCTCACGACAAGCGGACCTTCGATAGTCATGCGCACAGAGTCGCCAAGTGAATCAACGCGAACGATGCGTCCAAGTTCTTCTACGATTCCGGTGAACACTGTCGTCCTATCGAGTTGTGAAATGTACGAGTAGGTCTAATCCAACACGATTAACGGCCACATCGTTAAATCGGCGAGCTTCGGCCATCGTCGAAACCCCAATGTCTGCAAGGGCCGGTTTACCTGTGCCCATAATCACAGGAGCTTGGAACCAGAAAACTTCATCTACGAGGTCGTTGCGCCAGGCGCTCGCAGACAGCGTCGAGCCGGCTTCGATCAAGACACTATGAACCTTGCGTTCGGTCCACAGATCTTTGAGGACATCGCTTAAATCAGCATTCTTTGTGATGGCCGGTTGGGCACCGCCCATAATCTTGAAGTCATTCGGGATGAAACGAGAGCCAACAATGACTCGCAACGGTTGTTCATCGTCCGCAAGGTTGCGCACGGTAAGCAATGGGTTGTCGACAAGGACAGTTCCTGTGCCCGTGACAATTGCGCCAACTGAACGACGAATGTTCTGTACTTCGGCGCGAGCGGGTTCGCCAGTAATCCACTTGCTCGTGCCATCAACTGCGGCGATGAAGCCATCAAGGGTCGTCGCCGTCTTCCACTTGACCCACGGTCGACCATTGGTATGAGCAAAGGTCCAAGTCGCATTCAACGCTCGACATTCATCAGCAAGGACACTCGAGATAACTTCGATGCCAGCATCACGCAACGCTTGCGCTCCCCCAGCCATTGCATCGTTGGGGTCTTGCTGTCCGTACACGACGCGTGCCACGCCTGCGTCAATCAGTGCCTGCGAACACGGCCCTTGTCGACCCGTGCCGTTGCACGGCTCGAGAGTGATGTACACCGTCGCACCGTTTGCAGATTCGCCTGCGGCTTGTATCGCAGCAACTTCGGCGTGAACCGTTCCGGAGCCTCGATGAAATCCTTCGCCAACAACATCCCCGGCGGCAGACACGACCACCGAACCAACATGCGGGTTCACATCACGTGACAAATCCACAGACGTCGCCAATTCAATGGCGCGCTTCA
>JALQVI010000084.1 GCA_023260395.1 Candidatus Nanopelagicales bacterium
CAACGCCTGAAACGTGACGAGCTAAATCAACCGATTCTGAAACGGCCGCATGCGATGGAATGCGCATGAAAAGCAGTTGGTAGGCACCCAGACGGCAAACATCTTTAACTTTGGGATCGAGTTCACGATCCGAGCACGCTTCGATGACCGCATCGAGGCTTCCCTGGCGACGCAAAGTGCCATAGGTCAATTCGGTTGCAAGGCCTGAATCACGGTCACTGAGTTTGGCGGCATCCAGCGCTGCGGGCAATGCCAAATTTGCATATGCGTCTTTGACGTGAACCGCCTGAAGAATGTCAAAGGCAATCAGGCGAGGGTTCATTGAAACCGCATTTCAGTTGTTGAGGAATTAATCCATGAAGTTGCTGGGGCCACTGTCTTGCCTGGGCGCTGTACGTCAGTGAGCTCGACGGCATGTGAACCCGTTCCAACAAGAATTTTCTTATCGCGAACTGCGATTTGGCCTGGCTCTAAGTCCGTCACATCAGCGCGAAGCACAACAGGCGCCAGCTTGATGCGATCGTCACCGCACATTGACCAGGCACCTGGCGCAGGCGTCACTGCGCGAATGCGGCGCGACACCGCTAATGCTGGATGAGTCCACACAACGCGCGCATCGTCTTTAGAAATTTTTGGTGCATGGGAGACATCACTCGAACTTTGCGGTACCGCAATGATTTGTCCCATCTCGATGCCGTCCAGGACTTGGCGAATGAGCGTCGTGCCGTACTCGGTTAGACGTTCCAGTAATTCTCCTGAAGTTTCATTTGCTGAAATATCAGTCGACACTTGTCCGAGTACCGGGCCAGTGTCCAAGCCATGATCAATGCGAAATGCGGTTACGCCGGTGTGGTCGTCACCAGAAAGAATCGCGTACTGAACAGGTGCGGCTCCTCGCCATGCTGGTAACAGTGAGAAATGTAAATTGATCCATCCATGTGTCGGCACTCCGAGCAACTGCTCTGGGACCATTCCACCGAATGCTACGACCACAACAGCATCGATGCCTTCAAACTCATGAGCATGGTCAGCCAAGGTCGATGTCTTGATGACTCGAATATCGTTTTCATCTGCGAATGCGGCTACTGGCGAAGGCGTGAGCACACGACCACGGCCTGTTGGCGCATCTGGACGCGTAACGACGAATTCAACATGGTGATGTGAGGCGAATAGCGCCGCTAACGGCGCAATCGCTGATTCCGGAGTACCGGCGAACGCAATGCGCACGATTACATGAAGCCTTTAATAATCGAATGCGGACTTTCTTTAATCTGCATTTCTGGAGTGAACCAATCCGACTCGCGAATTGCTTTCATCGCTTCTTTGCGGGTGTCAGGATTCAAGCGATCCACGAAAAGCACGCCATCGAGATGGTCAGTCTCGTGCTGAAGTGCACGTGCCATGAGTTCAGAACCTTCGATGACAACAGGTTCGCCAAACATGTTGAAACCTTTGGCAACAACATTCATCGCACGAACGCAATCAAAGGCTAGATCTGGAATGGAAAGGCAGCCTTCGAGTCCGTATTGCAACTCTTCGGAAAGGTCGAGATTTGGGTTAATCAGATGCCCGACGACACCATCAACGTCATATGTAAATACGCGCAGGCTCACGCCGATTTGTGGTGCTGCAAGTCCTGCGCCACCGGCCTCTTGCATGGTCTCAGTCAGGTCCGCAACGAGTTGGCGTAACTCTTTATCAAAATTAACTACTTCAAGTGCTGGAGTCGTGAGGACGGGATCACCCATCAAACGGATGTCTTGAACAGACATGAGGACCTCCAAAGTGCGACGCAAAAGTGTGATTCCACTTTATCGCTTAATAGCACGTCCTAAATGTCGCGCGGATCAATTTTGATGTTGACGGGTGCGCCTTTATGTTTCGCGCTTCGAACTGCGGTGGCAGCAGAAAATGCTGCAATGAGCGCTGGTGCTTGAGTTTTTGTACAGCTAACCAAATACCTAATTTGGGCACTTGCCATCGGAACTGGACCTCGAATGTTGACTGGATCTAAATCGATTGATTGACGAACTAAATCCAACAGATCATCAATATCAGCCTGGCTACCCGACAGCGCGATGAGTCGAACTTCAGGCGGCAAAGACACTTCGGCACGGGACTGATTTTCCCGCGCAGCGAATCCAACAGGGTCATTGCGAATGACACCCTGAACGGCTGGATGCTCCGAGTCAGCAACGATGACAGCTTCCCCATCGGGTCGAACATGTGCAACAGTTTCCATCCACTTTGTGAATGCGTCTTCGCTGGCTCGCAAATCTGGCCGAGCCAACATGCCATTGCCATCCAAAATAATCGCGGCCGCAAATCCTCCAGGAGCATCAGGAACTGCCCCCGGTGTTGCCACAACAATCGAAGGTCGAGCATCGATTGTGCGCACAATGCGATCGCCCGATGAACTGCGCACGGGAATGCCAGGAAATGCTCGCCCAAGCTCTTCGGCAGTGCGCTCGCTACCGATTTGATTGGCTCGAAGCGACACGCCTTTGCAGCGCTCGCAGTGCCAGGACTGTTCTTGATGCCCGCAATAAAAACATGTTGGCAAACTCGATCGACGCGAAGTCATCAGCGGGCCAGAACATATCGTGCAGCTCGCCAACGTACGACAGGTGTCGCAGGCAAGACGCGGCATGTAACCGGCACGCGATGTTAAGAATAAAACAGGTCCAACTGTTAGCGCTTTTTGAGTTACTTGAAATGCCAACGGCGGAATTCGAACTGGTTTACCGATCGTGTCTTTGTAAGTGTCATCAAATGCGCTGCGCACACGTGGCCAGGCATTACGAGAATCTTCTTTAGACCGAGAAACATGCGCAAGCCACGGCATCAAGGCAACGGCATCTGTCGATACGGCACTGCCAACGATAAGCAGCGCAGTGTCCTGTTGCTGGCTGCGTAGCACTGCAACATCGCGAGCATTCCAGTACGGCGCCTGCGGGTCGTAAAGTGACGAGTTCCAGTCATCCCACACAACGATGGCAGCCAACTCAGGAATTGGCGCGAATACCGCAGAACGCGTTCCGATCACGATGCGAGCTTGGCCACGAAGTGCGCGAAGCCATTGTCGATATCGCTTTTCAGGACCATCATCGGCCATAACCGACGTCATGACCCAGGCTGGTGCCCCTAGTGAAATCAAACCTTGCTCGACCTGTTCAACTGCATGGCGATCAGGCACGACAACAACAGAAGCGCGATGTGAACGCGCGAGCGTAAGAACATATTCAGCGATCAGTTGTGCTGGATTATCAGTTCCCGTAGTCACGATTGCCCGCGGCGCTTCCCCATCGACGCTTCGTTTAATCAACGCTGCGGAGCCAACGTAAGAGATCCAACTTTTTGTTTCGATGTCAGGAATCTCGCCATCACCAATTACTGGTGGCGCCGCCTCGGCACGTGCGTGACGATTCGGGACGGCATTTCGTACAACGTCAAAAAAGACACCGGACCATCGAGTAGCCACTGCCCTACATAACGTAACTATTTCTGGAGTGAGAACTTGTTCGTCCGAAGCCACTGATGCAATGGCCAACAACACACCTTGATGGTCTGTGTGGCTATCGCGAGTGAGCACAAAAGCGTCTGTGAGCTTGCCGGCAAAGCGAACGCGAACTCGCACACCAGCCTTAACTGAATCGCTCAGTTTCTCAGGGACCGCGTAATCGAAAATGCGATCCAAATGAGGAAGCGGTGAATCAATGACGACGTGAGCAACCGGGTCAATAGCGGCCATAGGAACTTCGGCCTTGGTTCGCGCATTGCGACCAGGCACTAGAGATAACTGTTCCTCGCTCATGGTGTCCTTAGTCTCTCATTGCCAGCTGACGTGGACGAAAAGTATTCACAAACCACTATGGCGCCAACCAAACGGTTAGCGCCACAGCGAATTTCGTACGTTAGATAGAGGCCGCGAGTTCTGCCGCGCGGTCTGTGCGCTCCCAGGTGAAGCCTGGGCGACCAAAGTGGCCGTAGGCAGCAGTCGGGCGGTACTTCGTGACAGAAGTATCGAGCAATTCCAGATCCTTGATAATGGCCGCTGGGCGTAGATCAAATACCTTGAGGATTGCCTGACGAATGTTCTCTTCAGGCGCAGTTCCTGTGCCGAACGTTTCGACGAAGACGCCAACTGGATGAGCCTTGCCGATTGCGTAAGCAACCTGCACTTCGCAGCGCTTTGCCAAACCAGCAGCAACAACGTTTTTTGCTACCCAACGCATTGCGTAAGCAGCCGAACGGTCAACCTTTGATGGGTCTTTGCCTGAGAACGCGCCGCCA
>JALQVI010000085.1 GCA_023260395.1 Candidatus Nanopelagicales bacterium
TGTATGGAAGTTTGCTCCAGCTCTTGCCATGGGTAACACCATCGTGTTGAAGCCTTCGGACACGACGCCTCACACAGCAGCCATCATGGCTGAAATCTTTGCTGAGCACTTGCCAGCTGGCGTTGCCAACATCATCTACGGTGACCGCGATACCGGCCGTGCCATGGTTGCTCACAAGACACCATCACTCGTATCAATCACCGGTTCAGTTCGTGCTGGTATGGAAATTGCTGCTAACTCAGCACCTGACCTCAAGCGCATCCACCTTGAACTTGGTGGCAAGGCACCAGTCATCGTGTATGACGATTGCGATTTCGAAGCAACCGTTCAGGGTGTTGCCGAAGCCAACCTTTACAACGCTGGCCAGGACTGCGCTGCAGGTACTCGCGTCATCGTTCAAGAAGGTATTGCCAAGGAATTCACCGAAGCGCTTGCCAAGAAGGTTGCTGAATTCAAGTTCGGTTCGCCAGAAAACGATGATCACTTCTACGGTGCGATTAACAGCGCTGCACAGCTTGCGCGCGTTGAAGGTTTCATTGAGCGTCTTCCAGCTCATGCTGAAATCCTCACCGGTGGCAAGTCACATCGCACCAATGGCGGCTACTTCTTTGAGCCGACACTTGTTGCTGGTCTCAAGCAGGATGATGAAATGATCCAGAACGAAGTCTTTGCTTCAGTTCAGACGATCCAGACATTCAAGGACGAAGCACAGGCAATCGAGATGGCAAACGATGTTGCCTATGGTTTGGCTGCTTCAATCTGGACCGAGAACCATGGCCGTGCAATCCGCACGTCACAGGATCTTGATTTCGGTCAGGTATGGATTAACTGCCACTTGGTTCAGGCTGCTGAAATGCCTAACGGTGGTTTCAAGCACTCAGGCCACGGCAACGACTTGTCGACCGAAGCCATCGAGGGTTACACCCGCGTCAAGCACGTCATGAGCTTGACCGGTCGTTAAGCCTTAAAGCAACGCTCGACCATACAAAGGGACACAGGAAACTGTGTCCCTTTGTCGTAGGCTAGAGACTTAGTTCACCTTCCCCCTCGGAGCGCCTGATGAATCTGAAGAACCGTGATTTCCTTAAGGAAACTGACTTCACGAAAGAAGAGTTCGAGTACCTCATCGACCTCGCTATCGAACTCAAGGCAGCCAAGAAATCTCGCACCGAAACTCAAACCATGCGCGGACGCAGCATTGCGTTGATTTTCGAAAAGACCTCAACTCGCACACGTTGCGCATTCGAAGTTGCTGCTTTTGATCAAGGTGCGCATACGACGTACCTCGATGGCGCGTCCTCGCAAGTAGGGCACAAGGAATCAGTTGCTGACACGGCTCGCGTTCTTAGCCGTTATTACGACGCCATTGAATACCGTGGCAAAGAACAAGCTCTCGTTGAGGAGTTAGCCCAGTATTCAGACGTGCCGGTCTACAACGGTCTGACCGATGAATGGCATCCAACACAGATGCTCGCCGACTTCATGACGATGATGGAACATTCCGGCAAGCGTCCTGGCGACATTGCATTCACCTACGTTGGCGATGCGCGTTCCAATATGGGTAATTCACTGCTGGTTGCCTCGGCTCTATTAGGCGCGGACATTCGTATCGCTTCGCCAAAGCAATTGTGGCCAGCGCAAGACATTCAGGACATCGCAAATGATTTGGCCGCAAAGAGTGGCGCGAAAATCACGCTGACCGAAGACATGGACGCCGCGCTTCCAGGTTCAGACTTTGTTCATACTGATGTGTGGGTATCAATGGGCGAGTCCGAAGAAATTTGGAAAGAGCGCGTTGAGTTGCTCGGCAGCTACCAAGTGAATGACACTGCATTGGCAAAGACCGGCAATCCACATGCAAAGTTCATGCACTGCCTTCCTGGCTTCCACAACGAACAAACAACAGTTGGTCGCGCAATTGCTAACAAGACTGGAATGCACGAAGGGCTCGAAGTTACGCACGATGTTTTCGAAGGTCCATCAAGTGTCGTATTCGACCAGGCTGAAAATCGTCTACACACAATCAAAGCGATCATGGTCGCAACGATCGGAGACTAAATGTCCACGCTATTTTCTGAAGTAACTGTTGGTCCTCACACATACAAGAACCGCGTGTGGATTCCGCCGATGTGCCAGTACTCCGCGGTTGATGGATTGCTCCAGGATTGGCATGCCGTGCATTACGGTGCGTTCATTACTGGTGGTGCTGGTCTTGTCATGGTCGAAGCAACGGCTGTTGCTCCCGAAGGGCGCATTAGTGCCGGTGACCTCGGCATTTGGACAGATCAGCAGGCTCAGGTGCTTGCTGAAATCCCACGTTTTGCCAAGCGTCACAACACAAAGGCCGGCATTCAAATTGGTCACGCAGGTCGTAAGGGCAGTTGTCATGCACCGTGGAAGGGTGGCGCTCCGCTGACTGACGTCGAAGGTGGCTGGGAAACAGTTGCACCATCTGCCATCGCATTCGAGGGTTATCCAGTTCCGCGCGAGCTGATTGCTGATGACTTGAATCAAATTCGCTACCAATTCGCCGCTGCAGTCGAACGCGCAGTGATGGCTGAATTTGATGTGATTGAACTTCATGCAGCGCATGGTTATTTGCTTCATGAGTTCTTGTCGCCAATTTCAAATCAGCGCACTGATGAATACGGTGGCTCGTTTGAAAACCGCATCCGTTTACTGCTGGAAATCGTTTCCGAAGCACGCCTAACAATCCCGCCACATCGCAGCTTGTTCGTTCGCATTTCTGCAACTGACTGGATCGAAGGCGGCTGGGATGTTGAGCAGAGTGTTGCTCTAACTCGCGAACTTCATGCACGCGGTGTTGACCTCGTCGATGTTTCCAGTGGTGGACTTTCCATGCGTCAAGAGATTCCGCTTGGACCTGGCTATCAAGTTCCTGCTGCACGTCAGATTGCACATGAAACTGGAATGCCAGTTTCAGCAGTCGGCCTAATTACAACAGGTGCTCAAGCCGAAGAGATTTTGAGCGATGGTGACATCACAGCAGTGATGATTGGCCGTTCAAGTTTGGGTAATCCGCGCTGGGCATACCAAGCAGCGCAAGACTTGGGCGATCCAATTCCATGGCCTGATCAATACGCCCGTGGTTTCTTGGCTCGCAGCTAGTTGGCATGGACTCACGCGCAGTTAACTAACAGCGCTTTCGGGTGATTCGCTAACGACTGTTTGCTTGCGTGTAGCAATTACGGAGCCAATCAGCACGAGCGGGAAGCCAACGGCTAGTCCA
This sequence comes from Candidatus Nanopelagicales bacterium, assembly GCA_023260395.1. Lineage (GTDB taxonomy): Bacteria > Actinomycetota > Actinomycetes > S36-B12 > UBA5976 > UBA5976. Next base: position 3,251 of record JALQVI010000085.1, read on the forward strand.
AGTGTGAATGGTTCATTCAAGAACACAACGCCGAGCAAAATTGCGACCGCTGGATTGATGTATGTAATCACTGTTGTCCGGCTTGGGCCAACTTCGGCAATCAACTTGAACAATAAAGCGAATGCGATTGCGGTGCACAATACGCCAAGTCCTGCAACGGACAGCCACGCATTGATGGGGACGCCGGCTTCGCGTGCATGCTGGGTCTGCCATGTGCCGTTCGACACTTGCCACAGCAAGATAGGCAAGTAGGCGGTAAATGCCACGGCCTGCGCCAAAACAATTGAAGCTAAGTCTGGAGCTCCATCTAGTTTGGTCGTAATCACAATCGGCCCAAGCGCGTAACCCAATACGGCGATGAAGCACAGCGCAATCGACCACCAGTTGTCTGCGCGAATATCTAAACCAACGAGCGCGACAATTCCCGACATACCCACGGCAAGCCCTAGAACCCGACGCTTATCCCATTGGTCGTCATGGTTGATGCGGCGCAACAGCAAGCCTGTCGTGATGGGAACGCCGGCAATCAAGAGTCCAGCGAGCGAACTAGAAATGTGCTGTTCTGCGATAGATAGCGCGCCAAAAGGCACTATCATTTCGACGGCCGCCAACATGATGATGCCAGGCCAGTACTTGCGCCAGGTCTCGATTGGCTTTTCTTTCAAGGCAAATGGCATGAGCAGCACGACAGCAAGCGCCATTCGGCCACACACCACAACGGCTGGGGAGAGGGATTCAACGGCTACTCGGATAAAGCTGTAAGGAGTGCCCCAAATGATGCCCAGAGATGCGAACAGAATCCAACCGCGCTTTGACATGCTCATGAGTCTAGGGC
>JALQVI010000086.1 GCA_023260395.1 Candidatus Nanopelagicales bacterium
CCGAGATCTGTCTGTGCCTTTGATAGGCCAGCGTATGCAGCGTCGTTGAACGAGCCGTCGCCCTTGCCATCCTGGTCATACGCCATGCCGACCTTGACAGAGCTGGTTGGCGCTGCGCTTGTGCTTGAATTTGTGCTTCCACTGGATCCACAGCCGGCCAATGCCAATGCTGCTACTGCCAGAACGGAGGCAATTTTTACACCCTTCAACACGAGGGCTCCTCTCATTTCAACACTGCGTATATCGCAATGCCTATTTGCAGTCTAGAACTGCTCTGTGACCAATGCGTGACGGATATGTGCATTGTTTGGATAACTGAAACCAAGTTGTGACCCAACGCGCGTTTGCGGCGTGAGCCCCGTCACAACTATCACTCGGGTAACACAATTTTGGGATTCTTCCTCTGGTGCAGGTCGCGAAAAGCGGGCGCATTATTCTGAACTCTGTGCGTATCTTTATTGCAGACCATCCACTCATCAGCCACAAGATGACGGCTCTTCGTGACGAGCGGACCGATAGTCCGACATTTCGCCGTTTGGCAGATGAGTTAGTGACGTTGCTCGCCTACGAAGCCACGCGTGAGATTGCGGTAACACCGGTCACTGTTCAAACACCGGTCGCGCCTGCACAAGGTGTTCACCTGAGTGCACCTACCCCAGTTGTCATCCCAATCTTGCGCGCAGGTCTTGGCATGCTCGAAGGAATGACTCGCTTGTTGCCGACTGCCGAAGTTGGTTTCCTTGGCATGGTTCGAGATGAAGAAACTTTGCAGCCATCGACATATGCTGATCGCATTCCAGGCGACCTTAAGGGTCGTCATGTGTTCTTGCTCGATCCGATGTTGGCTACTGGCGGCTCACTCGTTGCTGCCATCGATTTGATGCGCGAACGTGGCGCAACAAAAATCACTGCCGTCTGTTTGTTAGCTGCACCTGAAGGCGTTAAGTTCCTGACCGAGCGTTTCGACGGCACCGACCTCGACTTACACGTATTTGCCGCCAGCCTTGACGAACGTTTGAACGAAAACGGCTACATCGTGCCTGGCCTTGGCGATGCCGGCGATCGCTTGTTCGGCGTTGTTTAGCAATCCATAAGACAATAGACGCGTGCGCGAATTTTCCAGTGACGTCCTCGTTGTAGGCGGTGGACCTTCAGGGTCTTCGGCTGCGGCCTGGGCTGCGCGTTCGGGTAAGAGCGTGATTTTGATCGACAAGGAAATCTTTCCGCGGGACAAGGCATGCGGCGATGGCCTAACTCCTCGCGCAATTCATGAACTTATTGGTTTGGGCCTCGGCGATTGGCTCGACACTCGTCCAAAGAATCAGGGTTTGCGTGCTGCAGGTTTTGGTCAAGAACTTTTGCTTCCGTGGGATGGACCGTCGCTACCTAAATATGGAAGTGCCGCGCCTCGCGTTGAACTTGATAACCGCATTCTCCAAGTCGCTAAAGATTCTGGCGTTGATGTTCACGAAGGCGTGACCGCGCAAGATGTTGAAATGACGGGCAGCACTATTGATGCAGTCATTACTCGTCGTGGCGATGACGTTGTGAAGTATCGCGCGAAGCATGTAATTGTTGCCGATGGTGTGCGTTCGCAACTCGGCCGTTCGCTCAAGCGAGAATGGCATCGTGACACGGCGTATGGCGTTGCTGCGCGCGCCTACATCACCAGCGAGCGTCATGATGATCCGTGGATTTCATCGCACTTGGAATTGCGTGGCGCCGACAATGAAATTTTGTCGGGCTACGGCTGGATTTTCCCGTTGGGTAATGGGGAAGTGAACATCGGCGTTGGCACGCTTGCGACGAATAAACGACCTGCTGATTTGAACTTGCGTCAGTTGATGTCGCAGTACACCGAATTGCAACGTGCTGAGTGGGAGCTCAGTGGTGACTTGCGATTGCCATGGTCTGCGATGTTGCCGATGGGTGGTGCTGTCAGCGGTGTGGCCGGCACGAACTACATGTTCGTGGGCGATGCTGCCGGATGTGTGAACCCATTGAACGGTGAAGGCATCGATTACGGACTTGAGACGGGTCGCTTGGCAGCACAGATGCTCAACGCTGAATCTGATTTCTCTGAAGCATGGCCAAATGAATTGCGCGCGCATTACGGATACGCGTTCTCGATTGCGCGACGTCTAGCTGGTTATCTAACTGTGCCTGGATTGCTGCCAACACTTGGTCCGGTTGGAATGCGTTCACGTTCATTGATGAAGGTTGCGCTTCGCGTGATGGGTAACTTGGTTACCGAAGAAGATCAGGACACTGTTGCCCGCGTATGGCGTGGGACCGGCAAGCTTTCGATGAAGTTTGATCATCGAGCACCATTCAGTTAATTCTTTTTGCGCGACTCCTTTAGAACAACAACTCACCTTTATACACAGTTCACGTTGCGCTCTCGCTTTGTCACCATTTCAATGTGACGATGCTTTAGCTGGCAGACAAGCGCGGCTTTGTTTAGCTCAGTAGAAAGCAAAAACCCCCGGCTAGCACCGAGGGTATTGCTGGATACTTGCGAGAAGTATCGAACCGGAACCAACGCTTCCGTTGAGATAACTCTCTTCGAGTATAAGCACACAAGGCGACCTTTGTGAAGCCCTGTGTGTTCCGGTTCGATACTTCATTTGGTCCGCGCCTCAAATGAGGGAGATGTGATGACCAAGAGTCAGATCATTGAACTAATTGTGACCGTGGTGAAGATTGTCATTTTGATAATCGAGCTGCGCGTTCTGATTAGGTGAACCCGGAGACGCCAGCGGGTTAGACGCCAGTTGGCGTCTCCAAAATTAACTGGTTAATTTGAGGGAATCTCAACTTCGATTTTCTCGGCCAATTTCCAAGTGCCACCTTCTTTGACAAGCTTGATTTGTAATTGTCGATCTCGATCAGACGACCATGATTGCTCATTTGAGGAATAAGAAGGATGAGAGAGTGCGAGACCAAAAGCCCGATCCCCATCAATTTGAAGCCCTTGCCATTCAATGACCTCGAACTTTGCATCGCTGAAACCGCTGTACATGGAATCTTCGGCGGCTTGGTTAACCCCGGTCTCTACTATGCCCAAACGTTCGGGAGCAAAACTAGAGCCCCAGATATTTAAGATGACAATTCGCCTTGCACCGGCGGCATCTGCGATATGTTGCTCTCGGTCTTTTGTGTAAGGACCCATAGCGCCTGTTTTCAAATCTTTAGTAAGAAGTGCAGGAATGAGGTTTTTCAAAATCGCAATTTGAGCAGACTCGCCTTTGTCGTCAATTGGATTTCGATAACTAGGTCCAGGAGCGAAAGATGCCAATGTTTCGACCTGAGTGTTCTTCATCGCTTCAACCTTTTCGGGAGGCATCGTTGATAAGTCCAAAGCAGATAAGCGCGAGGCAACAAAATCCTCAGAATTGGAAGATTGAAAATAAGCGATTACATGTGATCTGTTGACGTCCAATAACCCGACTAAACCAAGAACGGCTAATAAAGAAGCGACATTCCTTGGTGAAAAAGGTCTCATGTATTGAGGGTAGAACCTAGCCAAAGCCTATGCCTGAAAAACAACAAGTTCTTCCCAAATCCTCACTCGTCTTATTCCGCAATGACAAAACCCCCACCCTTAACGGGCGGGGGTTATTGTCAGCGGAGACGAGAGGATTTGAACCTCCGAAGGGTTTGACCCCTTACCTCATTAGCAGTGAGGCGCACTCGACCGGACTATGCGACGTCTCCTCGTGCCTTTGTAGATTATCGGTTTTCCTAGAATTTTGCGACATTAGCCCTTTGATGCCACTAACTACAGGGTGGGCGGTCGTCGAGCTTGATCGACAACCGGCCAGCGGTTCGCCAGACTCGGGCGACGGTGTCCTTATCTTCAGGTGTCACCAGGTTTCCCATGACGCGAAGTGCAACAGTCATCAGTCCGCGCGAACGCATTCCAATCGGTCCGGCCTTTGGCAACAGACCAGGAACAGTGAGGATGCCAGCGAGTCGTCGAGCGATTGAGAATGCATAACCATAGTTCGCGCGCAG
>JALQVI010000087.1 GCA_023260395.1 Candidatus Nanopelagicales bacterium
CAAGCCGGAAGATGAAACCGTCACATATCACGATCCGTGCTACCTCGGTCGCCATAACAAGATCTACATGCCGCCTCGTGAACTTCTCACCAACATGCCTGGTGTAGATCTCGTGGAGATGGATCGCAATAAGGACAAGTCATTTTGCTGTGGTGCTGGTGGTGGTCGCATGTGGATGGAAGAGCGCATCGGTACTCGTATCAACCAAAACCGTGGTGATGAAGCGATCGCAGCTGGTGCAACAAAAATCGCTGTTGCTTGTCCATTCTGTTCTGTGATGCTCAACGATGCAGTCACCGTTCGCGCCCAAGAGGCTGGAATGGATGCCACTACCGAAGTGGTCGATGTGGCTACGTTGCTCTTGGATCGACTCGAACGCTAAATTTACTTAAACAAAGTTAAGGGCTCATTCAACAACTGAATGAGCCCTTAACTTTTGAAACTAACTAATCAGTGATGTTCGTGCGGTGAAAATTGGCGTGTGAACGGCTTGGCGTTGGACCACGCTGACCCTGATAACGCGAACCGTAGACGCTCGATCCATATGGGTGTTCAGCTTCGGAGGTCATGCGGAAGAAGCACACCTGACCGATCTTCATTCCTGGCCATAACAGAATTGGCAACGTCGCGACATTTGCAAGTTCCAACGTGACGTGCCCTGAGAATCCAGGATCAATAAAGCCAGCGGTTGAGTGCGTCAACAAACCTAGACGGCCAAGTGATGATTTACCTTCAAGCCGAGCGGCAACATCATTTGGCAAAGAAACTACTTCGTATGTGCTTCCTAGGACGAACTCGCCAGGATGAAGTACAAATGGTTCGCCTGCTTCAGTCGACACTTCACGAGTTAAGTCAATCTGCTCGACCGATGGATCGATGTGAGGGTACTTATGGTTCTCGAAGACACGGAAGAAGCGGTCTAAACGAACGTCAATACTCGAAGGCTGAACCATCGAAGGTTCGTAGGGATCGATACCTACACGGCCCGACTCGATTTCAGCTTTAATGTCGCGATCAGAAAGTAGCACGGGTCAAGATTACCGACTGGGGCGCTATGCTTTCAGCAATAGGTCCGGGAAGTCACCATTTCAAGGACTTCTGGCGGGTGTGGCGTAATGGCAGCGCGTAACCTTCCCAAGGTTGAGGCGCGGGTTCGATTCCCGTCACCCGCTCAAATTCGGACACTTTTTAGCTCTAACAAGACTTAAAGCCTGTGGCTACATCTCATACTTTTCACACGGAATAACCACAATTCCAGTTGCTTCTCGCAAAATTACTATTTGAGTACTTTCGCTTTCGTTTATCGCTGCAACCAGTTGATCAACAGGCCACGGTAGCGAATTATCGTCCGTGCGTGCCCAAGCAGTGATTTTTGCGCCGGTTGAATCGGTTACTCGTCGCACCGCCTCACCATCATGAGGGCCAACAAGCAGAACCGATTTCGCTCTCGGAGCGAAGCCAACGCTTACTTCACGTTCGTGCCGGTAAATCGTCCAATGATAGATAGCAACGATCGCCGTACTTGCCAAAACTCCAATTGCCCCACTCATATCAAAAACCGTATTCGTACCTACACCAGATGAGAACACATCATTGAATAGTCGGTAGACACCTACTAGCAGCGAAATAATGGCAGCAACCCCGCCTATACCAAAGAGCAAGAATAAGTAAATGCGGCGAGCAGGAGATGACAACTCAATTGCAGCTTCTTGTTTCACGTTCATTTGAATGACTCGCCAATACAGGACCCAAATCGGAGCGCCGACGAGAATCAAAGTTCCAGCTGCTATGAAACTATTGACTGCGGATCCGCCGGCAATCACATCATTACTAAACGCCGCTTCTATAGTCGCGATCAAAATCATTGAAAGTCCGACTGCGCTAGCAATCAAGCTAATCCCAGCAATGATGTATTCGTAAACTCGATTAACTTCTGTACGTTTTGCCGATTCTGGAAGCTGTGATTTGTGGTACCACCATGAAAGAAGCCCAACAATAACGGTTCCAACAGCCGCGGGAGTTCCGGCAAAATGATCAAGCACAACAGTGGAATTTGGATCACCGATGAACCAAACTGCGGTGGTGTAGAGAGAGGTACTTGCCGCAACGACAGCCATTACTAGGCCACTGCCAACGCCGACGATTAATACGTAAGTAAGCCACAACGTATCTTGAGTTTCTCGGCTAGCCGTTCTCACCCAATAGTGAATCCAAACAAGCGCACCAACTGCAAACGAAATAAGAGAATTTTGAATGTTTGCTGAGCCGATAGAAATCAAAGAAGCATCATTCATTCCAGCTATCTGTGCAATCACCGAACCGATCACACTGATCAGGCCTACAACTGAAGCAACAAATCCAACGAAGGAACCTGCGAGGTGATGTACATGCGAATTTTCAGTCGGGATGATGGCAATGTGCAAACGCCAAAGTCCGATCCAAACCAAAACCCAGACAATCGCATTAGCGAACGTTTGTCCGTTAAATTCTTGGTCGCTCACAATGTTGTGCAGTGTGCTTGTCGTGCTGATCAGTGCCATGAGAAGTGACGTCATTGTTGCAAGCAACACGAAGAACGCGGTTAATGGTTCACGTGAAAGATGAGGTTCATTACGAAACCCTTTTCGAGTCCAAAGACCGATAACAATCAAGAGCGGCAAGCCCACCACAACAAACGATAAGTTTCGCGCCAAAGAAGAATCATCTGCCAATACCAATGATGATGGGTTTATGAGTCGGCCCAACAGTCCGGCAACACCATTAGCCACAATCACAAGCAGTGCGAACAGCACTCCAAACTGAAAGAAGTTTCGAAGCGGGCTCGAACCATGAGCTTTTGATGCGCCCGCCGATATCTTTCGCACCGCGAAGTAGATTCCTGCGCCAAGAATAAGAAGAAGTAAGAACGAAAAAATCATTGTGTCGCCATTCCACATGAATACATGGGCCACGGTATTCCAGTGATCCGCCATCCACTCGCAGTCTTAATCAAACGAATAACGTGATCCTCGCTGTAGTAGCCACTGATTGGTCCGCCGTTGGGAATCTCAACGCTTATCTTCACGCCGGCTCCATTGGCATTTTCAGTTGTTTTGACCAAACTAATACGCACATCCCTATCGAAATAGGAAGCATCTAGGTCGGCGATCGTGCACGAAGCAGCAGGATCTAGAAGTTTGATTGCAGCATCAAAGTCACCTGCAATGACATCGGTTAGGTATTCCTGAACGACGCCTTCAGGTTTTCCTCGATCAATTTGCTTGACTGGCTTATTGGCCACGGTCACTACGACAAGTGCAATCGCAGTGATAACACCGACGACTAATGCTAGGAACCTGTTAGCTTTTTTCTCGTGCATATTTTTAGGCTACGCCTGTTGTGCATAAATAACAGCAATCTGCGAATGTTTGGGCTTTGGACTGAAGGATCCTCGGGCACAGTGAACGCTACACGCACTATTTATTTGACTTTTCCGAGCGAAATAACTTGCACGGGCAAACATGCTCTCGCTCGGCTCCCAAATCGTGGGGTCGGCTCTCATCAAATTTCATTTGAGATTTGGACTGAAGGCGATATTTATTTAGCTCTGATTTTGATCCATTCAGATCAAAATCAGAGCCGCCTCGGGGATTTGAACCCCGGACCTACGCATTACGAGTGCGTTGAGAAGTTCACTGGCTTATGCAAAACCTTATGAAATAGGGCGAGCGCATCTAAACATTCTATAATCGACACAGATTACTGCTAAATCCACTTGAGAACGCCCTCACAAGGCAATAGATAGAGTCATCCTGTGAATCCAATTTCTATTGCTGCGTTTCCAGCCTTGATCCAACCTCACAGTGGTGCGTTAAACCCACAGGGACTGCTTGAAGGCTTTGGATCATGGGCACTACTTGGTGCCTGCATCATTCTGTTTGTGGAATGTGGGATCCTGCTCGGGCTTATTCTCCCTGGTGATTCTCT
>JALQVI010000088.1 GCA_023260395.1 Candidatus Nanopelagicales bacterium
CCAGAGCAGTTCGTTGCTGCATTTAATGAACTCATCGAACGTGGCTGCACTGAAATTGTGAGTGTTCACCTCTCGAGTGAATTGTCAGGTACATACGAGTCAGCACTTTTGGCTAGCCAGCGTGTGGATGTTCCGGTCCATGTCATCGATTCTCGATTAATTGGTATGGCAATGGGTTGGGCCATCGAATCGGGTGCGCAGCTAGCCTCTCAGGGCGCATCTGGCAGCGCAGTCGCAGCGCACATCCAAGCTCGATGCTCGCGTTCCCACATCTGGTTCTCGGTAGACACATTGGAGTATTTGCAAAGAGGCGGCCGTATCGGCGCTGTTCAAGCCCGAATCGGCGGCGTTCTTTCGGTCAAGCCAATCCTGACCATGGTCGATGGGCGAGTGGAGTCACTCGAAGTTGTTCGTACCACGACGAAGGCAACGCAGCGTTTGGTCGATATCGCTGTCTCTGCTGCCACAGATGATTCTGACTTTGCGGTCCACTTTGTCGGTGAATCTGAGCGAGCCGAGAGCATTGCTCAAACGCTCTGCGAAAAACTCGGGTTAGCCAGCGTTACCGTTACACCCGCTGGTGCTGTTGTGGGTGTGCATACTGGCCCAGGCACAGTGGCGATTGCAATGGCGCCGCGCGTTTAATTGCGTCATTCGTCAGTCTCCACAGGCCGCATTGATTCACAACTCGTTGGCCATCCTCAACGAAATTCAGGTTTATTTCTACTCTTGCTTGAATGCGTCGTCGTTCAATTGAATTAACCAAGGTGGTAGCCGACCGTCTTGACGCAATGATTGCACCCCGAGATGTGCTTGTCCGTCCTGACGAGGCTCCACAGGTTTTAGTAGACCTCGAACCACATCACACGCGATCTTTGGCCCGCATTGTTGCTGTGGTCATTGCAATTGTGGCGGGCTTGGTATGGCTCAATCGACCAGTGTCAACGCCTAACGCCCAGACGCTATCGACTGGAGTTCCACTCGCCACTGCATCCATTGCTGCGTCTCTTGACGTCGTAGTTGACGTCGAAGGCGACGTGCGCCGACCAGGTCTTGTGACGCTTCCAACGGGTAGTCGAGTGGCGGATGCCATCAAGGCGGCGGGAGGATTTAGTCGCAAGGATGTAGCTGGCTCCATAAACTTAGCCGCACGCATCGACGATGGACAGCAAATTGTTGTGGGCATGGTCGCCACAGGGGCTGGAAGTGCATCCGATTCAACCGTGAGTTTGAATTCAGGGGCAGAGGCAGACTTCGATTCCCTGCCTGGAGTTGGTCCAGTTCTTGCTGGACGCATCGTTGCATGGCGAACCGAACACAAACGATTCACTGCCATTGACGAACTGCAAGAAGTTCCTGGGATTGGTCCGAAAGTGTTTGCCAACCTCAAAGATTTGGTTCGGCTCTAGTGGATTTACGGCTGCTGCCTATTGCTGTGAGTGCGTGGATTTCGACTGCAATCATTTTGAGTTTAGGTACTCGCACCGCGCCGCAGACTATTTTGTTTTTTGCTGCTTTCGTGATGCTTGCGTGTTTCGCATTGCTACGCAAGGGCTCGTTGAATGTACAACTCCTCGTTGTTGGACTCGTACTTGGAACTGTCATCGGAGCTTTGCGCGTATGGCCGTTGGTCAGTCATCCCATTCGATCTGATGCGGGAAGCCATTCAGTCGTGCATCTGATTGGAACTGTGACGAGTGATCCCATGGAGTTCACGCATTCTGGAGGATTGGACTGGGCATCCTCAACATCGACGGTCGTTGGCATCAGGATTTCGCATTGGGATGTTCATGGAAATGCATATCGCGGAGCGATTCCCATTTCAATGTTTGGTACCGGCAGTAAAGCTGGTGCGATGACATCACTCGTGCCAGGTACTGTCATCGCAGCCTCGGGGATGCTGTCGGAACCACCGACTGGTCGACCGATTGCTGCTTCGATGACGGTAACTGAATTCTCGGTTGTTCGAGCTCCACCCCGATATCAATGGTTTGCGGAAGTTCTGCGAGATCATCTGCACCGCGCTTTGAGCGGTTATCCGAGCGCTGCACAAGCTTTGGTGCCAGGGCTGGCTTTAGGGGACAGCTCAGCCTTGCAATCAGACCTCAAGTCAGACATGCAGGCTTCTGGCTTAACACACTTGGTCGCAGTTTCAGGAGCGAATGTTTCCCTGCTCTTGGTGCTTGTCATGCAGGGTGTACGACGACGAACTCGGATGACTCAAGTGATTGCCATCGCTGTGGTGCTCGCCAGTTTCGTCGTCATCGTTCGTCCACAGCCCAGTGTGTTACGTGCCAGTGTGATGGGCGTTGTTGTGGTTGTTGCGCATTTTCTCGGTACTCGAAGTTCACCGTTGCCGTCACTTGCGTTCGCTGTTCTAGGGCTTTTGTGCTTTGATCCATGGTTGGCAATTTCTTATGGTTTTGCTCTGTCCGTTGCCGCTACCGCTGGCTTGCTGTTATTTTCTCGACGGGTCTCGGTCTGGATGGACCACATTCTGCCTAGGCAGTTTCCCAACTGGTTTGCCGAAACGTTAACTGTGACTTTATGTGCACAGTTTGCTGTGCTCCCGCTAATGGTGACCTTAGGCGCGACCACGTCACTTGCTTCAATACCGGCGAACTTAGTTGCCGTGCCGTTAGCAGCACCAGCAATGTTAGGAGGATTATTCGCCGCTCTAGTTTCCATCGTCAGTATTCCGCTGGCGCATTTAGTTGTTGTCGTTGCTGTAGTGCCTGCGACAACGATTGCTGTGATTGCTCGTTGGGCGGCGAATCAGTCATGGGCCATAGTTCCCATGCCGCATGGCCCATTTGGGGTTCTGGTTTCAATACTGCTCATTGCCGCTGTCATTCACGGCACACTTCGATGGAAAGGTTTGTCGAACGTCTTTCGCGGCAAGCTTTTCATTTTTGCCATGTGTTTTGTTTTTTTGCTCTGGCATCCACCTCAATTCGCCATCAAGCCATGGCCACCTGCGAACTGGGTCATGGTTGCCTGTGATGTCGGTCAAGGTGATGGGGTAGTTCTTCGCGTCGATGCGCATTCAGCGATGGTGGTCGATGTTGGCCCAGATCCAGATGTAATGAACTCATGTCTTACAAAATTGCATGTCAAGAGCATCCCTATCTTGGTGCTGACGCATTTTCACGCAGATCATGTTGGGGGATTGACTAAGGTCATTGCTCATCGACACGTCGGTCAGGTGTGGGTGTCGGCGCTCAATGAACCAGAACTCACAACTAGGTTTGCCATGCAAGCACTACATAAACGACAAATAGAGCCGCAAGTAATTACTTATGCGCACCATGCTCGGCTGGGCGAGCTCGACATCACTTGTTTGTGGCCCTCGAGGCTAATACGAGGGCAGGGGAGTGACCCCAACAATGCAAGTGTGGTTCTTTTGGTGCGAGTGCATGGCCACTTAATTATGCTTCCCGGAGATGTCGAGCCGCCTGCACAATTAGCAATTGCTTCACAGGTCGGACAGCTCAACGTGGATGTTTTAAAAATTGCGCATCATGGATCTCGACATCAGGATTCGAAATTTGCTGAAGTGATGCATCCAAAGAATGTCATCATTTCGGTAGGGCAAGGCAATGATTATGGCCATCCCGCGCAATCAACTATTGCGATGTATCAAGCACTTGGCGCCAAAGTATGGCGTACAGACCGGCAGGGAAGTATTGCCGTGGTGTGGACGGGAAGCGCGCTTGAGGTGCGTGCTCAAAACGGGTCATAGGCACATGGCATAGTTAAGGCATGGCCAAGAAATCCGCGACTGACGACGCCCGTGTGGTGTTGGCAGTTGGCAAGGAATCAGTCTTGGTTCAGCGCGTCATTGATGGTGTGATGAAGTCTGCTCGGGCAGTCGATCCGCAGACGGTTCGCACAGATATCAATGCCGACAATGAATCG
>JALQVI010000089.1 GCA_023260395.1 Candidatus Nanopelagicales bacterium
ACAACCTTGGTGGCGAACAAAGCGGTCACGTAGTGTTGTCGGAATACGCGACGACTGGCGATGGGGTATTGACTGCGTTACAGCTCGCTTCGATTGTTAAAGCGTCGGGCAGCACGTTGGCTGAACTAGCTGGACAAATTCAGCGTCTGCCACAAGTTTTGATCAATGTGAAGAACGTCGACAAGGCGGGCGTAAATCACGAAGCCGTTCGTGATGCGGTTACGACCCTGGAATTGTCGCTGGCTGGTTCCGGACGAATTTTGTTACGTCCATCCGGAACCGAACCGGTCATCCGCGTCATGGTCGAAGCGCCGACTCAAAGTTCAGCGCAAGACATTGCCGAGCGACTAGCCGGCATCGTGACGCAGTATTGCGGATTTTAAACAGCGACGGTTGCATCGGCTGGCGTATCAGCAATCTGATCGCAGCAGCATCTTCCAGTGTTACTTAAAGTGTCTGCATTGGCAGACCAGACCTGGCTCGTTGAGGCAATAATCGCAAGAGTGAATACGGCTAGTGTTTTCTTGATTTTTGAAGACATGAAATGCTTCCCTTCTCTTTGTAAGAACTTGTTAGAATCAACATACTCAGTAGATGTGACAAAATAGTGTTGCGAAAGGGGGACAGCATGACTGTAAATGTTGACCCCACTTCTATTGGCCAGCGCATCAAAGCCTTGCGACTAAGCAAGGGGCTCAAGCAACAGGATCTCGTCAGTGACAAAGTGTCCCTTGGTTATGTCTCGCTTATCGAACAAGGCAAGCGCACCCCATCCGGAAAGGCACTTTCGGCTATAGCGGAATCGCTTGGTGTGGGTGTTGCGATGCTGACAATAGGGGATTCGTCGAACATCAGCCAACAGGACCATGGACTCATTGCATTGGCCGAGGGTTTCTTGGCACAAGGAAAAGCGAGCGAGGCCTTGTCGTTCATAGAATCTTTGCCACAACACCTTCAGTCTCATCCACATGTCCGTCTCATTGTTGGTATTTGCCAATGCGAAAGTCATCAAGCTTCCTTAGCCTGGGACACTTTAGACGGCGTCCTTGATGAATTGTTGGAGCTGTCAGAATGGGAACTACTTCGTCGCGCAATATTGTTTTTCGGCCGTGCCGAAATGGACTTGGGTCGACCAGTTGAATTTTTGGTTCGGCTGCGCGAAATACTCCGAATCTTGGATAAAACGAAGTATGTCGATCCATTGTTACAGGTTCAGATTCGCGCCATGGTTTTAAACACGCATCAGCAAACTGGCGGAGGCCCACTTGTTAGCGCGGAACTTACGTCGCAAATCATGGAGTTACTTCCTTCCGTAGCGGATCACAAGGCACATGCGATGGCCTTGTGGTCAATTAGTTATGGCGCTTGGGTAGATAAAAATTTTGAGGAATCTTACTTACTTGCACTTCGTGCTCGAGAGCTCTTTCAAGTAGCAGAAGATTCGCAATCAGTGCCTCGGATCACAACGGTTACAGCCAGATTTCTAGCTCGTTCGAGTATCACGGATCAAAATCAAATTAGAAACGTGATTCAGTTTATTGATGATTCTTTAATGGAGCAGGGAAGCTTTGAGGAATCTTATGACCGTATGTACCTGTTGTATAGCAAGGCGGAATTGCTCTTAAAGATGGGCGAATACAAAGCAGCTGACAGAATTTTAACTTCAATTGAAAGTGAAATTGTTAAGGACGTCGACTACGGCGCCGGTTACCACTTGCATGTTGGCGAAGTGGCTCTAAATCTTGGAGCAAATGAGAAGGCGCTGGAGAACTTTTTCAAGTCCAGGCGAGCAATTGAACAATTAGCAGTCAAGGATGCTCCGGAAGCGTCTTATTTCCGCGGTCGTCTCGCAGACAACTACAAGGCCATGGGCGATACCGAGACTGCTTATGAAATTGCTCGAGGCATCAAGCTCGTCGACGTTCCGGTTGGTTAGTTAACGTTCTGTTCTTCGGGCACTGTTAATGCCCATCCGGTGACATCGGCAATTCGCACTCGCCACATTTTTCCCGAACGGTTTCGTTCACTGTTCACTTCAATGAGGTGCAGAAATCCTGTTGCGGCTTGTTGCTTCTCGAGCTGGATGATCTTGCGAAATTCAATGTCGTTCGCACCTTGTTGGGCGGCGACTTCATACATCTGGGCGAAAGCCTGCATGCCATCCACGCGTGAGTGAAGTTGGGATTGGCGTTCTAGCCAGGCGGTTTGCCCAACGAGGCGGCCATGAACCACCGTGTCGGCGAAAGCACACCACATGTCGAACTCCATGCCACCTTCGTCGCACATCGCAACGAGCAGTTCCAGTTGGAAGTCAGTTTCTTGTTCCATGCCCGGCTCCTTGCTTCGTTAGAGCCACGCTATCGCAATATCTTTCAAATGTAAGAATTATTTACTATAGATAAATCAATTATCGAAGGATCAGTTCAACATTCCCGTAAAGCCCTAGGTCACAAGGGTTTTCTAGGCTCTGGGTAGACTGAAGCCCATGTGTGGAATCGTGGGATACGTCGGGCCAAAGCAGTCTCTAGATGTTGTGATCGAAGGCTTGCGCCGCCTGGAATACCGCGGTTATGACTCAGCCGGTATTGCCGTTGTGGTCGACCATGGAATCGAAACGCGCAAGAAGGCTGGCAAGCTCGCCAACCTTGAGGCTGAAATCGCCTCGGACCCACTGCCAGCATCACATACCGGAATTGGTCATACGCGTTGGGCAACCCACGGTGCCCCGAATGACGTTAACGCTCATCCACATGTGAGCGAAGATGGCACCATCGCTGTCATCCACAACGGCATCATTGAAAACTTTGCAACTCTGCGCGATGAACTCATCGGAAATGGCGTCAAGCTCCGAAGCGAGACTGACACTGAAGTTGTTGCTCACTTACTTGCAGCCCAGATGAAGATCTCTGACAACTTGGCAGATGGCTTGCGTGCTGTGTGCCAGCGTTTGACTGGCGCATTCACGCTCGTGGTTGTGCACTCGGAAACACCCGATGTTGTTGTTGCTGCTCGTCGTAACTCGCCATTGGTTGTTGGCCGCGGCGAAGGTGAAAACTTCCTCGCCTCTGACGTTGCAGCATTCATTGCACACACTCGTAACGCCATCGAACTTGGTCAGGACCAGGTTGTTGAAATCACGCCATCATCAATCACAGTGACAGATTTCTTTGGCGCTCCGGCAGAAGTGCATGAATACGAAGTGACATGGGATGCATCGGCCGCTGAAAAGGGTGGCTATGACTTATTCATGCTTAAGGAAATTGCCGAACAGCCAAAGGCGATTGCTGACACCTTGCTTGGTCGCATTGATGGCACTGGCAAAGTTTCGCTCGACGGCTTGGGCATTTCGGATGAGGAACTCAAGAACATCAAGAAGATCATCATCACGGCATGTGGCACTGCGTACCACGCAGGCATGATCGCCAAGTATGCGATCGAACATTGGACGCGTGTGCCATGTGAAGTTGAGTTGGCTTCAGAATTTCGATACCGTGATCCAATTTTGACCGCCGACACATTGGTCATTTCGATTTCTCAGTCCGGCGAAACTATGGACACGTTGATGGCGATGCGTTACGCACGCGAACAGGGTTCCAAAGTTTTGGCGATCTGTAATTCAAACGGATCAACGATTCCACGCGAAAGCGATGGTGTGATTTACACGCACGCTGGACCGGAAGTTGCTGTGGCCTCGACTAAGGCATTCCTTACCCAGATCGTTGCTTGTTATTTGTTCGCAATGTATTTGGCGCAGGTTCGTGGAACTGGTTACGGCGAGTCCAGCAGCGAAATCGCATTGGAGCTCGGACGCATGTCAGCCAAGGTCGACTTGGTTCTAGATACCAGTGAAGCAATCCATGAACTCGCGCAAGAAATCAAGGATGCCCAATCGATTC
>JALQVI010000008.1 GCA_023260395.1 Candidatus Nanopelagicales bacterium
ATGGCAACATCGGTTCAAAGGTCACTATGAAGTACCCAGCCATTTGGTTGCAGGGCGAACATGCCAAGGGTGAAACCTTGTCCATCGCATTTGCTGGCGAAGGTCAGCATCAGGATGCCGGCGCAAAGATGGTTCACGCTGCACCTAACACATCATCATCAATTATCAGCAAGTCAGTTGCACGCGGTGGCGGTCGTACGTCGTACCGCGGCCTGATTCAGGTTCTCGAAGGTTGCCACGGCGCCAAGAGCACTGTGAAGTGTGATGCGCTATTGGTCGACGATATTTCGCGTTCGGATACCTACCCATATGTCGATGTTCGTGAAGATGACGTTGCCTTCGGTTTCCAAGGTGTCCGAAGATCAGTTGTTCTACTTGATGTCACGCGGTATGGACGAAGACGAAGCCATGGCCATGATTGTTCGTGGTTTCGTTGAGCCAATCGCTCGCGAACTTCCAATGGAATACGCACTCGAATTGAACCGACTTATCGAACTACAAATGGAAGGCGCGGTTGGCTAACGTGACTGCCGTTAAAGAACATGAAATTTCGCTAGTTCCAGCGACCGACCATGCGCCTTCGGTGTACTCGCTTACCAGCGATGCCTTCGATGTGCCGACTGGCCGTGAAGAGGAATGGCGTTTCACTCCGCTTAAGCGACTCAAGGATCTGCATGCAGCGCAAGCTCCCGCAGGTTCGACGTGGTCACTTTCTGCGGATGTTGTCGATGGCGTAACGCTCGTTAACGACACTGCAAAGAATGATGATCGTCGTGGATTCACTGACCGCGTAGCGGCTTCGGCTTGGCAGCATGCTGACGTTGTTTCAACGCTAACGATTCCGGCCAAAGCCGATGTAGCTGAAACCATCACAGTTAATTTCCAGGGTGATGGTTCAACTCAGTACGGACAACTTGATATCGTTGCCGGTCAGCACTCACGAGCAACAGTGATTATTAATCATGTTGGCAGCGCAACACTCGCCGCCAACGTTGACATCACTGTCGCTGATGGAGCACAACTTACGGTTGTATCAATTCAGGATTGGGCAGCTGATTCAGTTCAGTTGAGTCACCATCGCCTGAACTTGGGTCGCGATGCACGTATCAAGCACGTCGTAGTAACACTTGGTGGCAACGTGGTTCGCATCATTCCAAGCGTGAACTACACCGCGCCTGGTGGCGACGCTGAACTCATAGGCTTGTATTTTGCAGGTGCAAATCAGCATGCCGAACATCGTTTGTTCGTGGACCACAGTGTTGATCACTGCCGCAGCAACGTTGTGTACAAGGGCGCGCTGAACGGTGCCGATGCTCACACTGTTTGGGTTGGCGACGTACTTATTCGTGCAAACGCTGTTGGCACCGAGACCTACGAAATCAACCGCAACTTGGTTCTTAGCCAAGGCGGCCGTGCTGATTCAGTTCCTAACCTTGAAATTGAAACCGGTGAAATTGTTGGCGCTGGGCACGCAAGCACAACTGGACGTTTTGATGACGAACAGTTGTTCTACTTGATGTCCCGTGGCATTTCGGCGGATGAAGCTCGCAATCTTGTATTGCGCGGATTCTTCGAAGATGTGCTGAACCAAATTAATGTCCATGAAATCGATGACCGCGTGCGCGAACGCATCGAAGAGCGTTTGGCAGGAAACTAATGAGCCAGGCTATTGGGCGCCTTTCGGATTTTGCAGACCGTTCACCGCGAAAGATTGACGTTGATGGGGAAGACGTTTTAGTCGTCCGTATCGATGATGAAGTCTTTGCGGTCAGCGACACCTGCACACATGCCGAAGTTTCCCTTAGCGAAGGCGATTTAGTTGATTGCGCAATCGAATGCTGGCTTCACGGTTCGGCATTCGACTTACGTACGGGTGAACCATCAGGTCCACCAGCAGTAAAACCTTTAGAAACATATGTCGTTACACGAAGTGACGATGCAGATCCAGAAATTTACCTAGCAGCGAGGAGCTAAGGAATGTCAACACTAGAAATTAAGAACCTGCAAGTACAGGTTTCAACCGATGATGGCCCGAAGGACATCTTGCGTGGCGTCGACCTGACAGTTAAGGCTGGCGAAACTCACGCATTGATGGGACCTAACGGTTCCGGTAAGTCAACGTTGGCATACGCCATCGCTGGTCACCCAAAGTACGACATCACTGGCGGCTCTGTTCTGCTTGATGGTCAAGAAGTACTCGAGATGTCAGTTGACGAGCGTGCTCGCGCCGGTCTCTTCCTGGCAATGCAGTACCCAGTTGAAGTTCCAGGTGTGTCTGTCTCTAACTTCCTTCGTACGTCAGCCACTGCTATTCGCGGCGAAGCTCCAAACTTGCGTACTTGGATCAAGGAAATGAAGGAAGCTATGGCTGCGCTTCAGATCGATCCAGAATTCGCAGAGCGTTCAGTCAACGAAGGCTTCTCCGGTGGCGAGCGCAAGCGCACCGAAATTTTGCAGCTTGAACTCCTCAAGCCAAAGATTGCTGTGCTTGATGAAACTGATTCAGGTCTTGACGTTGACGCACTACGCGTCGTGTCAGAAGGCATCAACCGTGTTCGCGCAACTGGCGAAACCGGCATGCTCGTTATCACTCACTTCACACGTATCTTGAATTACGTAAAGCCAGATTTCGTTCACGTATTCTTCGAAGGTCGCATCGTTCGCGAAGGTGGCCCAGAGTTGGCTAACGAAATCGAAGAAAACGGTTACGCGCAGTTCATTGCGGGATAATTTATGGCTCCTTTAGATGTTGCGAAGATTCGCGCTGATTTTCCGATCTTTGATCGAACAGTGCGTAACGATCGACGCTTGGTATACCTAGATAGTGGTGCAACCTCGCAAAAACCACGTCAGGTGCTAGACGCCGAACGCAATTTCTATGAGCACCACAACGCAGCCGTGCATCGTGGCGCGCACCAATTGGCTGAGGAAGCAACAGATGCTTTCGAAGCCGCGCGTGCCACGATTGCGCGTTTCGTTGGCGCACAACCGGACGATATTGTTTTCACTAAAAATGCGACCGAAGCTCTCAATTTGGTTTCGTACTCGTTCTTGAACGCAACCATCAAGTCGGCTCGCGGTAAAGCCCTTCCAGAAGGCGCCGAACGTTTTGTGCTTGCCGAAGGCGATGAAATTGTCGTCACTGAGATGGAACATCACGCGAATCTCGTGCCATGGCAAGAGTTGTGCGACAAGACTGGCGCAGTTTTGAAATGGATCGGTCTAACTGACGATGGACGTCTTGATTTGTCGAGCATCGACTTTTCTGAACGCACCAGGGTTGTCGCGTTCACCCACCAATCCAACTTGCTAGGCACCGTGAACGATGTTCAGGCAGTTGTTGCAAAGGCGCATGCAGTTAACGCACTCGTCGTTTTAGACGCCTGCCAGAGCGTGCCGCACATGCCGGTCGATGTCGTAGAGCTAGGTGTGGACTTCATCGCTTGGAGTGGCCACAAGATGCTTGGACCGCTGGGAATTGGCTGTCTCTGGGGCAAGGCTGAACTACTTGCTGCTATGCCGCCATTCATCACCGGTGGTTCGATGATTGAGACCGTTCACATGGAGTCATCAACATTCGCGGCGCCACCAAAGCGCTTCGAAGCTGGCGTGCCAATGGCGGCGCAGGCAGTTGGCCTTGCCGCAGCAATTGATTACCTCAATGACCTTGGTATGGACAATGTTGCCGAACACGAGCATCGGTTAACGCAGTTGGCGCTTGACGCGCTTTCTGTGATCTCTGGTGTTCGCATTATCGGTCCAACGGTCGCGCACGAACGTGGTTCAGCGGTTTCTTTTGTCGTTGATGGACTACATCCACATGACGTTGGCCAGATTTTGGATGAGCACGGCGTAGCCGTACGCGTTGGCCATCATTGCGCATGGCCAGTGTGTCGTCGTTACAACGTGCCGGCAACTACCCGCGCGACTTTTTATGTGTACAACGATGAGGCTGACGTAACAGCGCTCGTCGATGGCATTAAGGCCGCACAGAGATTCTTTGGAGTGGGGGAATGAACCTAGAAAACATGTATCAAGAAATCATTCTTGATCACTACAAGCACCCGCATGGCAAGGGTTTGAAGGACGATTTTGCTGCGGAAGTTCATCACGTTAATCCCACATGTGGTGATGAAATTACGCTGCGAATTACGCCGAATGAAGACGGCACTTTGACCGTTTCATACGACAATCAAGGCTGTTCAATCAGTCAGGCATCAGCCTCGATTTTGTTTGACCAGCTAAACAACGTCACACTAGAGGAAGGTACGCAGGCAGTTGAGCATCTCATTGCGATGTTGCAGCGTACCGAAGAGCCAAATGAAGACATTCTGGGAGATGGAGTTGCTCTCGTCGGAGTGGCTCAATACCCAGCGCGCGTAAAGTGTGCTTTGCTGTCGTGGATGGCTTGGAAAGATGCTGCTATTCAGGCAATTGGAAAGGGCGAGTAATGGAAACCATTAAAGAAGACGACGTATTCGAATTATTGCGAGATGTCGTTGACCCTGAACTGGGTATCAACGTTGTTGATCTCGGCTTGGTTTATGGCGTGACTGTTGATGAAGCCAATGCCGCCACAATTGACATGACATTGACGTCTGCGGCTTGCCCTTTGACTGATGTCATCGAAGACCAAGCACGCGCAGCTCTTGATGGTCACGTCAGCGACTTCAAGTTGAACTGGGTGTGGATGCCACCATGGGGTCCAGACAAGATCACTGACGATGGCCGCGAAATGCTTCGCGCCCTTGGCTTCAATATCTAATTTCTTTCTGTACTTTCTTTATCTCGTTTAGGCGGCTTTACATCTCGTGATTCAAGTTACTGATCTCGAGTTGCGTGCTGGCGCCGATTTGCTGCTCGGTGGTGCAACATTCCGAATTGATGCAGGCGATCGTGTTGGACTTGTCGGTCGAAATGGTGCAGGCAAAACCACAATGACGAAAGTGCTTGCAGGCGTGACGCTTCCTGCAGGTGGCCAGATTGCTACTGGTGGAACTGTTGGCTACTTGCCGCAAGACCCACGCACAGGTGACCTTGATGTCATTGCGATGGATCGCATTTTGTCTGCGCGAGGTCTCGATGAAGCGATGCGACGTTTGCGCCAAGCCGAACTCGACATGGCATCCGAAGATGAAGCCGTTCGCGATCGTGGCATGCGTAAGTACACGAACGCCGAAGCAGAGTTTCAATCCGCTGGTGGTTATGCCGCTGAAAGTGAGGCAGCATCGCTTGCCAATAGCGTCGGTATTCCGCGAAATGTGCTGGACCAAGAATTAGGAACACTGTCTGGTGGTCAGCGCCGACGAATTGAGCTTGCCCGAATCTTGTTCAGTGATGCCGAAACGTTGCTCCTCGATGAACCTACGAACCACCTGGACGCCGATTCCATCACCTGGCTTCGCGGTTTTTTGCAAAATCACAAGGGCGGACTAATTGTTATCAGTCACGATGTCGAGTTACTTGAGGCGACGGTCAATCGGGTATTCCATTTGGATGCCAACCGTCAGGCTCTTGATTTGTACAACATGGGTTGGAAGGAATACCTCAACGCCCGTGAGACAGACGAGCGTCGCCGTAAGCGCGAGTATGCCAACGCCGAAAAGCAAGCCGCGGTTCTCAAGCAACAGGCTGATCGCATGCGTGCAAAGGCATCAAAGGCAAAGGCGGCACAGAGCATGCTCAAGCGCGCCGATCGAATCATGGATGGACTCGAAGGCGAGCGCGTAGCCGACAGGGTAGCTAAGCTGCGATTCCCGACGCCAAGCCCATGTGGCAAGACGCCGCTTATGGCTACCGGTTTGAGTCGCTCGTACGGTTCGCTGGAAATTTTCACTGACGTGGATCTTGCAATTGATAAAGGTTCCAAGGTTGTTGTTCTTGGCCTTAACGGTGCTGGTAAGACCACATTGCTACGAATGTTGGGTGGCGTCGACCAGCCAGATACTGGCGAGATTGTTCCTGGTCATGGTTTGAAGATTGGCTATTACGCACAGGAACACGAGACGCTCGATGACGAACGCACAGTTCTTGAAAATATGATGACCGCATCAGCGGAATTGAATGACACTCAAGTTCGCAGTGTTCTTGGTTCATTCCTGTTCTCTGGTGACGCGGTTAATAAGCCTGCGGGTGTTCTATCAGGTGGCGAAAAGACGCGTTTGAGTCTGGCGATGCTTGTTGTTTCAGCTGCAAACGTTCTGCTCCTAGATGAACCGACCAACAACTTGGACCCAGCTAGCCGAGCGGAAATTTTGGATGCTCTCAGCACCTTTGAAGGCGCTGTTGTGCTGGTTTCGCACGATGAAGGCGCTGTGTCAGCGCTAAACCCTGAACGCGTTTTGTTGTTACCTGACGGTGTCGAAGACATCTGGAACGATGACTACTTGGATTTAATCTCGCTTGCCTAGTTAGAGTTAAAGCATCATGAGTATGCATGCAGGAAACCCTTGGGCCGCGTATCAAAGTTTCACCTCTGACAAGTCGGTTAAAGATCAAGAATTAGCTCGAGGCACAGTTCGACGCGTTTTGCGCTACGCAGCTGGATTTAAGAAACTCATCTTCGGATACTTGGCACTTTTGGTATTGGACTCACTGTTGGTTGTTATTCAACCGTTGCTGTTTAAACGCATTGTTGACGTAGCCATTCCAGCAAAGAATGCCAACATGGTCACGGTCACCGCACTAATCATTGCTGGTATCGCGTTATTCGATGCGGCGCTTGCGGTGGTCATCCGAAAGATTTCGGCGCAAATTGGTGAAGGTCTTATCTATAACCTGCGTACTGAAGTGTTTGATCACGTTCAGCGTCAATCGATTGCATTCTTCACTCGAGCCCAGACCGGCGCGTTGATTTCACGTCTCAATAGCGACGTGATGGGAGCTCAGCGAGCGTTCACGTCGACATTAGGCGGAGTTGTTGGAAACGTCATCACCTTGGTGGCTGTTGCCGGCACGATGCTTGTTCTGTCGTGGAAAATCACGATTGCATCCTTGTTCTTGTTGCCGGTTTTCTGGCTTCCAGCCCGACTAGTGGGTCGCCGTCTGCAATCGCTGACTCGCGAGCAGGCCGATAACAATGCAGCAATGAGTACCCAAATGTCGGAACGATTCAATGTCTCCGGCGCATTGTTGATGAAACTTTTTGGTCGACCCGATCGCGAGACTGCAGAATTTTCCTATCGAGCGGGTCGAGTTCGTGATGTTGGTGTGAACATCGCGATGGCTAACAGTGTGTTTTTCACGGCGATGGTGTTGGTGGGCTCGTTTGCTACAGCCTTGGTCTACGGAATTGGCGGAAATGCCGTCATCAGTGGCGCGTTGACATTGGGAACTTTGCTGGCATTGGTTGCCTTGCTTGGGCGCTTGTACGGCCCTATTACAGCCATTGCAAACGTGCGAGTGGATATCATGACGTCGATGGTGGCATTCGAGCGAGTTTTTGAAGTACTCGACCTTGAGCCCATGGTGGCAGACGCGCCAGACGCCGTGACTTTGCCTCGCGGTAAGACCAGCGTTGAATTCAAAAGTGTTGACTTCAGGTATCCAAACTCAGATGAAGTGTCATTGGCAAGTTTGGAAGTAGTCGCTCGTACCGACCAAGTTATTGCCGAAGAGCTCATTCTCAAAGACATGTCATTTCGGGCTGAACCGGGTCAGCTCGTCGCCTTGGTTGGTCCTTCAGGTGCTGGCAAGAGCACGACAGCGTCGTTGGTTTCGCGGTTATTTGATCCGGTAAGCGGTCAAGTGTGCGTTGGTGAGTTGGACGTGCGCACAGTGACGCAAGAATCACTGCACGACGTTGTTGGTGTTGTTTCACAGGATTCGCACATGTTCCATGACTCAATTCGCGCCAACTTGCTGTACGCCCGTCCAGATGCCACTGATGCAGAAATCATGGCGGCATGTCATGACGCACAGATTGCACACATGATTGAAGAATTGCCACAGGGGTTGGACACAATCGTTGGTGATCGTGGCTATCGGCTATCTGGCGGCGAAAAACAGCGCCTAGCAATTGCGCGACTTCTTCTCAAGGCCCCGGATGTCGTGGTGCTTGATGAAGCAACTGCGCACCTCGATAGTGAATCTGAATCAGCAGTTCAGTTAGCGTTGACGACAGCTCTGCGCGGACGCACGTCAATTGTGATTGCTCATCGGCTTTCGACGATTAGACAAGCAGATCAAATTCTTGTTATTGACGATGGCCAAGTTGTGCAACGGGGAACTCATGATGAGTTGTTGGCTATAGGGGGCTTGTATTCTGACCTTTATCGTCGACAGTTTTCTGATGCAGCGCCTCATTCCGAACCATAATGATCCAGCCAATGACGGTCATGATGGCAAAGAAAATCCACTGCAGCGCATAAGAGCGATGTGGGCCTTCGGTCACGGTGGGTGCCGGAATCAGTTTCAATCCAACGCCTGAATCAGGTCGACTGGCTATTAATTCTCCATATGCATTGCGAACGACTGATGCGTCGTTTAGAGATGTGGGATCAATTGCATCGACTTGTCCTACAGGTAAATCTGTTGGACGTGGTGCGGGCGTGCTTGCAAGAATTCGGACGCGAGCGGCTACCTCGACCGTCCCTGCTGGGGGATTTGTGATGTGCGGAGATTCTCGAGCTGTGTCAGCAGCAATGTGCCAACCACGATTAATCAAAATCGTTCCGTTAGCCGTTTTGAGCGGCGTCATTACCCAAAAACCATATTCGGATTCAAAGCTTTGCTTACGCACCAGTGTTTGATGCGCAGTATCCCATGTGCCAACGAGATGAATTGGCCGCCACTGGTCGCTTGCTTTAATGACATGCGAGGTGGGGTTTACCAGAGCAGTCAGGTCGACTGGATCTGAATTAATGTTGCGCGTAATGACTAGGTTGTAAGCCTGACGCTGATGCAACCTGCGCCATTGCCATTGGGACAGCGCATTAAATGATGGCAGAAGTAAGAGTGCTACGAGTGTTACTGCAATCCATTTCGGGGTCAGTAAGAACTTGTACACACGTTTAAGGTTAGTCGTGTGCCGAATCGCTGATTGCCACGCGCTGTTCTTGAGGAGAAACTAAGTCAGGGCCAAAAAGTCGGCGCTCACGGCCGGCATTGGCAACGACGACTGAAAAGTACGGCAAAAGTACGGCGCCAATAATGAATGTCCAACGAAGCCAGCCAGAAGTTGCGATTCCTGCAATAAAGCACAATGTGCGAATACCCATGCTGATGAGGTAGCGCCGTTGACGGCCTTTTTGTTCAACAGACATGCCAGGTGCGGCACCAGTGATGCTGAAAACTTCTGGTTCTTGGGCCATACGTCTAGAGTACGTTGTGAGAACATCGAAGGCATCTTTTAGGAGTATCCAGTGGCTGACCGTACATACCGCGTAACTGAAATCGTAGGCACATCCCCCGATGGCATTGATCAAGCAATTCGAAATGGCATTAAGCGCGCTTCCGAAACACTTCGTCATCTCGATTGGTTCGAAGTAACTCAGGTTCGCGGCAACATCATGGATGGCGACATTGCTCACTTCCAGGTCGGCATGAAGGTCGGCTTCCGCCTCGAAGATTCCTAAAGTCGCTTAGACGGCGTCTGAGCGCGTCGACAAGTTGAATTGATCGACCGTTACTGGTGCCACGCGAGCACGTGAGAACCAGTCTGCCCATTCACGTGGCAGGCAGTTCACGGCGTCGCCAGCATCGCTAATTCGAGACAGCATTCCAACTGGTGATTCGTTGAATCGGAAGTTGTTTGATGCGCCGATGATTTCGCCGTTCTTGACGACATAAACTCCGTCGCGCGTTAAGCCAGTTAGCAACAGCGATTGCGGATCAACTTCGCGGATGTACCACAAGCACGTAATCAACAGTCCGTCGCCCATGCGGGCAGCGAGTTCGTCGATTGAACCTGATCCCTGCGCGTCACGAACCTCGATGTTGTCGCTGAGTGGTGTGAATGGCAGTTTGGCTTCGAGTGCGGCATGACGACTGCTGCCTAAGGCGTTCAATGTTCCATCACGCAAGATTTCAGCGCGTGGTGTGAGAATGCCGGTATCGAAGGAACTCGACATTGATGATGAGCCTAGGTTGACAACATGGTCGACAGTTTCAAGTCCGCGCAATGCTGGATCAGTAGCAATTGTTAATTTACGTTGCGTCAGTTGTTCGCCAATACGGGTCCCACCGAGAGGATTACTGAACACGCTGCGACCTTCATGTGCTTCACGAGCAGTTGCGCTCCACAACATGTAAATCATGAGGTCTGCCATCGCGCTCGGGGATAGCGTCACTTTGTGCAAGCCAGGTTCTTGGTCAATGCGATTCTTTTGATGTTCGAGACCACGTAGGACGGTGTCGGCATGTGAAGTAACCATGACATCGCTCAAGGTTGTGCCGGATTGCCCACTCCAAGCGGAACGCTCGCGGTCTTCACTTTTCGCGCACAATTCAAAGCGAGAGGTCGATTGCGAAAATCGCATTCGAGTACCTGCAGAAGTGGCAACCAACATGGTGTCTTGGGCTTGCTCGGCATAGCCGAAGAATTGTCCGTGAGGTAAAACATTTCCCAGCTGGATCGACAAGAAGTCGATACCTTCGTCGGCCGGTGGAATGACTTCAGAATGAAAGTTGTCGTGCACTGGACCGGTTACTAGGTCCATCGCATCTTGAGCTGGACCAGCGGCTATGGCACTTGCCTTGCTGGCTTCGACAAGTTTTGCGATGTCTTCGCGATTACGAACTTGGCCGCTTGAGATGCCACTCGCAATGCCATCTGGGGTATCGACAAATGCTGCGATTGAAAGTGACTGGTCGACGGTGTCGCCGTTGGTTGTTAATGCCGAGTTTGCCCAACGAAGGTTGCGTGCGTTATTAATTTCGCCAATAACTACACCTTTACCGACAAGCTCCATCGCAATTTCGACTGCTTCGGACATCTTTATCTGGCTCATGCGGAAGCCTCCTTGCGACCATTAAGGACGTTGATGTTACGAAAGACCGCGCTTGGGCAGCCGTGGCTTACCGGAGCAACTTGTCCAGGTTGGCCTTTGCCGCAATTCAATGCGCCACCAAGTAAGTATGTGGATGGTCCACCGATGTCCGTTAACGAACCCCAAAAATCAGGAGTTCGTGATTGGTAAACCACATCTTTCAGCTGACCAACGATCTTTCCATTTTTGATTTCATAAAATCGTTGACCGGTGAATTGAAAGTTGTAGCGCTGCATATCAATTGACCATGACTTGTCGCCAACAATGTAGATGCCGCGCTCAACACCTACGATGAGGTCCTCAGTGCTGCGATCGACTGAGCCGGGCTGCAATGAGACGTTAGGCATGCGTTGGATTGGGGTGTGAAGCGCGGAGTCAGCGAAAGCGCAGCCATTCGAGCGGTCCAGTCCTACTTTGGCTGCGATGCTGCGGTCAGTTTGATAGCCGACCAAAGTTCCGTCCTTGATGAGGTCCCATTGCTGTGCTGCGACACCTTCGTCATCCCAAGCAACTGTCGACAAGCCAAATTCACTGTTGCGATCGCCGGTAACGTTCACAAGAGGACTGCCGTATTTAAAGTTGCCTAATTTTTCGAGAGTCGCAAACGAGGTTCCTGCGTAGTTAGCTTCAAAGCCAAGTGCTCGATCGAGTTCAGTTGCGTGGCCAATTGATTCGTGAATAGTTAGCCACAAATTGGTCGGGTCGATAACCAAATCCCAAACGCCAGCTTCGACTGACGGAGCCTTGACTTTCTCCTCAAGGTAGTCCGGCAAGGCTGCCAGTTCGTGGTCCCAGTCCCAACCTTTGCCAAGGAGATATTCCCAGCCTCGGCCAGCGGGAGGGGCGCAAGTACGCATGTCATCAAAGCCACCTTCACCAATGTGAATAGCCGTGAGTTGAGCGCTGATTCGGTCTCGTTCTTGAGTCAGACGATTGCCATTGAGGTCAGCAAAGAACGTTGTGTCTCGACCCATCGCCACATGTGCATCGACGTGATTAACGACTGAAGATTTAGCGACTCGTGAATTCCAATCTTGGAGAAGTGCGACTACATCATCGTCAGAAACCGCCATTGCATCAATTTCTTTTGGCATGACCCAAGAGGCAGTTCCGTAATTGGGTTCATCGGCGAGTTCAATTGGTTCATTCATTACGGCCGAACTAATGCGCGCCATTTCAAGCGCACGACGTGCTGCATCTGCGGCGCCTTCGTGAGTGAGCTCATTTGTTGCTGCGAAGCCCCATGCGCCGTTATGGACGACTCGAACGCTCAATGCGGTCGCGCTGTCACTGGCAATGTTCTCTACGTTGCCATCGCGAGTAGACACTCCTCGGTTGTCGTGTTGCGCTATTCGAACGTGTGCAACTGACGCGTTTGCGTCGTTAGCGACGGATAGAGCAGACTCGGCGAGAAAATCGGGCAAATGCGAAGACATGAAGTCCAGACTAGTAGCCTTAACCCATGGGTCGAGTAGTTCTAGTCACGGGCGGTAACCGAGGAATTGGTCTTGCGATTGCACGCACATTCCAACAAGCAGGGGACACAGTTGTTGTCACAAGTCGATCGGGTGATCCGATTGATGGTTTGCACGTTGTGAAGTGCGATGTTGGCAATACCGCCAGCGTTGATGCGGCTTTTGATCAGATCGAAGCTGAAATCGGAACCGTAGAAATTGCCGTTGCCAATGCTGGCATTACTCGTGATGGTCTCATCATGCGCATGTCAGATGACGATGTGAACGACGTACTTAACACGAACCTGGTTGGCGCTATACGTGTCGCTCGACGTGCAAGCCGGGCCATGATGAAGGCACGTACCGGTCGACTCATTTTCATCTCCAGTGTTGTTGGACTTATGGGTTCAGCCGGTCAGGTGAACTATTCAGCGTCTAAGTCTGGCTTGGTCGGTGCTGCGCGCTCGCTAGCCCGTGAACTTGGATCACGTGGGATCACGGCAAATGTGATTGCTCCTGGATTTGTAGATACGGACATGACCGCCGAGCTCTCCGAAGATCGTCGAAATGAAATTGTCAGCAATGTACCCCTCGGACGTTATGCCTCACCGCAGGAAATTGCTGATGTTGCACTATTTATGGCTTCTCCGGCCGCTGGATACATCACGGGTGCTGTCATTCCCGTAGATGGCGGCCTTGGTATGGGACACTAGGACGATTATGGGCATTCTCGAAGGCAAGAACATCCTCGTTACTGGCGTTCTGACGGACTCGTCAATCGCATTTCACGTTGCACGTCTGGCTCAGGAACAGGGCGCAAATGTCGTACTGTCATCGTTTGGTCGTGCCGCTGGCATCACCAAGCGCATCTCGCAACGTTTGCCAAATGAAGTCCCAATTGTTCAGCTTGATGTCACAAACAAGGACGATCTAGCGAACCTTGCAGCAGCAGTAGGCGAGCACGTTCCACATCTCGACGGCGTACTGCATTCCATCGCGTTCGCACCAGAGGCAGCACTTGGTGGCAACTTCCTGAATACCGAGTGGGAAGACGTTAAGGTCGCTCTGGAAATTTCAGCTTTCTCACTGAAGTCACTTGCAATGGCTTGTCTGCCATTGATGGAGGGTCGCAACGCTCAAGTCCTTGGACTTGATTTCGATGCCACTGTGACATGGCCGTTCTATGACTGGATGGGCGTTTCGAAAGCTGCTCTCGAGTCAACATGCCGCTATTTAGCTCGCGATCTGGGTCCTAAGGGCGTCAAGGTGAATTTGGTTGCCGCCGGCCCACTCTTTACAACTGCAGCCAAGGGCATTCCGGGTTTCGATACTTTCGGTCCAATGTGGCAGCGACGTGCACCGATTGGATGGGACACCAGCGATTGTGTGCCTACCGCAAAGGCTTGCGTTGCGTTGTTTAGTGACTGGTTCCCAGCTACCACGGGTGAAGTGATTCACGTCGATGGTGGGGTTCATTCACAGGGTGGTCCCTGATCTAGACCGGCGGCCTTCGGTGCGGTGACGAATCGAAGGCTTCGCTTCGTTCAATGTGCTCGCGTGGGATCCCCATTACGTATAAGACTGTGTCCAAATAAGGAACGTTAACCGACGCGTAAGCGGCGTCGCGAACGTAGGGTTTCGCGTTAAACGCGATACCTAGTGCAGCGGCATTCAGCATGTCTAAATCATTTGCGCCATCACCGATAGCAATTGTTCGGCTCAGTGGGATGTCGTATTGTTCGGCAAATTCTTTGAGTGCTTGAGCTTTAGCGGCTCGATCGATGATCGGGCCGGAAAGATTGCCGGTCAACTTTCCGTCCTTGATTTCCAGTTGGTTGGCGCGCACATTCACGACGCCTAACTTATGTGCGAGTGGTCCAACTACTTCGAGGAATCCGCCGCTGACTAATGCGACCTGAAATCCAATTTTGTGAAGAGTGCGAGCGAGCGTTGCAGCTCCGGGAGTCAGTGTGATTTGTGATTGAACTGTGTTGAGGACTTCCTCGTTAAGTCCAGCCAGCATGGCAACTCGTGCTCGCAGCGATTGTTCGAAATCAAGTTCACCATTCATCGCACGATGGGTAATCTCGGCTACTTCGGTTTCCACGCCTGCATGTGCCGCGAGAAGCTCGATGACTTCTTCTTGGATGAATGTGGAGTCCACATCCATGACGACAAGGTGGATTCCGCGTCGATCAAGTCCAGCTTCTTGAACTGCGATGTCTATTTCATTTGTGCGTGCAATCGCCGTGAGACGATCACGCAAAGTTCTCTTTTCAACGCCGCCGACCTCGAATTCAACTGCAGTCACGGGATACATAGCCACCTGGCGAATGCGGTCGATGTTGCCACCAGCAACGGCAATTTCCGAGGTAATTGCACCAATTGATTTCGGGGTGAGAGGGCTACCTAAAACAGTGACGACTAGTCGTTCGCGATAGTGTTCCAAGTCGGAGTTAAGAATGTAGCGATGACTGATGGCCATTTGGCGTGAATTCGCATAGTCGTTCGCGATACCCAAGGCACCGTGCAACGCTTCATCGTCGCCAGCCAACACAATTCCTAGAACGAGGTGTCCTTGGAGCACAATTTGTTCTAGTTGTTTGACGGTTACGCTGGCATCTTCGAGTGCGTTGGACATGCCGGCGGTCACACCGGGTTGGTCATCTCCACTAATAGTGAGAACCAAAACCTGCATGTGTTCAACACTAGGCGGTAGAGGCGATAGAGCACATGAAGTCGATGCAGGCATTTTCGAGTCGCGTCAAAGTTTCAATTCGAACAACATCTTGGCTTCGGCTTGAAATAGCCACCGAGTGTGTGCGGGCATAATGCGCAGCTACTCGCGTGCGAAGAGCGTTGTGAAAAGCGGTGTAATCGCGTACCGAAATGTTTGGCAAATGTTGATGCTCAAGTTCATCGAGCGCCTCGTCAACTTCGGTGCGTGAGCCGGAAATGTCTAAAGCGGTGAGTTGGTCGGCGCTTTCTGAAATGGCGTCCAAGAAAACTTGTCGATGGTGTGTCATGTCGGGAAAGGCCAAAGTGTTTTCGCGATTGACATACTCCCACTGACCGCCTGGATTCTGCTTCAGAATCCAGGTTCGGCTGAGGGCGACTTCACGGGGAGTTGCGATTGCATACTCGGCCGCTGCCGGCAGTTGCAGAGCCTGATTTGTTAGCGTTTCCAGGGCATTTCTGGCATCTGAGTCCGTGATGTCACCGCGGATCCAGGCGTTCAGCCAAAATGCGAGCAGGGCAGATGTCGGAATGGGTATCTGCACCGCTACCTCCTGGACTCTGCAAGATAGATTACTGCTGTGACTAGTGTTCTTGCGTTCGACGATGTCACAGTCGTGCGCGGGGAAAAACAGATTCTTTCCGATGTCACTTGGCGCGTCAACGAAGGCGAACGTTGGGTCATCATGGGTCCTAATGGCGCCGGCAAAACGACGTTGATGCAAATCTGTTCGGGATACATGCATCCGACTCGTGGTCGCGCAACTGTTTTAGGCGAGACACTTGGAAAAACAAATGTCCGCGAGCTGCGCACCCGAATTGGAATTAGTAGTGCTGCTACCGCAAGTTTGTTGCCTCCGGAAGAGACAGTTTTCGATGCAATTCTGACAGCGGCACACGGGGTGAATGGTCGCTGGCGAGAAGTTTATGAAGCCGTTGATCGCAACCGCGCATCCGAAATGATTGGGCAATGGGGTTTAGAGCGACTTGTTGAAAGGCGCGTGGGTACTCTCTCTGAGGGTGAACGCAAGCGAGTTCAGATTGCTCGTGCTTTGATGGCAGATCCAGAACTGCTGATTTTGGACGAACCGGCTGCTGGTTTGGATGTAGCCGGACGCGAAGATCTCGTCGGTCGACTTGGCCTGTTAGCCGAAGATCCAATGAGTCCAAGTTTGATTCTGGTTACGCACCACGTCGAAGAGATTCCATCCAATTTCTCTCATGCTTTGTTGCTTTCACAAGGTGGGGTAAGTGCTGTCGGATTAGTTAATGACGTCATCGCAAGCGAACCAATGAGTACGGCATTTGGGGTCAGGCTCACGGTAGAGCGTGCAGATGATCGTTGGTACGCCCACGGATTTAAGCCAAGTCGAGGCCGACGCGCGCTAGCATGAGACGAAACGCAAGTACGTTGCGTTGCTAAGAGTCATGCGAGGCGTAATGACTGATATCACTGACCACATTGCATCGTGGCTTGGTTCTGATGAACTGGAACAAGCTCGTGAACGACTGCCGATGGTGTACATCGATGCGGTTCCAGTTCGAGTTGACGATCATGGTCGAGTTACTCAAATTGGTCTGCTATTGCGAGGTCGTCCAGATGGGTCGATTAGTCGCGCGGTTATTTCGGGGCGAGTCCTATACGGAGAGCGACTACGAGATGCCATCATGCGTCACATCGAAAAAGACTTGGGTCCAATGGCTTTCCCGCAAATCCCAAGCAATCCTGCGCCGTTCACGGTTGCCGAGTATTTTCCTGATCCAGAAGTTTCTGGATTTCATGATCCTAGGCAGCATGCTGTTTCGTTGGTGTACGTCGTCCCAATCAAAGGTGAATGCCAACCAAGTCAAGATGCTCTCGATTTAGTTTGGGTGACCCCGCAAGAAGCCGTCAGTCACAATGTTCGTGCCGAGATGACTGGCGGGCAGGATCTGTTGGTTCGTTTGGCGTTGGCGCATGTTGGGCAGTTGCCGTAACCGTGGCTGAACGTGATGGTGATGGCTGGGTCCATTGTGACTGTGGTGCCAAACATTGGGGTGTGAATGGTGCTGCTGGCATTCTGCTCGTTGATGTAGAGCATGATGTTGCGTTGCTTCAGTTGCGGGCCGAATGGACTCATGGTGGGCAAACCTGGGGAATCCCTGGAGGTGCACGAGATTCTCACGAGAGTGCAGTTCAAGCAGCAATTCGCGAGCTCGAAGAAGAGTTGAAAATCACGCATGATCTCGTTGATGTAATTCACGATGTCTTGCTGACTGACCACGGCACCTGGAGTTATCACACTGTGATCGGGTTGTTGGGCTCAACGGCCGCGCTTGAAGTTAATGAAGAATCTGTTGAAGCGCGGTGGATTTCAATCGAGGAGATCCATGGCTTCGATTTGCATCCAGGTCTTGCAGAAGTGTGGCCCGAGCTAAAGCGTCAATTACGCGAGGTTATCGACGCGCGGCAATAAATCCATGGATTGAGTTGCGCATGTGATCGGCTCGCCGTTTATAACGAGTTGCTGGAATCTCAGGATTGTCTGTTGTTCGGTAAAAGAGAGATGATTCGGCTAGCACATTGTCTATGTGGGCTGCGTAGTCATCATCATCGGTCACCATCGTGATGGTTCCAACAGGAGTCAATACACGATTCGCAAGTTCCAGTAGTGAGTGCTGAATTACGCGCCTCTTGTTGTGGCGAGCCTTCGGCCACGGATCTGGAAACATGACATGTAGTTCATCGACACAATGAGGCTCTAAGACTTCGGCCAAAATGGGAATTCCATCGCCGAGGTGCACTTGGACGTTTGGCAATTCTTGAGTGGTGACAAGTTCAGCAATACGACAAATTCCTGGCGAATGAACATCGATAGCTAGGACTCCATATCCCAGTGCCGCAAGATGCTCGGTGTGGTGCCCCATGCCGGCTCCGAAGTCAATGACGGTTTTGCGGTTGGGAAATAACTCGCCCAGATTTACAGGGGCGCCAAGCCGTGCAATATCGAGAGTTGGCACAACATTTTCCAGCAGATTGACTCGGCTGGCACTCAATCGTCCATGCCTCGCATGAAACGTGCGAATTGGCGGGTAGATTGGGTTCTGCACGAAGCAAGGTTAGCCCCATAACTATTCAGGAGTCGAAATCGTGAGCTTTTCAGGTGTGTATGTTCCAGTTATCACCCCATTTGACGAAGCCGGTCATGTTGATGTCAAGCAACTTTCACATGTCGTTGAGGTTCTCCTAACAAATGGTGTCGATGGTGTTGTTGCCGTTGGTACAACGGGCGAAGCTTATGCATTGACTTTTGACGAGCGCCATCACGTCATTTCGGCAGTTGTTAAACAGGTTGCTGGTCGTGTGCCAGTTCTCGCTGGTGTTGGTGGCATGTCAACACACGAGGCAATTGACCAAGCAGGTCTTGCAAAGCGCCTTGGCTGCGATGGTTTGATGCTTGCAGCGCCGGCTTATGTTTTGCCTACTCCTCACGAACTAGCTGTGCATGTCCAAAAAGTTGTGAAGTCCGTCGGTATGGCCACGGTTTTGTATGACTACCCAGCACGTACTGGTGTGCCATTTGGTGTCGACACTTTGGATGAGCTTGTCGACAATGACTTGATTCAAGGAATCAAGGAAGCATCGGGCGATCTTTCACGCATTGAAACACTCGGCGGTCGCTACGGCGACAAGTTGCAACTCATTTGCGGAGCCGATGCAGACAGCAATGTGTTCATGGATTCAGGTGCAACGTGCTGGATTGGCGGCATGGCAAACGCTCTACCTAAAGCACATGCAGGAATCATGAACGCAGAAACCCGTACCGAAGCGCATGCTGCAGTTTTGCCATTGTTGGAATACATCGAGTCAGGTCGCTACATCGCAAAGACCAAGGCATTGATGAGCATTCTCGGTTTGGACGTTACTGACGTGCGTGGTCCGTTGTTGCCTGCAACCGAAGAAGAGTTTGCCGCACTTCGTGGACTCGTTGAACAGGCAGGAGATTGGGCACCACGCCTGGTCTAAATGTCGGTGTGTCTGTGACCAACGAACTGTGGGACTTCGTCCCCGAAGATTGGCGCATGGCGCTGGAAAGTGTTCACGAACAGATTGACACAATTTCGCGCGAGTTGAACGATCAAGGCGACTTTGTTCCGAGTTGGGACAACATTTTTCGCGCCTTACAGTTGTCGCCGAAAGACGTGCAGGTAGTGCTTGTAGGGCAAGATCCCTATCCCAATCCGGATTATGCATGTGGGTTGAGTTTCTCGGTTCCTGCTGGGGTCCTTCCCCTGCCTGGGTCGTTGCGAAACATCATCGCCGAAGTGCAGGCTGACCTTGGTGCATGTTCGGTCTTTGATGGAAATCTTGAACCCTGGGTCGCCCAAGGTGTGTTGCTGTTGAATCGAACCTTGACCACACAGGCGAAAGAAAGCAACGCGCACAAGGATCTCGGTTGGGCACAAATTACAGAGCAAATAGTGCACGCAGTCAATGATGTTAATCCAAACGTCGTTGCGGTCTTGTGGGGCAAACAAGCACAAGAATTAAGGCCGTTATTTAAGTCCGATCGAACGGTTATTGGCGTGCATCCCAGTCCACTAAGCGCTCATCGAGGCTTCCTGGGTTCGCGTCCATTTTCGGCGGTTAATTCGTTATTGCAGCTGTCCGGTGACACTCCGATTGTTTGGTAATGGAAATTGTCAGTGTGGGCCAACATACTTGGGACTGTGACTGTTAATTAACAACAGTATTGAATGGCGCAATAAGATTGAGAGTCAAGTGATGAGTAAGCGAAGTGCGATAGTTACGGCCTTAGCCTTGGCGTTGGTTCCACTCGCGGGATCAAATGCAAGTGCGGCAGAATCCTCGTCTGCATTATCGGCAACATTTGACGCTGCAATGTCGTCGCACTTCTCGACAAAAAATTCTCAAGCACTAGCTGCTGCCAAATTGCTGGTGGCAAAAGGTCGTGCACCCAAAACTGGGTATTCCCGATCCGAATTTGGCACAGCATGGAAAGACGTTGATGGCAATGGCTGTAGCGCGAGAAACGACGTGCTGGCCCGTGACTTTAGAAATGTAACAACGACTGATGGGTGCAAAGTTGCAAGTGGCGACTTCACGGATCCATACAGCGGAGAATCTTTTCATGTGACCTGTCGAGTGGGTTCAGGTTGCGTTTCCAGTTTCGATGTTGATCATGCTGTTCCACTATCGGATGCATGGCAAAAGGGTGCCCAGTATTGGTCTAAATCCAAGCGCGAGGCAATTGCCAATGACCCGCTCAATCTCGTTGTGACGACCGCTCACCTCAATCGACAAAAAGGTGACTCCGATGCTGCTTCGTGGTTGCCGCCGTTGCGCTCCTACTGGTGCAAGTATGTGGCGCGGCAAGTGGCGGTGAAAACCAAGTATGGCGTCTGGGTGACTGCCGCTGAGAAAAGCAAGATGATTGAGATTTTGTCCAAGCCTGCGTGCGCCAACACCAAGCTCCCAACTGCTCAATCGAGGCCGTAATACGGCATAGTTATGTCATGGCAATTTCTTCCTCAGTGCTGCTTGTCGAGCTAATCATGTCCGCCGATCGCATGATTCAGTCGGCACAGACTGCTCCAATCATCGAAGGTGAATGGGCGCCGGCCGTGATTTTGGGTCATGTGTCACAAGTAGACGAGCAAGTGTGGATGCCGCGAATTGAGTCCATGATTGCAGCTGTAGAACAAGGCGCGGCCGCTCCAGCATTTTCTTGGTGGGAACCAGATCCGCACGCGACTGAAGAAAAGTTTGCCGAATATTCATTAGAAGACTCTTCGGCTGAATTAATGGCCGGCCGAACTCGACTGGTGACGTATCTTCGTGGACTCACGCCAGAGCAATGGGCTGCGCCAGGTATGCACGACACATTCGGCGAAATAGACATCTCGGGCCTTTTGATTGAAATTTTGCGCCATGACGAAGAACATCGAGCCAGTCTGGTTTTATCGGTCGATTAAAGGGGTAATCTGAAAAGTATGAATACGATTTGGGTTCTGGCCATCATTGTTGCTCTCGTTGTTCTCCTTGGCGTAGGGCAGTACAATCGTCTGGTTCGTTTAAATGTTCGAGTCAGTGAAGCGTTCTCTCAAATTGGAGTGCAACTCCAGCGTCGCGCTGACTTGATTCCGAATTTGGTCGAAACAGTCAAGGGTTATGCGTCGCATGAAACTGCAACTTTTGAAAAAGTAGTCGCAGCTCGTGCGGCTGCCACAAGCGCTCAATCAGTACATGATGTTGCGGTAGCTGATGGTCAAATGACACAAGCTTTGCGAGGACTGTTGGCTGTGAGTGAGGCGTATCCAGACCTCAAGGCATCATCGAACTTTATTGCTTTACAAGAGGAACTATCGTCGACGGAAAACAAAATTGGTTTTTCGCGCCAGTACTACAACGACAACGTGCGTACTTTGAATGAAGCAATTGCTGCTATCCCTGGCAAGTTCTTTGCAGGTATCGCCAATGTGGCTGCACGTGATTTCTATGAAATGGATGATCAAGCAAAGCGTGAAGTGCCAAAGGTTGAATTCAACTAATAATGGCAACGTTAAGTTTCCGGGAATCGCAAGCGAGTAATCAACGTAAGACGTTCTTGCTGCTTGCCTCTATGGGGTGTGTAGTTGCGGCGGCTGTTTATGGAGCGGCGATTGCGTTAGGTCAGACCAGTTTGGGTATTGTTCCGATTGCTGTTGGAATTGCGATTGCTTCCGTATGGGGTTCATATTTTTCATCGGACAAGATAGTCCTCACGATGACAGGCGCACGAGTTATTGACCATGACAGTGCTCCACAACTCTTTAACCTTGTACAAGAATTAACGATGGCTGCTGGACTACCGATGCCAAAGGTTGCCATTGTCGAAGACGCTGCGCCAAATGCTTTTGCAACCGGACGAAACCCAGAACATGCAGTGATTGCCTTTACAACAGGCATCCTGGAGCGAATGGATCGTGAGGAATTGCAGGGGGTCGCAGCGCACGAGCTTGCCCATTTAGCCAACCGTGACACTTTGGTGGCGGCAGTGGCTGCAACGACGGCTGGAGCTATTGCTATTTTGAGCGACTTTGTTTTGAGGTTCACATTCTTTACCGGTGGCCGACGTGACAACAATGACAACGGCGGCAACCCGATCGCGTTGATCGCTGGGATTGTGGCTTTGGTGCTGGCTCCGATTGCTGCCGTCCTGTTGAAATCAGCTGTTTCTCGTAACCGTGAAACGTTGGCTGATGCCACGGCTGTGCAATTCACGAGGAATCCCACGGGACTACGTCGAGCACTCGAAGTATTGGAGCAGGACAGCACAGTGGTGCACCAAAAGTCCAATGCGGTTGCACACATTTGGATTGAATCCCCACTGGATAATGCCAAAACGTCGCAACTGTTTGCTACTCATCCGCCTTTGGCTTGGAGGATTGAGCAGCTAAAGCGCATGGAAGGCCTGGCATAGGTTTCTAGCCAATTTCCTCTAGAGTTAGCGGGTGAACAATTACTCGCAACTTACGGCACTGACCTTTGGAATTCAGGCATTCATCACGTTACTTGTGGTTTTGGATCCGCCGGGCGTGGCACCAATCTTCCTTGCGTTAGTTGCAGATAAATCACCAAAACAACGCATCCGATTGGCATGGCAAGCAGCTGGGGTATCGCTCATTCTGATTGTCACTTTCGCCATTGCTGGGCAGGCGATTCTGGGTGCGCTTCACGTTTCGTTCTCGGCGCTGCAAGGTGCCGGCGGTTTGCTCTTGCTTTTAATTGCACTGGAGTTGCTCACTGGAAAAGGTCAAGAAGAGACCGCGGAAGGCAGTACCAACATTGCGATGGTGCCACTAGGAACTCCATTGCTTGCTGGTCCGGGCGCAATCGTGGCGACCATGCTGTTCGCTCAGTCAGCCTCGACACCGTTACACAAGGCATCGCTGGCCGTGGCCATCGTATTGGTGCACGTGGTTATTGGTTTGACATTGATGTTCTCAACGCAAATCGTGCGCATCATTCGCGAATCAGGCGTTACGTTGTTGGCACGTGTTGCTGGTTTGCTTAGTGCTGCTATTGCAGTCGAAATGATCGTTGCTTCGATTAAAGGTTTTTGGCCACCGTCTGGTGGTTAATACTTTTCTACTTGACCAGTTCGTGCGAGCAAGCTTCGCTGCTGTAAGTAGCGGAGCAGTTATCGCACAGCAAAGTTAATTCGCGACATTGCAAGTTAGCGCAATTATGGAATTGGTTGGTAGGCGCCGAACATTTCTCGCATTCACCGATAACTTTTGTGTGATCTGAAAAATCGGTAACCATTCGGTCGTCAAAGACATACAGCGAGCCATCCCACAGACCGTCGTCACCAAACTTTTCGCCATAGCGAACAATGCCACCTTGGATTTGGTAAACATCGTTAAAGCCACGATTCTTCATTAATACCGACAAGATTTCGCATCTAATTCCACCCGTGCAATACGAGATAATTTTCTTGTCTTTGATGTCGTCGTATTTGCCGCTTTCAAGTTCAGCTATGAAGTCATGGGTAGTGCGCACGTCCGGAACGATAGCGTTTTTGAACTTGCCAATTTTTGCTTCAAAGGCATTGCGACCGTCAAAAAACACGACGTCATCGCCATGAGCAGCAACGAGTTCATTCACTTGCTCAGGGGTAAGGTGTTCGCCACCACCAATGACTCCGTGACGATCAACCTTAATTTCTTCGGGAGCGCCGAACGAAACAATTTCGTCGCGTACTTTGACCTTTAGCCGTGGGAAATCGTTTCCAGTTCCATCGGACCATTTCCAGTCAATGCGTTTGAAACCCTGGTATTCCTTGGTCGCACGGATGTAAGCCTTGAGGTCTTCCATGTCGCCGCCCAGAGTGCCATTGATGCCATGCTCAGAAATTAGAATGCGGCCTTTTAGATTCAGCTTCTCGCACAATGTACGTTGCCATAATCGAATTGCATGTGGGTCTTCGATGGGCGTAAATCCGTAATAAAGGATGATTTTGTTCAGCCGAGCCATTACCTCAGTTTACTCTTCCAGTGAATAGGCGCTGATACGCAATTTTGTCGTTCCTGAAGTGTCTTTTAGCGAGTCGAAGTGATTTTAAAGCATTTCCACATAACCTTGGCCTAACTAATGAAATTGGGGGATTTCTCTAGAGAAGGTGCTTCATGCAAAGTTCAAATTTTCGCCGAATATTTCACGTCATTATGGTGGCGACAACTTTAGTTCTGGGATCAACGGTGATGGCTTCGCCAAGCTATGCATATGGTGAATCTTGTCCCCTTCATTTTTCGGCAGCCACTGACTATTCAGGATGCGTTGGCTATAACACGGATCATCGTGGAGACTTTGCGCTGAGTTCGCAATTTGTTGGATCGTCGCTTTATTCTGCGAACTTCGAAAATGCACGCTTAGATGGAGCGAATTTCACCTCGGCGCGTGTATACGGAACGAATTTTTCAAATGCAAGTATGAGTTCTGCTAACTTTGGCTCAGCAGTTGCCTACCTTGCCAACTTTGCGAATGCCTATGCAATTCAAGCGAACTTTTCTAGCGCGATCGTTCAAGGCGCCAATTTCAATGGGGCTTATCTTATTCGTGCAAATTTTGGTGGCTCTGATCTCTCGTATTCAAATATGACAAATGCCAATCTCTCAGATGTGAATCTTGCCGGAGCCGTGTTGCGCGGTGTTAGTAGCGGAGGTATTACTGGCGTCCCCACCGGCTTACCTAGTGGTTGGGCATTGACCGCTGGTTATTTAGTAGGACCTGAGGCGAATTTGTCAGGAATTGATTTTGGCTCGGCTGATTTCGGCGGATTAAATCTTGCGGGCGCAAATATTGACAATGCGGATCTGT
This sequence comes from Candidatus Nanopelagicales bacterium, assembly GCA_023260395.1. GTDB lineage: Bacteria > Actinomycetota > Actinomycetes > S36-B12 > UBA5976 > UBA5976. Next base: position 25,041 of record JALQVI010000008.1, read on the forward strand.
CAGACACTAATTTAATTGGTGTAAAGTCTGGCTCCATCTCAGGTACACCAGCATCGCTGCCAAGTGGGTGGCGTCTGGTTGGCGGATTTTTGCTCGGAAATGGAGCGAATTTAGCCGGGGCAGGCTTAGCAAACTCCAACCTCACCGATGTTAATCTGCAAAATTCCAATCTTGCTGGTGCCGATCTTTCGGGTACGACCTTAACCGGGGTGCGTTCTGGCGGCATCCGTGGAATTCCTTTGGCTCTACCTTCGGGCTGGTCGTTAGTTGATGGCTATTTAGTTGGTCCAGGCGCAAATTTGAGTTACGCAAACTTGTCGTTTAAAGACCTTCAAGGGCTGAATTTGTCGGGCGCAAATCTGAAATTTGCAAATGTAGCAGGAGCAAACCTGCATTCCGTCAACCTCACAGGTGCTGATTTCAACTTCGCCAATCTTGAAACAACGAACTTTTCTGCCGCAACATTGAGTGGGAGTTCAATGGGACATGCTTTAGTGACAGGCGCAAACTTCACGGACGCTGACCTCTCCAGTGTTACAGGGTCTTTCATTGATTGGAAAGATGCGATTTGTGCCGATGGAACAACTGGAATAAGCCACGCTTTGAATTCGTGCTTTGAACCTTTGCGATCTGAAATCGGTCCCGGGATTAATCTGGCATCCGTTGATTTAGGAACCGCGACAATAGATGGAGTCAATCTTTCAGGAGCAAACTTAACTTCAGCAAATTTGAGCCATGTCACATTGCATAACGTTAAAGCAGTGTCGATTGTTGGCACCCCAGCTTCTCTTCCAAAAAATTGGAATCTTCGTCATGGCTATTTGATAGGTCCAAGCGCGGATTTGTCGAGTATTAATTTTGGTAATACGGATATCTCAAACACAAATTTGCAAGGGGCGAACATTGCCGGTTCAAGTTTCCTCAACGCGAATCTCACTGGCGTGAAATCGGGCGGTCTTCGTGGCGTCCCAAGTGCCTTGCCCGAAGGCTGGTCAGTGGTGGATGGATATCTAGTTGGACCAGGTGCAAATCTTGATCATGCTGATTTAGCTGGCTCAGATTTATCCAGCGTCAATCTCACAGGAGCAAGCCTTCGTTATGCAAGCTTGCAGGCAACTGATCTCACTTCCGCAAACCTTACTAACGCGGTTTTGACGGCCGCAGATTTACAGGACGCAACGCTTTCACGTGCTAATCTCACTGGCACGAATCTTAGTCGCTCAAACATCGATACGGCCGATTTCTTATTTGCAACGTTGAACAATGTGAGCGATCAAAATGTTGATTGGCACAATTCGCGATGTGCAGATGGCGGATTGGGTTCAACGCATTTGGCCAATACATGTCTTGGACCTGCACTTACGCAAGCAGTTGCCGTGGCCGCGCCGATTATTACTGGCGTGGCAAAGGTCAATGCCAAGAAAGTGAATTCGATTTCAACGACTGGGGGAGAGTGGTCTGGTATACCGCTTCCTACCAAGTCGTACCAATGGTATGTATGTAAGAACGAAGTGCCTGCAACTACGGCAATCATTCCGACACATTGCACAAAGATTGCAAAGGCGACAACTACTTCGCTCAAGGTACTTCCCACGTACAAAGGTAAGTTTCTGAGTGTTGCGGTCACAGGTCAGAGTACGGGCACGGCATCAAGTGTCGTTCTTGCGAAAAGTACGGCGAAAGTTGGTTAGGTTTAAAACGAAATGGCTCCTGAATTATCAGGAGCCATTTTCGTGTCCGAGGGGGGACTTGAACCCCCATCCCCGTGAGGGGACTAGCACCTCAAGCTAGCGCGTCTACCTATTCCGCCACCCGGACTTGAGGATTACTGAATTTCAATCAAGAAATGCCAGCCCAGTAAGAATACCCGTATTTACCCTGCAGGCTCAAATGCGGGTGGCTTGTCGGACCTAGCGCGGTCAATAGGCGAGACTAGAGGCATGACGATTGAGCCTTTAAGCGACATTTCCACTGAAGTAGTCGAGATTGTTCGGGACCTGATCAAAATCGACACCTCAAACTATGGTGATGATTCGGGCCCAGGCGAAGCGTTGGCGGCGGAATACGTTGAAGCCAAACTCACAGAGGTGGGCATCGACTGTGAACGATATGAAACCACTGGCAGTAAGCGCCAAGGCGTGTATGCCCGAATCGAAGGCCAAGATTCCTCCCGGCCCGCTCTGCTGTTGCATGGTCACTTAGACGTTGTGCCGGCGCAGGCTAAAGATTGGTCGTACGACCCATTTGCCGCTGAAATTCACGATGGCATGATTTGGGGTCGAGGCGCAGTCGACATGAAAGATGGCGACGGCATGCTTTTAGCGCTGGTTCGAGCCTGGCAGCGAGCTGGGATTAAGCCTCCGCGCGATATCGTTCTGCAGTTTCTTCCTGACGAGGAGGCTGGCAGTATTCACGGCTCCGAATGGCTCGTGAATCATCGCAAAGACATGTTTCACAACATCAGTGAGGCGGTTGGTGAAGTCGGCGGATATTCGCTAACCCTTCGTGATGATGTTCGTCTGTATCTGGTTCAAACTGCGGAAAAGGGAATCCGTTGGATGAAACTAAAGGCCGAAGGCACGGCAGGCCACGGTTCTTTCATCAACAACGACAATGCAGTGACACGTTTAGCTCAAGCCGTCGCTGCAGTTGGTGAACACAAGTTCGATCTTGCTTTGACGCCAACTGTGCGTGACTTCATAAAGGCGCTATCAGATGCGCTCGGCATTGAATTGTCGGCAGATGATCCTGAGGAACTCTTGCGCCACCTTGGACCGATAGCGCGAATTGTTGGCGCCACGTTATCTAATACAGCGAACCCGACAATGTTGAATGCCGGCTACAAACACAATGTCATTCCAGGAACAGCCGAAGCCATGATTGATGGTCGCTTCCTGCCAGGGTTCGAAGACGAACTCATCAAAGACATTGAGAATCTTTTGCCACCAGGTGTTGTTCGTGAAGATGTCGTCAATGGTATTGCGCTAGAAGCGCCATTCGAAGGCGCGCTTATTGACGCGATGAGTAATGCAATCCGTGCTGAGGATCCACTTGGAACGCCAGTTCCGTATACGCTTTCCGGCGGAACTGATGCAAAGGCCTTCAGCAAGCTCGGAATCACGTGCTACGGCTTCTTGCCTCTGCTATTGCCACCTGAGCTTGATTTTTCGGCAATGTTCCATGGCGTTGATGAACGAGTGCCTGTAGAAGGATTGGAATTTGGAATGCGCGTTATGGATCGATTCGTTCGCTCGAGTTAAGTTACGCCGACAATTCCACTCGGTACGTCTTTCGGCGTAGGCGCACCCAGCGTCGACCATCGTTATACACCCGGACTCGATCGAGTTCCCAACGATCCGTTTCAGCCATGCTTGTCAGTAGTGCTTTAACATCTGAACGCTTAGCTTCATGTGTAAAGCGCATCTCTTTGAACTCCCAAACGGCAGCCACTACTGATTCCAGCCAAATTCTGGATAGCCACGATCTGGAGTCGATACTTCGTCTAAGGCAGTGTGAATTTCTTCGGGCAGAGTTGATTCGCAGCCGGCGAGTATTGCGCGCAGTTGTGCAGCGGTACGTGCGCCAACAATCGCGCTAGCTACTCCGGGTCTGGCAGACACCCAAGCCAATGAAACATCCATAGGGGACAATCCGAGTCCTTCAGCGGCCATGCAGACGGCATCGACGATGGCCCGTTGGCGCTCGCCGAGGTACGGGGTGACGAATGACGCGAGATGAGCCGATGCGGCTCGTGAATCAGGTGGTGTGGCATGACGGTATTTGCCGGTAAGTACACCGCGACCCAATGGCGACCATGCCATAACGCCCACGCCATGATGGAGCGCTGCAGGAACGACTTCGCGTTCAATTCCACGTTGCACCAGCGAGTATTCAACTTGGTTGGAGACAATGTTGCCCGCAGTGTGTAGCGCCGTTGTCGCTGCACTAGCTAATTGCCAGCCTGAGTAGTTGGAAACACCTACATAACGCACTCGACCGGATGTTACGGCTAGTTCGAGTGTGCGAAGTGTTTCCTCGAGCGGCGTGTATGGATCCCAAGCATTTACATGCCAGAGGTCAATATGTGTGCGGCGTAACCGTTTGAGAGATGCATCCAGGGCAGAAAGTAAATGTCCACGACTGGCATTGCGGCGACGTGCATTGCGAACAGAGCCGGCTTTTGTGGAAATAAGAACATCTGACTTGTCGCGCAGAAATTCGCCGATGATTTCTTCAGATGCACCATCGCTATAGATATCAGCGGTGTCAATAAATCGGCCACCGGCGTCGTAATAGATGTTGAACTGATCGCGAGCCTCGTGAATATCAGTGTCACGTCCCCATGACATTGTTCCTAAAGCAATGCGCGACACGAAAAGACCGCTGTCGCCGAGTCCACGTAGTTCCATATGTTCACGCTAGCGTTCAAGGGTAGGGCTGAACGACTTTGGGCAGCGTGTCGCAGGCAAGGGGCTTTTGATGGTTAATCACCTAACGTGGATTCAGGCAATTGTGCTGGGTATCTCACAAGGTTTGACGGAATTCTTGCCAGTCTCATCGTCTGCGCACACGCTCATCTTGTCGAGGTTATTTAATTGGCAAGATCCCGGCGCTGCATTTACTGCTGTCACTCAATTGGGAACTGAGGCGGCAGTCATCTTGTATTTTCGACATGACATTGCGGCCATTATTTCCACTTGGTTCAAGAGCTTGCGTAAAACAGAACTTCGAGCACAACCTGAAGCCAAAATGGGTTGGTACGTCATTGTGGGTACGCTGCCTATCGCTATCTTGGGATTGATTTTCAAGACACAAATTGAAACAACAGCACGCAACTTGGTAGTTGTAGCACTTGCGTTAATCATTATGGGTTTGATTCTTGGTTATGCCGACATCAGTGCGAAACACATTAAAGATGAAAGCCATTTGTCGTGGAAATCAGCTTTGATTTTTGGTGTTGGACAAGCATTAGCTCTCATTCCTGGCGTTTCACGTTCAGGTGCCACCATCACTTTTGGCTTATTCATGGGATTTAAGCGTGAAGTCGCTGCTCGCTATTCGTTTCTCCTTGCGATTCCAGCTGTTCTTGCCAGCGCGTTACTAGAGATGAAAGATATTTCTGGGGATACTTACGCAAACTGGCCAGCCACAATCGTTGCAACTGTGATTGCTTTCGTCGTGGGCTATGGCGTCATTTCGACATTGATGAAGTACATCCGTACACACTCGTTCAAGATTTTCGTCCAATACCGAATTGCCTTGGGCGTCCTTTTGTTGATTCTCGTAGCGACAGGCGTGGTTAGCGCAACTTAAGTTGGTTACAGCCAGCCTGATTTCTTAAACGCACGCCACAAACCTAGGCACACTGCTCCCATCAATGACAAGGCACCGGCATAGCCAAAGCGCATACCAAGTTCGGGCATGTGTTCGAAGTTCATGCCATAAATACCGGCAATCATTGTCGGCATAGCTGCGATTGCCACCCATGCCGAGATCTTGCGCATATCTTCGTTTTGTCGAAGCGACTGGCGCGCCATCGAGGCGGACATCACCGAAGTGATGAGGTTGTCTTGGTTCTCTACTTGCTCATGTACCCGCAGGATGTGTTCGCCGAGGTCTTGAAAAGAAGCAAGTAGATCCTCGGGAATCGAAGGACTGCTCTTGTCGATGAATATTTCTGCAGCATTAATGAGTGGAAAGACTGCTCGACGAATTTCTAGATTTTCGCGTTTGAGGCGATAAATCGTTTCGGATTCATCTTTGAGCGAAGTAGAAAATACGGATGCTTCAATTTCGGCGATGTCCTCAGCAACTCCATTTGCCACCGCTACATATTCGTCAACGATTTTGTCCAAAATTGCATGGATGACAAAAAGTGGGCCGAGTGATGTTTGCGCGACATCGCTATCAACGCGATGTCGGATTTCATCCAGGCTACCGATGCCTCCGTGACGCACAGTGACTACGTGCGAGTGGTCGAAAAAGATGGCGAGCTGCCCAGTGAATACGTCGCTAGTCTCATCTGCGTATTGCAAAATCTTTACGATGATGAAGCCGCTACTTTCACCGTGCCAATCGAAACTTGGTCGCTGGCTAGGGTTTAATGCATCATCAATGAGCAGGTCGGGTAGGGATAGGGCTCGTTGGACTGCAGCGAGCTCAGCTGCCTTCGGTTCATATAAGCCAAGCCATATGAATGCTCCGTCTTCGGGATGTGAAGCGCGCGACCAGTCTTTACCAATCTGCTTTTCGATGTCTTCTTCGCAGAGTTTGAGATTCTCTTCGAGATGCCCATCTTTATAGAGTCCGTAGCCCATCAACATACACACAACCTTGCCACGCATTAGAGTTGAAACGTGGGACTATTGCTGCTGATTCGTCATGGACGTACTCCGGCAAATGTCGATGGAATTTTGGCTGGGCGTATGCCGGGCGTAGAACTGGACGATGTTGGCCGAAAATCCGCCTTTGAGTTGGGTGACCGCTTATCAAACGTCCCAGTAACTCATGTTGTTGTTAGCCCCCTCGAGCGGACTGTTCAAACCGCAGATTTATCGATGAAGTCCGTTCCACGCGATGTAGACGAACGACTTATTGAATGTGATTATGGTTCGTGGCAAGGCGAAAAGATTTCCGATCTCGCTAAACATGAGTTGTGGAAAGTAGTGCAAGGTTCGCCGGCTGACGTGGTGTTCCCTGAAGGGGAGGCGATGTCAGAAATGGCTCGTCGTGCCGTTGAATGTATTCGTGAGTGGGATGCAAAACTTAGTGCAGAGCATGGCGATGATGTTGTGTGGGCGGCAGTAAGTCACGGCGACGTTATCAAGGCGATTTGTGCTGACGCACTTGGAATGTCACTGAATGATTTCCAGCGCATCATGGTCGATCCATGTTCCGTAAGTGTGATTCGATATACGTCAAGCGGTAGTGCGGTTTCAAAATTGAACGACACTGGCGTTGGTTGGTTGGAAAAACTTCAACCCGAGGCTCCTCAAATCGGTGGTCAAAGTGGGAAGGATCAAGCGTGATGGCACGAATTGTTCATTTGTTTGACGAGCCTTCTCGATTTGTGGCTGGCACAGTGGGAGAGCCAGGCGATCGCACATTTTTCTTGCAAGCACGCGATGGGCTACGCCTCATCAGCGTCACTCTAGAAAAAGAACAAGTCAACTTGCTTGGCGATCGATTGAATGACTTGTTGGATCAAGTCACGTTGGCTGAAGGTGTTGATACAGCTATTTCAGGACCAGCAGATCTCGATCCCCTGGATAATCCCATCGAAGAGGAATTTCGCGTTGGCACACTAGCGTTGGGCTGGAATTCGATCAGCGGTCAAGTCATTGTTGAGGCGCATGGTCAGACTGAAACTTTTGAAGAAGTTCCTGAACTCGAAGAAGATTCCGAAGAAGGTCCGGATGTTTTGCGAGTTCGTATCAATGCACAAGCCGCTCGGGCATTTGCTCGCCGCGCTTTATCGGTAGTTTCTGCAGGCCGACCACCATGTCCATTGTGCGAGAACCCGTTAGATCCACGTGGTCACATTTGTCCACGAGCAAATGGTTACCGTCGTCGCGGTTAAAAAATTGGCCAGGGGATAGCTGGCCAATCAGGTGAAGGCTCTGGGAATGCTCCGAGTTCAATGAGGCCCTGAATGCGATTTTGAGTTGCCAAGATTTCTTGGGATGTAAGTAAGTGTGTGAATTCATCATTGTGAATTGCTTTGGCAGAGTTGTGTAATAGTTCAACTTCATCGGCAGTAAATGGTTCGCCAATCCATCCCCATAAAACTGTTCGTAGTTTGGGTTCATGGTGAAAAGTCACGCCATGGTCGATGGCGAAGTGATTTCCATCGTCATCAGTGAGGATATGGCCGCCTTTACGATCAGCGTTATTGATGACTGCATCGAACAGAGCCAGCTTGCGTAGATTTAACTCATGTGAGTGCGCAAGCACAACTTCTTGACCCCGCTCATTGGAGCCGGACATGACAACATGCCAATTTTCGGGAGTCTCGGCGGGTGGGAGGATGTCGACCGAAAGCACTTCGGCATCTACCCAGCGTTGAAAACTTCCTAGGCCCATTGGGCCTTCGCGAAGGTCTGTTTGGGGTACGAGATTCCAGCCAGCAATTTGCGAAAGTAGGTATGAAGCACGTTCACGATGCGCCAAATTTCCGTCAGGGAAATCCCACAATGGACGTTCGCCAGATATTGGCTTGTAAACAAATTGAGTGTCGTTTTCACGAACCACAATGGTGGAGTTGGACGCATTTTCCATGCGACCAAGAATCTCCAATGTCATGCGATTCCTAAAAGTGCATCAATAGTCTGCGAAAGAAGTGTTGGACTTGATGGGTCGCTGTCATCGCCGTTTAACGTGGCATGAGCCCATTCATCGATCAAGCCAATTGCGCGGGGAGTATCCAAATCATTGGTAAGTGCGGCGCCGATTTGAGCAGTAATGTCCAGGGCACCTGCTGGTTGGGAAAGGGCTGCTCGCCAACGCTCTAGTCGAGCAACAGCGGTATCTAAGCTGCTGTCGAACCATTCCCATTCTGTTCGATAGTGATTGTTCAAAATGGTCAATCGGATGGCCATTGGATCAATGCCAGATGCGGTGAGTTTGGAAACAAAAACTAGGTTGCCAAGAGACTTGCTCATTTTTTCGCCGTTGAGTGCGACCATACCGGTATGCATGAAGGCCCTAGCGAATGGTTGTTCACCAGTTGCAGTTTCGGCGTGAGCGGCGCTCATTTCGTGGTGCGGGAACTTTAAGTCACTGCCACCGCCTTGAACGTCAATTGTGTTACCGAGGTACTTCAAGGCAATTGCAGCGCATTCAATGTGCCAGCCTGGTCGCCCAGCGCCTAATTCAGTAGGCCACGAAGGATCGTTAGGGCGCTCGTGGCGCCACAACAAAGCATCAAGTGGATCGTGTTTTCCAGGGCGTTGTGGATCGCCACCGCGCTGGCTAAAGATTGCGATCATTTCATCGCGTGAAAGATGAGCGATTTCTCCGAGTAGTCGAGCCTTCGTGATGTCGTAGTACAAGTCGCCATCGAGGTCGTACACGGCATCAGCAGCCTTCAATTGGTTGATTCGTTCAACCACTAAGTCAATGGATTCAACTGCGCCAATGTAGTTAGCAGGGGGAATCACGCGAAGTGCTTCCATGTCGCTACGGAAAAGGTTTGTTTGCTCAACGGCGATGTCTTGCCAGTCACGGTCAGTTGCGGCTGCGCGCTCGATAAGTGGATCGTCAACGTCTGTGACATTTTGGGTGTAATTCACAGTTGCTCCGCAGGCTCGCCAGATGCGCTGCAAAGTATCGAAGGCTACGTATGTTGCTGCATGCCCCATGTGGGTGGCGTCATACGGAGTGATGCCACATACATACATGGTGACTTCTCGGTCGCAGTCGAGTTGCACTAATTCCTGTGAAACGGAATCGAAGACTCGCAACGGACCAAACGTTTGAGTTGTCGCAGGAACTGCGACGGGCGACCATGCCTGCATAGTGTTAAGTCTATGCAGGGCTCACGTTGGTCGCTTGCTAGTCCTTCTTTTCGTGGTGTCCGCCGAATTGCTTACGCATTGCCGAAAGCACCTTGTTGGCAAAGTTTGAACGATCGCGCGACTCGAAACGTGAGAACACTGCAGCGGAAAGCACCGGCGCAGGAACACCTTCTTCGATTGCGGCAATGGCAGTCCAGCGTCCTTCACCAGAGTCTGAAACTCGACCGCTGAATTCTTCGAGTGCTGGTGACTCGTGAAGTGCGATGGCTGTGAGGTCAAGTAGCCAAGATGCGACGACACTTCCTCGTCGCCACAGTTCTGTAATTGCAGGAACATCGAATTCGTATTGGTAATGCTCTGGGTTGGCTAATGGAGCCGTTTCAGCGTCTGCAGTTCGAGGTTTGAGGCCCTCGTCAGCCGACTTCAAGATGTTGAGACCTTCGGCATACGCAGCCATGAGTCCGTATTCAATGCCGTTATGCACCATCTTGACGAAGTGACCAGCACCTGATGGTCCACAATGCAACCAACCGCGTTCTTCGGTTGTGGTCTCGCCTTCGCGATTTGGTGTGCGAGGAGCTGCATCAAAACCAGGTGATACGGCATCCCAAATATTCGACAGGCTTGAGACGGCGGCAGTGTCGCCACCAATCATCAAGCAGTAACCACGTTCGCGGCCCCATACGCCACCGCTGGTTCCGACGTCTAAGAAATGAATGCCTTTTTCTTTGGCTGTTGCACTGTGCTTCAAATCGTCGCGGTAGTAAGAGTTGCCGCCATCGATAATCATGTCGCCAGGGGAGAGTTTGTTGATTAGTTCTGCAACAACATTTTCGGTGATGGAACCGGCTGGAACCATGACCCATACTGCGCGAGGTGCAGGCAATTGTTTAATAAGGCTGTCAATGGTTGCAGCGGCACTGATGAATTCAGGATTTTCTACAGCTAAACCTGTTGCGACATCAGGGTTTGTGTCGAAAGCGACAGTGTTGATTGAAGCATCTGAAATACGGCGAACGAGATTAGCTCCCATTCGGCCAAGACCAATCATTCCAATGTGTGCGATTTGAGTAGTGTTGGACACTGTAACTCCCTAGGTTGCAACGCGTATTCTTAATGCTATCGGGTGCGATTCATGACAGAGGTGGCGCATATGTCCCAATTAGGTGCGGTCGGAACTGTTCCCTGGGAGCAATTGCAACAAACCGCTAGCCAGTGGCAAGAAACCCACATTCGTGACTTGTTTAATCAAGATCGAACACACATGAATAGTGTTGCCGCTGGAATCACCATGGACTACAGTCGTCAACGACTCAATGATGACGTCATCGCTTCCTTATTGGACGTCGCCAGAGAGGCAGGTCTCGAAAGCACTCGCGATGCGATGTTTCGTGGCGAAGTCATAAATACGACTGAAGGTCGAAGTGTTCTTCATACTGCATTGCGTCTGCCTCGCGAGGCGACACTCGTGGTTGACGGGGTCGATGTCGTTCGCAATGTTCACGAAGTTTTAGACCGAATGGCAGAGCTAGCCAATGCAGTGCGCGATGGTCAATGGCTTGGCCACACAGGTAAACGCATTCGCCATGTCGTCAACATCGGAATTGGTGGATCCGATTTGGGTCCGGTGATGGCCCATGAGGCATTGCGTCACTTTGTAAAACACGATCTTTCATTTCACTTCGTTAGCAACGTTGATAGCTCTGACATAGCTGAAGTTCTAAAGTTAATTGATCCGTTAGAGACTCTTTTCATCGTCGCGAGTAAGACTTTTTCTACCCAAGAAACGATGATGAATGCGCGAACTGCCCGTGCCGCCTTATTAGCCGTCGTGCCAGATCATGACGAATCGGCTATCGCCAAACACTTCGTTGCGTTATCCACGAATGAAGATCGCGTGTCTGAGTTCGGCATCGACTCGGCGAACATGTTTGGTTTCTGGGACTGGGTTGGTGGGCGTTACTCCATGGACTCTGCCATCGGGTTGTCAACGATGATTGCCATCGGTCCAGAACGCTTTAGCGAAATGCTTGCAGGATTCAGAGCGATGGACGCGCACTTTGAGTCGGCGCCGCTCGAAAGAAACGTGCCAGTGTTGATGGGTCTCTTCGGCGTCTGGAACAGGTCGTTCTTAAACATTGCCAGTGTTGCCGTGCTGCCATACGACCAATACTTGAACAGATTTCCTGCCTATCTTCAGCAGCTTGTTATGGAGAGTAACGGCAAGCGAGTCAAACAAGACGGTTCGATTGTCGCAACGAATACTGGCGCGCTGTACTGGGGCGAGCCAGGTACGAACGGTCAACATTCGTTCTATCAACTTATTCATCAAGGTACTTCCGAGATTGCATGCGACGTTATGTTTGCCGCGCAGTCACATAATCCAATTGGTGATCACCACGATGTCTTGGTCAGTAACGCATTAGGTCAAGCCAACGTATTTGCATTCGGCCGGACTCGTGAAGAGGTCATTGCAGGCGGTGTCGAACCTCGTCTAGTGGAACATAAAGTAATGCCTGGAAACAGGCCCACGACAATGTTGATGGTCGATCGGTTCGATCCGCACACTCTTGGCGCACTAGTCGCGCTGTATGAGCACATGACTTTTGTTCAAGGTGTCGTGTGGGGCATTAATTCGTTTGATCAATGGGGAGTAGAGCTAGGTAAAGAAATGGCTAGTTCAATTGCGCCTTATTTGAGTAGCAATGAAGACGTCTCAAAGTTCGATTCGAGTACTGCCGAAGCAATTAAGTGGTACCGCGCTCGACGTTAATGTTCTCGACGTCGAAGGTAGCGTTCAAACTCTTTGGCAATCGCTTCGCCAGTAGCTTCGGGCAATTCTGCTGTGTCTTGAGATTCTTCGAGCAGACGAACGTAGTCAGCAAAATCTTCATCGTCGGAAATAAGATCCTCAACGCTTGCCTGCCATGCACGAGCGTCATCAACGACATCGTTCATCGGTATAGAAATATCGAGCAGGTCTTCAAGGGATCGAAGCATGGACAAGGTTGCTTTCGGGCATGGCGAACCTGCGACGTAATGGGGAACTGCAGCCCACAAGGACATGGTTGCTAGGCCACGGTTCTCTGCTTCGTTCAGTAGGACGCCGAGAATGCCAGTTGGTCCTTCGTAGCGTGACGCTTCAAATCCTGTTAGTTCATTCAGCGACGGGTTGGATGTTGTACCAGTGACTGGAATTGGTCGAGTGTGTGAAACATCAGCAGTAAAAGCGCCTAAGGCAAGCACGACCGTTGGCTTGTCCGTACTGATGTGCTCAAGAATTTCATCGCAGAATGTGCGCCACCGTAAATTTGGTTCGTCCCCGAGCACTGCGTAGACACGCGAGTCAGGAAGTTCTTTGACATCCGCGGTAAAAAGCAAAGTCTTGGGCCATTCAATCGAACGAGTTCCATCGATATCAGTGGAAACTGTTGGTCGACTTTCTTTGTAGTCGTAGAAGTTGTCGCCTTCGAGTTGTGCGATTTCTTGGGCATTCCATTGGTCGAGCAAGATTTCCAAGGTATCCGTCGCCGCTTCAGCCGCATCGCTCCAGCCACCGAAGGCCACAATGACGACATTGCAGTCCTTTGGAAAGTTGGCCAATGTAGACAATGAAACTCCTGCGGTTGGAATGGTTGTGCCTATTGCAGTGAGTTTAGCAATGCGGTGACGCCGTTTCAGTGGTGAACCTGCGAGAATAGTGGTTCACGAACAACAAAAGCGCAAGGAGCATTATGGTTGCCCGCAATGTCAGTGGTGTTTTCACCGAGGGCGATCGAGTGCAGTTAACAGACGTCAAAGCTCGCAAGCACACAATTGTGCTGCAGCATGGCAACAGTTTTTATACCAATCACGGCAGTATTGCGCACGATGAAATTATCGGACAGTACGAAGGCTGCACAGTGACGTCCACGGGCAACATGGTTTATCTCGCGCTTCGTCCGCTGTTAACAGATTTTGTGTTGTCGATGCCGCGTGGCGCTGCAGTTGTTTACCCAAAGGATGCCGCTGCCATTGTTGGCTTTGCCGATGTTTATCCTGGCGCAGTCGTGGTCGAAGCCGGTGTTGGTTCTGGAGCCCTCACATGCTCCTTGATTCGTGCTGTTGGCCCAACTGGCCGCGTGCACAGTTATGAACGTCGCGAAGATTTTGCCAAGATCGCGACCAAGAACATCACGAACTTTTTTGGTGAAACTCCACAAAACTGGTCAGTCACGTTAGGCAGTTTGCAAGAAGAAGTGCTTTCTCTGCCAGAGGCATCTGTAGACCGTGTTGTTTTGGACATGTTGGCTCCGTGGGAGTGTGTCGAGCCACTTGCCCAAGTCATTCGACCTGGTGGAGTTTTGATTGCCTATGTCGCAACGACAACTCAGATGTCGAACATGGTCGAAACATTGCGCCGTGACAAGCGGTGGACAGATCCAGAAGCGCAAGAATTAATCCAGCGACCATGGCACGTCGAAGGATTGGCAGTTCGCCCAAATCACCGAATGCAAGGTCACACCGGTTTCTTGGTTCAAGCTCGACGCTTGGCGCCGAATACTGTGTTGCCGCCACGTCGAATTCGTCCTGCTAAAGGCGCGACTGAGGGACTTGAAGCGTTAGGGTCGAACGAGGAGGCGTCGTCATGACAGACAGCACAATTAACCCTGCCGAGGTAGCTACGCTGCACGAGCAGATTAATGAATTGAATGCGAATAATCAGCGCCTGTCCAGCACGCTTCGGGAGGCTCGCGAGCAGCTCATTACTTTGAAAGAAGAAGTGGAGCGCTTGTCAGGTCCGCCAAACGGATATGCCATTTATGACAGTCCAGCAGCGAACGACATGGTCAATGTCAACGTCAATGGTCGCAAGATGCGCGTTTCGATTGCGCCTTCGATTGATCAGTCGACACTTGAATCCGGTCAAGAAGTAATTCTTAACGAAGCCATGAATGTAGTCGTGGCTTGTGGATTTGAAGAACACGGTGAACTCGCAATCTTTAAAGAAATGCTTGAGGACGGTCGTCGTGCTTTGGTGTACGCCCGTGGAAGTGAAGAGCGCGTCGTTCGTTTAGCCGCACCGCTCATTGACGTAGAACTAAAGTCAGGGGACAGTGTTCTCTGTGACACTCGTTCGGGTTATGCCGTTGAGCGTATTGCTAAATCGGAAGTTGAAGACCTCCAGCTCGAAGAAGTTCCGGATATGTCTTACGAAGACATTGGTGGCCTTGGTTCGCAGATCGATATCATTCGTGATTCTGTCGAATTGCCCTTCTTGCATCCAGAACTGTTCAAGGAGTACGAGCTAAAGCCGCCAAAGGGCATTTTGCTTTATGGCCCTCCGGGTTGTGGCAAGACTCTGATTGCTAAAGCTGTCGCAAATTCACTGGCCAAAAAGACAGCGGAAATCAGTGGTGTTGGTGAAGGCAAGTCGTACTTCCTTAACATCAAGGGTCCTGAGTTGCTCAACAAATTTGTTGGCGAAACAGAACGTCAGATTCGCGTAATTTTCCAGAAGGCTCGCGAACATGCCAGTGCTGGTACTCCAGTCATCGTGTTCTTTGACGAAATGGATTCGCTATTCCGCACTCGTGGTAGCGGCGTTTCAAGTGACGTCGAAAACACAATTGTTCCTCAGTTGCTCAGTGAAATTGACGGCGTTGAAACCCTCGAAAACGTCATTGTTATCGGCGCATCAAACCGTGAAGACATGATCGATCCTGCGATCCTTCGCCCAGGTCGTCTCGATGTAAAGATTAAGATCGAACGCCCTGATGCCCCAGCAGCAAAAGAAATTTTCGCAATCTACCTAACTCCTGAGGTTCCGCTAAGCCAAGCTGACATAGCCGCGCATGGCGGAGACACTGCATCTTTCATTAGCTTCGCAATCGACACAATTGTTGAACAAACGTATGCGCAAACTCGAGAGAACGAATTCCTTGAAGTGACCTACGCAAATGGCGATAAGGAAATCATGTACTTCAAGGACTTTATGTCCGGTGCAATGATTGAAAACATTGTTTCCCGAGCAAAGAAAGCTGCCATCAAAGCAGAACTCGAAACAGGGGAGCGTGGCATCACCTTGCAGCAATTGCTCACGGCTTGTTACGACGAATTTCGCGAAAACGAGGATTTGCCGAACACCACTAACCCAGATGATTGGGCTCGAATTTCAGGCAAGAAGGGTGAACGCATCGCGTTTATGCGGACTCTAGTTCATGGCGACGATTCGAACTCTGAAATGGATTCAGGTCGCATCATCGACACGACCATTCCGGCCAACCCATACGTTTAAGAAGGCTTAACGATGTCTGTTCATCGCATCATGGGTGTCGAGACCGAATATGGAATCTCTGCATTAGCTGACCCAGAGGCGAACCCAGTTCTGTTGTCATCGCAGGTTGTGACTGCTTATGGCACTGAAGTTATGCCAACTCGTCCACGTCGTATGCGATGGGACTATGACGTGGAATCTCCGCTTCGAGATGCACGCGGTTTTGACATGAGTCGCGCCGACGCTGATCCATCGCAACTAACGGACGATGATTACGGTCTGGCCAATCTCGTGTTGTTTAACGGAGCTCGCTTTTATGTTGACCATGCGCATCCCGAGTATTCATCGCCAGAGGTAACTAATCCGCGCGATGCTGCTTTGTGGGATGCGGCAGGCGATCGCATCATGCAGGAAAGTGCGCGAATAGCCAGTTCGTTAACTGGTCAATTAATCACGGCGTACAAAAACAACACTGATGGAAAAGTTAGTTATGGCACACATGAGAATTACCAAGTAACGCGTGCAACGCAGTTTGCTGACTTGGTTCGCCACTTAACGCCGTTCTTCGTGACGCGATGTGTTTACTCGGGTGCAGGTCGTGTTGGTATTGGGCAAGAAAGTTTTACTCCAGGCTTTCAAATTTCGCAACGCGCGGATTATTTTGAAGCCGAAGTTGGTCTTGAAACCACATTGCGAC
>JALQVI010000090.1 GCA_023260395.1 Candidatus Nanopelagicales bacterium
ATTCACAGTGTTGTCAGTTCTACGTCGCGACCTCAAAGCACCACGTGATGCAAAGCCTCTAACACCTGCACGAACATCACGTACTCCAAACCCACGTCCTTCACTGCGCTCGCGCAAAGGAACATCAAAGCTCGTCATTACGCAAGGCGTGCTCGAAGGAACAGTCATTCCGCTGGGCACATCACCAATCACTATCGGTCGCGCGTCGGATGCAACCGTCGTACTCGAAGATGACTTTGTTAGCACGCAACATGCACGTATCACGCCTAATGGAAATCATTGGATTGTTGAAGATGCAGGTTCGACAAATGGAACCTGGATCAACAACACACGCGTAACTTCACCCACGGTTTTGCAACAAGGTGAAGTCCTTCGCATTGGTCGAACGAGTTTGGAACTTCGATCATGAGCGAGTTGTCTTTACGTTTCTCGTCCCGAAGTGAAATCGGAATTGTGCGTCGAAACAACGAAGACTCTGGTTTTGCATCTAACAACTTGCTTGTTGTCGCAGATGGCATGGGCGGACATGAAGCCGGCGAACTAGCTAGTGCCGCAACGGTTGCAGCCATTGTTGATGCAGTTGAAAATTCGAACAATGTTGAGCAAGTTCTTGAGCTACTTGCAAATGCGGTGATTACCTCGGGCGAATACATCGCCGATGTAGTTGCATCCAATCGCGAATATGCCGGAATGGGTACGACCTTGACTGCACTTGCATTACGCGAGGACCGAGTCGCAATTGCACATGTTGGTGACAGTCGTGCTTACTTACTTCGTGATGGCGAGTTGCAACAACTCACGAAGGATCACACCTTCGTCCAAACGCTTGTTGACTCGGGTGAAATAACCAAAGAACAAGCAGCCGTTCATCCGCGACGTAATCTCATGATGCGCGCAATCGATGGCATTCATGCTGTCGAAGTCGATTTGCAAGTCCGTGAAGCTCGCGTTGGCGATCGCTACATGCTGTGCAGCGATGGTGTGTGCGGCATCATCGATGAGGCGAAAATCCTCGAAGTCCTCGGCAACACTGATCCAACTATGGCTGTCACTGCAATCATCGATGCAGTTGTGGACGCAGGTGCCCCTGACAACATCACTGTCGTTGTAGCTGACGTGATGGAAGATGCCGCTGAAACCGATCCGGTAGTAGTCGGCGCGGCAGCCGACACCGGAAACCACGCACGTCTTCCTGGAATTGAGTTTCCCGATGAAGCACAACTTGTTGTGTCTGAAGCACCTTTGTATTTACCGCCGCAACGACACTGGCTACGTACATCATTATTAACTTTGCTTGTCGTTGGCATGGGTTTGTTTGGTGCAACCTTGTGGCTTTCTCATCAGTGGTTCGTCGGTGTCATTCCACAAACTGGTTACATCGGAATTTATCAAGGTGTGCCATCAGGTGGACTCAATCGTTTGATTGAACCCAGCATGACTCGCATTGCGCAGTTGCCTGATTTTGAGCGTGCTCAAGTGCAAGCAACCTTGAATGCTTCAACGCATGCCGATGCTCAAGCAACACTTGATCGACTCAGTGCACGCGCAGCTGCCTGTGTTGCAGATCGAACAATTCCTGGATGCCCGGTGGTTAGCCCGTGACCGATTTAGCGCGTCGCTATCGAGTCTCAACCCGTCGTTCGGCTGAATTGGCGCTCATCATTGGCGCCTGGTTACTCGGTGTATTCGCGTGGGTACTCGTAGATGGCGCGACCGCAAGTGGCAGCCTCGGCGGTTGGACCTCTCTCATCGGAGCGGGTGTGTTGATGCTCGTCACGCACAGCATCATCCGCTGGCAAGCACCATATGCAGATCCAATTATTTTCCCAACAGCTGCCGCTTTGAACCTCATTGGCTTGGCGATGATTCATCGCCTCGATGTTTCGGCTTCATTGCGCGCGGCTGCAAACAAAACCCACGCACCAACTCCTGATGTGTATTCCCAAATTATTTGGATGGCAATCGGATTAATCCTGTTGATGACCGTTCTTTTCATTGTGCAAGACCATCGCCAACTTCAGCGCGTGACGTGGACCTCTGGCGTTGCTGGAATTATTTTGTTGTTCTTACCGCTACTGCCCGGACTAGGTTTCACAGTCAATGGTGCACGCCTTTGGATTCACATCGCGGGTCTGACCTTCCAGCCCGGCGAACTTGCAAAGGTAGCGCTCACTATTTTCTTCGCAGGCTTTCTGGTCGTACGACGCCACACTTTAGCTTTAGTTCAAACCAAGATCCTCGGAATTGGTGTGCCACGTGCACGCGACATCGGACCACTCTTGGCGATGTGGCTATTTGCTCTTCTCGTACTCATTCTTGAACGCGACCTTGGAACGTCATTGCTGTTCTTTGGTGTCTTCATTGTGATGCTTTATGTGGCGACTGGTCGACGTTCATGGGTACTCATAGGTTCTGGGCTGCTAGCTGTCGGTGCGTTTATGGCGTATCAAGCCTTTGGACATGTTCGAATTCGTTTTGATGTGTGGCTGCACCCATTTGCCGATGCCAATGGCAACGGTTTTCAAATTGTGCAGAGTTTGTATGGCTTTGCTAATGGCGGGCTCTTTGGAACTGGTTGGGGTCAGGGTTATCCAGATCTCGTGCCATTCGCAAAGACTGATTTCATTACTTCCGCACTTGGCGAAGAGCTAGGTCTCACTGGCATCACAGCGTTGTTGTTGCTTTATGTGATCTTGATTGAACGCGGCGCCCGTTCTGCAGTTGCAACACGCGATCCATTCGGTAGCTTGCTGGCCATTGGCCTAACGACCGTCCTGGCACTTCAAACTTTCATCGTGATTGGTGGCGTCACACGCCTCATTCCGCTCACTGGCTTGACCACACCGTTCTTGTCCTACGGTGGATCGTCACTTGTTGCTAACTACGTCATTTTGGGTTTGATTTTGCGTATTTCAAATGCAGCTCGGCGCCCAGAATTTGGCAGCCTTCAAGGCGACAGTGAGGTGAGTGCATGAACCGCCAACTCAATCGCGTGACTGCTGGCTTAATTTTCTTAATGTTGGCATTGATTGCCAACTTGTCTTTCATTCAAGTTTTTAAAGCAAGCGATTACCGAAACCAGCCCGGCAATCAGCGCGTATTACGCACGGAATATTCGCGAGAACGCGGGCCAATGCTCCTTGGGTCACAATCAATAGCCGAGTCGGTCCCGACTAAAGATACGCTCAAATTTCTACGCACTTATGCGAATGGCCCTGAGTACGCACCTATCACTGGCTACTATTCCGTCATCTATGGCGCAAGCGCACTCGAGCTACAAGAAAATGATGTGCTGTCAGGCAATGACAGTCGATTCTTTGTGGATCGGTTGCAACAACTTTTCGCCGGTCGAAAGCCTAAAGGCGGAGCAATTCGACTATCGATCAATCCCGCTGCGCAAAAAGCTGCATACGATGCGCTGAACGGGCGAACCGGTGCTGTTGTTGCACTGGACCCACGAACCGGCGCGATTTTGGCGATGGCATCATCACCTTCTTATGACCCAAATACTCTTTCAAGTCACGACCCAGCCACGATTCAAAAGACGTGGGAAGTTCTCAATAAAGATCCTGACAAGCCAATGCTCGATCGCCCACTGGCAATGACCCTGCCGCCGGGATCAACATTCAAGCTGGTGACTGCAGCAGCAGCATTGGAATCCGGTAAGTACAACGCATCGTCATCACTTCCTGGTCCAGCCAAATTGGATTTGCCACAGACCAATCGCAAGTTAGGTAACTGGACTGGTGCATCCTGCGGAAAAAACGACAAGATCACACTCCAAGACGCTTTAGCTATTTCTTGCAATACGGCTTTTGCGTGGCTTG
>JALQVI010000091.1:0-3495 GCA_023260395.1 Candidatus Nanopelagicales bacterium
ATCAGTGCTGTCGCGATTCTTGGAACCGTCCTGTACACGGTCGAAGTCGCAACCGTTTCAGCAGGACTCAAAGTTGGTAATGCCATCTTGCCGTGGGAATTTATCGGCAAAGTAACTGTCTTGCACCGCGAGGCAACACGAAAGGCACGTTCAGCGAATGCACATCCGTCTGCATTCTTTGCCATTCGCTCGTGGATTCCTGAATCTCTCATCGTGCAAGTGAATGACGAGTCCGATCCGCATCCTTACTGGCACGTTTCGTCACGCAATCCAGAGGCATTGAAGCAAGCAATAGAATTTAATCAAGAGTTTTTGCAACGCAGTGGAGTTCAACATGGCTAAGAAATCAAAGCAACACAACAACCCCTTAACTCCATTTGTCCTCATCGGTGCCACATGGGTTGTTACTAAGGCAGCCGAGACGGTTTATCAAAAAGCCACGGGCAAGCCAGCTCCAGTTAAAGGCGCTGAAAACAAGAATGCGTCACGCAATGTTCTGTGGTCGCTGGGCCTCACAGCCGCTTTAGCGCTAACAGAATTTGCAGTGATGCAGATACTTGAAGATAAGAAAAATTAGGCGCAGTCGTTACAGACTGGAAGGCCGTCAACTTCTTTAGCAATTTGGCTACGGTGATTCACCAAGAAGCAGCGTGAGCACGTGAATTCATCAGCCTTCTTGGGGATAACCAAGACAGTGATCGATTCGTCGGAAAGATCCGCGCCAGGAAGTTCGAGTGATTCGTTGAGGTCAGCCTCATCCATATCAACACCGCTGGACGAAGCTTTTGAGGACTGAGCCTTTAATTCTTCAAGGCTCTCTTCGTTGAGTTCCTCGTCAGTCTTCCGTGGTGCGTCGTAATCAGTTGCCATGTTGTGTGGTCTCTATTCCTATAAGTTTCGTGTAATTGGTCTAACGCTTCGGCAGGCTACTTTATGCCCGCCACGCACATTACACCGCCCCCTAGTCAATTCGGCGCATTAAACCGGGGTATTTCTTGGCGTTTTCCAAATATGTCGCTTTTGAGTATTCAATTGTCGATTGGTCGGCCGCACCTTCTTTGATTCGTGCGGGAACCCCTACGGCCAAAGCATGTTCTGGCACATGTAATCCGCCGGTACACACCGCTCCTGCGGCGACCAAAGCATGCGATTCGATGATGACGTTATGAAGCACGAGCGAACCCGAGCCGACAAGTGCGCCATCTTTGACCGTGCACCCTTCTAGATGTGCGTTGTGACCTACGGTGCAGTCTGAACCAATCAAGGTTGGCAACTCTGCGGTGCAATGAATGACCGCGCCATCTTGGATCGACGTCCTATCGCCAACAACGATACGGTTCGAATCAGCACGAAGTACCGCAGTTGGCCAAATGCTGGCGTACTCGCCTACCGTGACGTCACCAATGAGCACCGCATCTGGGTGAACGAATGCCAAGGGATGAATTGTGGGTTGTTTATCACCTAATGCGTAAAGTGCCATGACTACTCCTCATCAGAATCTGCGTTGAGCGTTTCAAGTTCGTGAACAAGCAACGCGTGTAATTGTGGATTAGCGGCCACAAGCATCTCATCGCTCTCAGGCTTCGAACGCAATCCAGAAACCTTGGCACCTGCTTCTCGGGCAATAACACCGCCAGCCGCGTGATCCCATGGATTGACTCCGCGCTCAAAAAAAGCATCGAGGTGACCTTCGGCTAAGAGACATAAGTCAATCGCGCAGCTGCCCATTCGGCGGATGTCGCGCAGGCCAGGCAGCAAAGTTTTGATTACGCGTCCCTGTGATGCACGTCTTTCTTGTGAATACCCGAATCCCGTTCCGATGAGTGCTCTGCCAATTGTTTGGCACTCAGAGACGCCAATAGGTCGCGATGTGTCACCGTTGAGTACAAACGCACCTTGGTTGTGTCCGGCAACCCAGGCCTTGCCAAGTGTTGGAGCGACAACGGCTCCAACCAATCCGTGATTAGTAGCCAGATCAACCAAGCCCACCGAGACTGCCCAAAATGGCAAGTTATAGAGGTAATTGACAGTTCCATCTAGCGGATCAATGACCCACATGCGACCAGATTCCGAGGACACATCCGCGCCTTCTTCGCCCAAGATTCCATCCAGTGGGCGTTCGGCTCGGATTCGTGAAACCAGCAAATCCTCGGCCAACTTGTCCATCTGGGTAACAACGTCTGTTGCAGTGCTCTTGGTGCTGATTTCTAACGCGTCAGGACGAGCGGCCAACAGCTCGCCGGCCGCCGTGGCGATAGCAAGGGCGAAATGCACATCGGCATCGGGCAATGGAGAAGTAAAGTTCACGAGTTCCATTCTGCTGGATGTGGTCAGGTTCCTTAAGCGACACACGCCCCGATTTACCGCGATTTTCTAGGGTTTCGCGCCACACTAGAGGTGCCGTACGAAAGGAATTGCCGTGTCTGAATTGGTCTACATGGGTCGAAGCGACGATAACTTGAGCTTGATCTTCCTTGATGACGACGGCAACGAATACAGCGTGACCATCGACGAGCACCTTTTGCGTGACGTAACTGCCCCTTCCAAGGTCGCTCAATTCGAATCCCCAGCCGAAACCCCATTGAGTCCCCGTGAGATTCAAGCTCGGGTACGCCGCGGTGAATCAGTTGAAAGCATTGCAGCGGAATCTGGCGAATCCGTTGATCGCGTTGATCGTTACGCCGGCCCAGTGTTGGCTGAACGTCACCACATGGCAACAAAAGCTCGTGAAACCTTTGTGCGCCGCAGTCATGGCGATGTCATTTTGCAGGACATCGCTATCGGGCAACTCGAAAATCGTGGTATCGAAGCATTCGATTTGGAATGGGATAGCTACCGTCGTGAGGACGGTCGCTGGAACATCACCGTCACGTGGCCAACTGGCAGCGGAGCGGGATTAGCGACGTGGATTTTTGATCCAGCTAGCCAGGGCATTGTGGCCGCCGATGATGAAGCGCGCTGGTTGTTCGAAGAGGCAACAGCCGCTGCAACACCTGAGATTCAGGAAATTCGTCCACGCCTAGTGGGCCTTCCTGCAGTTGAACCAGAGATCGTTCAAGCCAATAACAACCTTGACGAATTGGATTCACCAGCATGGGCAGGTCCAGGTCAACCAACAATGCCTGTTCCGGTCATCGCACCAGTTGCGGATGATGCACCTTCGTGGGACGACATCTTGTTCGGTTCCCGACCAACTGATTTTCAGTAAATTTTGCTCAACCAAACGTCTTGAGGGTTTAACAAAGCATGGCTAAGAATGATGCTGCGCAACGCGTAGTTGATATTGACGTTGCATCCGAGATGCAGGGCTCGTTCCTGGAATACGCCTACTCCGTCATCTATTCGCGAGCCTTGCCAGATGCTCGTGATGGTCTTAAGCCAGTTCAGCGTCGCATTCTGCACACGATGAGCAACATGGGTCTGCGCAATGACAAAGGCCACGTGAAGTGTGCTCGTGTTGTCGGCGAAGTTCTGGGTAAGTTGCACCCGCATGGT
>JALQVI010000091.1:3505-3822 GCA_023260395.1 Candidatus Nanopelagicales bacterium
TGACTCGGCAATTTATGACGCACTGGTCCGTATGGCTCAGGACTGGTCGCTGCGCATGCCATTCGTTGATGGCCATGGCAATTTTGGTTCGATCGATGAAGGACCTGCTGCTTATCGTTACACCGAGGCACGTTTGGCTGCTGCTGCGGCCCTCATGGTCGAATCACTCGATGAAGACGTTGTCGATTTTGCACCGAACTATGACGGTCGCGAACTAGAACCATCTGTGTTGCCAGCTGCAATACCTAACTTGCTTGTTAACGGAGCCTCAGGCATTGCCGTTGGTATGGCTACGAATATGGCCCCGCACAACTTGC
>JALQVI010000092.1 GCA_023260395.1 Candidatus Nanopelagicales bacterium
AAAGGTAGGCGCAACAGTAACCGCACGCCAACTTCTCAGCAACGCATCATCGTGGATTCAATGCGCGCACGAAGCGCCTTGCGGAGTAGCTGCAGACAAGGCGCTTGCTGCTGAAGGAGTCACGACCAAGCCAAAGTCGCTTGAGCCTGATGTGAAGAGCGTGTTGGCCAAATTGCTTGCAGGAGAAGTGGACTATGCCGTTGTTTATCACACAGACGTCGTCGCACAATCTGAACTAGGTGAAGTTGAATTCGCGGATAAGAAAGCGGATGTTACTGATTACGCAATTGGACAAGTAGATGACAATAACCCTCTTGCTCAGGAACTATTGTCCTACTTGACTGATGCGCATGCGATGAATGTGTATAGCAAGGCGGGATTCGGCGTTCCCTCGCAATGAAACGACAACGGGTAAGTCTCTCTTTGGCAGTGCCAGCATTTGCTGGTGGTCTGCTAATTGTGGCGCCCGTTCTAGCTCTGTTGTCACGCGTGCCATGGAGTCATCTGCTTTCCGAGTTGTCATCGTCTGACAGTATGAACGCCCTTCGGGTGTCGTTACTGTCATCCATTTTGGCGACGATGTTCGCAATCGTTCTCGGAGTGCCACTCGCATGGGTACTCGCACGTGGTCCGCTATCAATCACGAAGTACATTCGACCGCTTGTGACATTGCCTCTCGTCTTGCCGCCCACGGTGGCTGGCCTTGCGCTCTTGGCTCTCATGGGGCGAAACGGCGTAGTCGGTTCGTGGATCTATCAAGCCACTGGATGGGCAATGCCTTTCACATTCGTCGCCGTGGTTGTGGCTGGCGTTTTCGTGGGCATGCCATTTCTCGTGTTGGTTGTTGAATCGGGATTTGCTCAACTCCCACGTGAAATTGAAGAGGCTGCCGAAACTGACGGCGCTAACTCGAATCAACTTTTTATGCAGGTTGCAGTGCCGCAAGTTCGAGGCTCAATCATGACGGGTGCCATCTTGGCTTGGGCGCGCGCGTTAGGAGAGTTCGGTGCAACGCTCACGTTCGCTGGATCCATGCCTGGAATCACTCGAACGCTTCCAATGCAGGTTTATGTTGCACTCGAGTCCAACCTCGCAAACGCATACGCGCTGAGCGTAGTGCTTGTGATCATCTCGGTCACGGTGCTTTATGTCATGCGTTCTCACTTAATGTCAGTGTTTAAGTCCGTCTAAGTCGCTCGACAATCTTGTTCCCGCGGCATGTTCTAGTCGGTGAACTTATACTGACGACATGTTTGATGTTGCTTTGAGTGTGAGCGCTTTCGTCCGATCCAAGACGCACGCCGATGTTGCGTGGATGGTTTCGCCGCATGCAAGCACGGACACGTTGGCTCTCACTCCAGGTGGCGGTCGAATTGGATCAGTTGCTCAAGGTGTTTTTGACTCGGCTTTGGCAGACATCGCCAACTTGAAACTCACGCAAGGTCGTCTCGTAACTTTCACAGTTGGCGCTTTTGAGGCCAGTATCTCTGGCTACAACGAAGGAACTCCTGTCGAGTTCTTGCTGATTCCGGTGGAACTTTTCCCATCTCATACGTGGCCGGCACTCCTTGAGCGTGAACCGATCGCCATCGTGTGCACCATCGACAACGGTGACGTTATTTCCATTGAAACCTTCACGCCCGAAACGATGAGTTCGGCAAATGAACGAACGCAAGAACTCTTTAATGCGGGCGTTTCTAGTGTTTCTACTCATGACAATCAAGTCATCACTGTTTTGGTGCCCACCACAAAGCTCGTGATTGCAGGCAATGGTCCAATTGCTGAGGCTCTTCAAGCAATGGCAACCACGATGGGGTGGAACGTGCGAATGGAAACTCGCAATGATGTGGTTGCAGGTTATGTCGCCGACATGTCACCGATGGACGGTGTTGTCATCATGGGTCACAACGTCGAACAGTCAGGTCGAAGTCTCGAGCTCGCGCTCGAAAGCGATGCTGGATACATCGGAGCACTTGGTTCACTCAAGATGCAAGAGGCTCGCGCGGACTGGTTGGCCTATCGAGATGTAACGGATTTATCACGAGTGCACGGACCGGCTGGTCTTAATATCCAAGCAAGTTCACCTGGCGAAGTTGCAGTATCGATTCTTGCCGAAATGATTGCAGTCCTTAAAGGCTCATAACGCATAGAGATTTTGGCGAATGCGAACGTATTCCTCGCTCAATTTTTTGTGCTGACGTATAGCGCAACCATGTCATTCGCGCATCTTGAAAATAGTTGCGAATACTTTGCTGTTTCTCTTGCGGGGTACCTAGTGCGGTGTTACGTTCAGACACGTACCTCACAACGAAGAGAGGATCTCTGGCATGGCTATCGAATCAACAGGCGGCGAACGCGGCAATCCGCGCATGTTTGCCCTTATCGAAAATTCTCCTAAAGAAGGCAAGAGCCCAACCGTTTGGGCATGGCCACAGTTCACCGACTTCCTCAAAGTTGCCAGCCAGCCAGTTCAAGGTCCTTGGCCGCCAGACCAAACACCTCGTCCGGATCCAGATGCCGACTCAATGCCAGTCGCCGTTCCAGACAATCAGTAAAAACCACAATCTTTAGTTCAACAGTTCGCGAAAGGTAACGAGAATGTACCCATCACGCTTTGGATACGAATCGCCAAAGACAGTCCAAGAGGCTATTGCGATTCTTGACGCTAGCGGTGGCGAAGCAAAGGTCTTGGCAGGTGGCCAGAGTTTGGTCCCAATGCTCAAGCTGCGATTTGCTGCACCAGAAATGCTTGTCGACATCAACAACATTGAAGGTCTGCGGTACATCAATGTTGAAGCAGATGGAACTGTGCGCATTGGTGCTCTAACTCGTCACGAGGACTTGGAGTATTCGGATGTGCTTCCAACTGCGTCGCCTGTATTGGCTGCAGCTGCTCATCTTGTTGCTGATCCAATCGTTCGTACTCGTGGAACCTTCGTGGGCTCGGTATGCCACGCAGACCCACAGGGTGACTGGGCCGCCGCAATGACTGCATTGGGCGGCCATATTGTTGCCCAGGGTCCAAAGGGCAAGCGCACCATCGCGATGAAAGATTTCGTACTAGGACCGTTCCAGAACGCACTTGCTTTCAATGAAATTGCTATCGAAGCTGTCATCCCGGCACCAAAAGGCAAGCCTTCGGGAAGCTACTTGAAGCTTGAGCGTCGCGTTGGTGACTTCGCAACGGCATCTGTTGCAGTGTCGCTGGACATGGTGGGCGACGTTGTCGCTCGTGCCGGTTCAGCACTTGCTGGTGTTGGCGGCCGCACGATTGATGCCACTGATGCTGTGGCTTCGCTAGTTGGACAAAAGCTCACCGAAGAAAACATCAAGACCGCTGCAGAAGCAGTTGCTGCTGCAGCAGAACCTCGTTCTGATCACCGTGGAACCTCGGACTACAAACGTCAGATTGTTAAAACATTCGTGATTCGTATTTTGACCGGCCTAGCCGAGTCATCACAGAAAGTAGCCTGATATGTCAAGCCTTTATGACGAAGTTGCCCCGGCACCTGCCGAAGGCGTTGTTACCCGTCGCATCACAGTCACTGTGAATGGAGAACCTCGCACAATCGACGTGGAGCCACGTCTTCTCCTTGCGCACATGTTGCGCCAGGGTCTGAAGTTGACCGGCACCCACACTGGTTGCGACACCACAAACTGTGGCGCTTGCACAATCTTGTTCGAAGGTCGTCCTATCAAGAGCTGCACGATGCTTGCAGTTCAGGCCGATGGTCACAGCATTGAAACCGTTGAAGGTTTGGCGACATCAAGCGAACTTCAC
>JALQVI010000093.1 GCA_023260395.1 Candidatus Nanopelagicales bacterium
AAGCAACATGATATTGATGCCCTGTTCATAAAGCAGTCGGATTTGCTCATCAATGCCGTCCTGGCTGTTATCATCAACCACCAGAATTTCCAGAGAATCCCGGTCACAGTATTCCAGGATTTCCTCAATCAAGTTCTTGACGTTGCCAGCTTCTTTGTAGGTGGGGATGATGATCGAGAGGAGTGGAGAATGATTCATGGGCTGTTATCAAAAATGACTGATGACTTCCAATTTTTTGATGTTGTTAAGGCCTAAAGCCAGCCTTCGTCTGCGAAGTCACCAGCGTAAATACCGCCGGCAATCTTGCGAAGTTCTTCGCGGTTAGCAGCAGCAAGGATCGCCATGCGGTGCTTAACGTTTGGAACCTTCTTGGTGTTGATTGCGTAGTAACGAACGTATGGGTCGAATTCATTGAAACGACGCTTTTCGTACTTTGCATCCTTGAATACAACAGCGAGCTTGGCTGAATCAACTGGATCTGGAGACAATGCAGATGCATCGGCGCCAGAATCGGCCATCAAACGCTCAGTGATAACTGACGCTGGCTGCGAGAAGGTGTAGACAATCTTGTCTGGGTATGCAGGACGGAATGAATCCGTTGCAGCATCCCACTGGTCGTTACGCACAAGAATGAGCTTGTCCTTCTTGACGTATGACTCGATCTTGTATGGACCGTTTGACAACGGGTGATCGTCGTACTTTTCACCGGTGTCTGCATCTTTACGCACAGGTGCGAAAGCGCTCAGAGTTACGGTGTAGTTGAAGTCTGTTGAAGGCTTAGCAAGATTGAAAGTGATCTTGTTGCCATCGCAAGTAACTGCCTTGTCATAGGCAGCTTGCTGTGCAGCAGTTGCCTTGTAAGGACCTGGGTAAACCGATGCGCCATCAGCGTTCTTTGCAATGTCAAGCATTGAGATTGCGTAGGTCGGGCCATCAGTGATGATGTCCGTTGCGAAGGTGCGGGATACGCCGTACTTGAAGTCATCACAGGTTACGGCTTTGCCGTCTTCCCACTTGATGCCATCTTTAATGGTGAAGCTCCACGACTTGCCGTCTGCAGATGCAGTGCCGGTGTCGGTTGCAGCGTCAGCAATGAGCTTTGATGCTTCGTTGTTGTCCTTGCTCAATGTGTACTGAGTCAAAGTGCGGTTGAGGTAACCGCTAGCAAAAGCGAGGTCTTCGCCGGTGTAGTTGCGCTGCGGGTCAAGGTGCAGAATTTGTTCTGCCTCTGTCAGGAACGTTAGCGTTCCACCCTTGGTACCACCTGTCGCGCTGCTTCCACTGCCGCCTCCGCAGGCGGTCAAAAGCAACGCAACCGACGCAACACCAACGCCGAAGCGGATGCCTGTCGATTTCTTCATGGATAGTCCTTCCATTGTGACCCGCGGGTGCGAGTCGCTTGTAGTGCGCGATTCTTGCGAATCAATCCATCGGCGCGCGCCTTTGGAAACTTATTTAGTTTCGATCTGCCTTGGGATCAAGGGCGTCACGAAGAGCGTCACCGAGCAAGTTGAACGACAGCACTGCTACGAGCAACATGGTCAATGGCACAAACATGTAAAACGGATCAACAGTGAAATAGCCAACTGATTCTTCGAGCATTGCGCCCCAAGTCGCAGTTGGTGGTTGCACTGAAATACCGAGGTAGGCAAGAGCGGCTTCGGCTCCGATGAATCCTGGCATCGCGATTGTGGAGTACACCAGAATCGGCGCCCAAAGATTTGGCAACAATTCCTTGAACACCATTCGTCCAGTTCCAGAACCAATTGACGTCGCTGCTTCAACGAATTCACGTTCGCGCATCGAAAGCACTTGACCACGAATGAGACGAGCAAGATACGGCCAACCGAAAAGACTGAGCAGTAATACCAATGTCAAAATGCGCGAGGCGTTTCCTTCGGGCAAACCCATCGCGGAAAGTCGCTGTTCTAAAACAGGTGACATGGCAATCACCACGAGCAAGAACGGGAACGCCAACGTCAAGTCCATGATGCGACTTAAAACTGCATCGAGCCAGCCACGTGAGTACCCAGCAAGAATGCCAACAAGAACACCAGTGGTCACAACAATGATGGTTGCCAACAGTGCAATCATCAACGAAACCCGAGTTCCGTACAGCAAGCGAGCAAACACATCGCGACCGGTCAGTGGCTCGACGCCAAGTGGATGCGCAAGTGAAACCCCACCGAAATTGCCGACTGGCAAACCGCCGGCATCATCGATCAATTTCGAATTGAACGTATAGGGATCAACGCCGAGTACGTTGCATAAGAACGGCGCGAAGATTGCAAGAATTGCGATGATGATGAGTGCGACAACACAGGCCACGGCCACTTTGTCACGCTTGATGCGGGCGAAGGCAATTTGACGCAACGAACGGCCGATTACGGCCGCTTCCACAGTTTCGACCGACGGAATGTCGTCAACTGAATGAACTGCAGTCATTTTCACCTTCGAAAACTAATCACAAGCTAGCCGTTAACTTGCCGCTGTTCCCGAGTCTAAGCCAAATTCAGCAAATCTGGCCATGTGAAATTTTAATAAACCCATTAAAACAAGGGGTTATCACCTCAAACTGCATGCCGAAGCAACACTATTCTCGGTTCACCCCGATATTCACGAGATCGTAATGCCCGCCCAGCGCGCGTTGCACGTAAACGCTACTGAGCAGAGGTCCGCGGTAAAGCACATTTTGTTCGACAATAAATGGCACATAGACGGCCTTTTCCATCACCATCTGATCAATACTGCGATTGGCTTTAGCGGCATTTACTGTTCCAGATTCCAAGGTATCTAAAGTGCTATTGATGCGGTCGTCATTGATCATTGCGTAATTCAAATTGGAACGCAGCTTGATTTTGCGGCCATCACTAATTGGTCCCCAATACGTCACACTTTGACCTGGTTCAGGTGACCAAGCAGCGGCGACGAGACCAACGTTCGAGGTTTGAAGATTTTCTGGATTACCTACACCTGATGTGAAGTACTCAGCGAACGATGCGTACTCGTGCGGATCAACCACGATGCCCACTCGCGCCAAACTTCGTTGCACAGATTCATACGTACGTTTGCCTAGCCCCATATCGACATAAGCCATTCCGATTTCAAAACCATCTGGGTAACCACAAATGCTCAGCGAGTTTCGAGCCTTCTCAATATCTCCAGTGTTTAGGGGTCCCGAAGAGTATTTATTTGATGATTTCTCGCCACCTGGAATCCCTGCAGAAATCATTGAGGTAGCAATGCCAGCTGTACTTACGCCACCGTGGATACGCGCCAAGTCTGTTTTATTCAAGGCATAGAAAATCGCTTCGCGACATGCAACACGTTCAAGCGGTTTTGCAGTCGGCACGAGCGCCAGGTAATCAATCGTTCCCGTGCCGATTTGATCAAGGTATTTGTTCATCGCAGGATTCTTGAGCGCGGATGCTGCCACGCTTCCGGTCAATCCCCCATCGAGGCGAACATCAAGGTCACCGTCAATAACTGCTTTATCAACAGCAGCGCTCGTTGGACGCAAAGTCCAGTTCATACGAGCAACTTTTGGAATGCGCAGATCATCACTTGCTTGCGACCAATACGTGTTGCGCTGAAAGTTCACTTCATCCTGGGTAACGGTAATTGAAAATGGGCCACTCGAAGCTGGTGAACTGGTGTACGACTTGCCGTTCTTTGCCAATGTTTCGGCGCGATTT
>JALQVI010000094.1 GCA_023260395.1 Candidatus Nanopelagicales bacterium
ACGCAAATCCGCGTGCACAATGCAATGACCTTCACCAGGAAGTGAGGCAAGAACTTCGCGAGCCTTGGCTTCATTGCTGCTGTAGTGAACAGTAACGCGATCACCAAGCGCGGCAAACTCATGCGCAATGCATGCGCCGATTCCGCGGGAACCGCCTGTGACTAAAACTCTGCGCATGATTACTCCGGTGGCCAGATGTCGCCGAGGGAGAATCCCTGCGGGAATGGATCAGTTGGATCAAGCACCCATTTGGCTTCGCCGCTGATCCAGCCAGTGCCGGTGATTTCCGGAATGACTGCGTCGTATGGGCCAACCTTGGTTTCGCGCAAGCACTTACCAACGAAGTGGGTGCCGATGATGCTTTCGTGGATGAATTCTTCGCCGACATTCAGCAAGCCACGTGCATGCAAGCCAGCAACACGTGCTGAAGTGCCAGTGCCACAAGGCGAGCGGTCGAACGTGCCAGTCCACGTGTCTGGGTCATCCTTGCTCAGCGATGCGTACGTCATGACCATCGTGTTTCGAATCGGAACACCAGGAGTTGGTGTGCCGCTGTGCAACACAACAAGGTTCACATTCTTGATGTTCGGGTTCAGTGGATGTTCAACTTGAATCTGTTCGTTGCACGCAAGCTTGATGAGCGCACCAATCTTGAGAAGCGCCTTGGCATCCTTTTTGTCAATCGTGAGACCGAAGTTTGCGATGTCAGTCTGGGCAAAGAACTGGCCACCGAAAATGATGTCAGTTGGAATCACGCCGTATTCCAGCAAGTCGAGCGGGTAGTCCTTGTGTACGACGAACGCTGGAACATTCTCGATCGACACGGCTGTGACTTTGCCATCCTTGCAATGCGCAGTCACGCTGATCTGGCCAACGGCGGTGTCAATCTTGACTTCGGTCGTCGGCTCTTGCATTGGGATGCGACCGGTCTCGAGCATCGCGGTCACTGAGCAAATCGTGTTGCTGCCAGACATCGGTGTGAACTGACCTTGTTCGAGCACGATGATGCCGTAATGCGAATCAGCCGAGGTCGGAGGAGTGACGAACACGCCACATACGCCTGGGTACGCGCGCGGCTCGCGAATGATGAACTTGCGGAAATCATCCAAGTTGTTCTTCGCGTATTCAAAACGCTCTTCCATGGTGTCACCCTCGATGAGGTGACCCATGTTCATAATCACGCGGCCGGGTTCTCCAGCTGCATGAACTTCGACCGTCTCGACGACGAACCCTGGCTTCATTTCACTTCCGTTCTTTATCGCCCGAAATAGGGCCAATTAAAAAGGCTTTGGTTAGTGAATATGAGCCTAATCAGTGTCGACGGAAATTGTCTGACAATTTGTGTTACTTGTCCCACCAGATAGTGCTGAGTGGGCGAGTGCCCGAGCTGATTTGGGATTGTAAGAACTCGGCGATGTCGGTATCGCGTGCTTCCGAGAGACACAACCGAATGCGCATGAACTCAACTTGCTTCTCAAATGACACTTCACGACCGAGCGGGCTGTCCCACGTCGTGATCTGTGCGTCATAACCCAGGTCGCGAACAACGGCGAGCAAATCTTGCGACGTTGGATTTGCGGGGCGTTCGAGATTCCAAAAGTGCAACCATGCTGCCGACATCATCGACAACGGATGTTGTTGCGGAATTTCGATGATGACGCGTTTGTGGGCATGTTGGTCGAGCGCATTGATAAACGGCTCGATGTCGGAAACGTTGTAGGCAACGTGATGACATGTCACTACGTCAGCGATGGGAACGAGCGGTGCGACGTCTGGCCAATCGCCGAGAAATTCTTGATGAGACACATCGCGCGCAACAGCGGTGTCAGCAAACATGTCGAGCATTGCTTGTTGATGATCCACACCAACGACGTGAGTAGCCGGGGGAGTTACGGCAAAGGCAGCGATGCCACCGCCACAACCAACATCAAGAATCGAGCCACCATGTTCGAGTGCTTCGCGTGCAAGCTCGTGCGACGGCGTCGATGCAATTTCGGATGGAACTGTGAAAAGTGCAGGTGGATGAATCCACGGGCTCACCGGCGCTTGCTCGAGAATTTCGACAGGTATGCCCCATGCGGCTAAATCATTGGCCCATTGAGTTGCTGAATTAGTCACGTGAAGCATCCTTTTTTCGAAAGGTCAATTACGGAAGCATTACCTTGCCGTTGCGCATCTTCCAAAGGAAGTACTTCTCGAAGCCTAGTTTGAACAGATGGTTCTGTGGACCAGGAATCAAGACGCCGTGCTTACGCGGTGGCAACATCTTGTCGGCAAGAATCAATACACCATTGTTACCGGCATCCATGACACATACAGCTTTGATGTCACCGAAATCCTTATGGTTGGTTGGTAGCTCACCTTGGATTTGTTGCGCAATGTTCAGCGCCGCAACATGTGCCATTTGTTCGGTTGGGAAACCGGTCTTTGGCACACCAACTGGTGTTGGGGTTTGCCATGGTGCAGTCACCGCAGCAGCGAGGCCGACTGCGTAAACGTCGTCCCACTTTTCGCTTTGGTAAGTGTCCTTGACCTTGACGAAACCATTCGCATCAGCAAGTCCATCAACTTCTTTGAGGAAGTTCTGGCCACTGAATGGCGGGATGATCATGCTGAACGCATTTTCGAGCTTGTCGCCGTCGGTTGTGGTGATCATTCCCTCTTCAATTGTGGCGATGGATTTATTCAGGTGTGAACCGATGTGCTCCTTCTTGAGGAACATGCCAAGTAGTGAATCGCCATGAGGTAGTCCACCAATACCGAAGTGACCCAGGAATGGCTCGGCAGTGAGATAGGTCAGCTTGACGTCCTTCTTAATGCCCGCCTTCTTGAGTTGGTAAGACGTGTTGAACAGGAATTCGTATGCCGCACCGAAACAACTGGCACCTTGAGTGGCGCCGATAACAATATCGCCAGGCTTTTCAAGGAACTTCTTCCACGCTTCACCAGTCTTGATTGCTGAATCCAGTGTTGTGATGGTGTTTGAATTCTCGCTGAAACCTTCGATTGCTTCATCACGGTTGCGAGTGCCGGTAGCAATGATGAGGTAGTCGTAGTTCAACACCTTGCCATTGGCCAACGTGACTGTTTTTGCATCTGGATCCATCTTGGTGGCGGCAGATTCTTCGAAGTCGACATCGCCAGTTTCGAATGTTGGTCCGACCTTGAATGTGATGTCCTTGGCTTCGCGCTTGCCGAATGGTAGCCAGATGAGTGATGGGTTAAAGAGGAAGTAATCACGGTCGCTGACGACGGTGACATCCACATCTCCCTGTAGTTCGTGCTTGATAGTTAGTGCCGCGGTGAGTCCACCAAAGTTGGCACCTAGAACTAGGACTTTCTTTCTCATTTTGACCTCCCGAGTAGTTCTAGTGCTAATGTATCCCTATACCCCTAGGGGTATCTACCAAAAGACGAAAGTGTCTGTGAAATCACAACGGGAGAGCACAATGGAAAGCCCAACG
>JALQVI010000095.1 GCA_023260395.1 Candidatus Nanopelagicales bacterium
TGACGATTGCGTGGCGCAGCCTTTTCGCTCTTTGGAGCGCTAGCAGACGCAGACTTTTCGCCTGCAGTGGACTTGCCACCTTGCGAGTTACCACGTGATGAACCATCGCGGGAATTACCTGTTGACTTGCCACCTTGAGAACGATTATTTGAGCCGGACTGCTTCTTAGCACGTGGCTTTGCACCGCCGAGGTCCTCGAGAGTTTCGCTATCAAGACCAGTGCGAGTCTGCGCTGCATGTGGAAGCTTGCCTGTGATTCCCTGCGGAATATTCAAACCTGCATAAACATGTTCACTTGATGAATACGTTTCTAGTGGATCGTTGAATGGCAAACCGAGCGTGCGATTAATCATTTGCCAACGAGCAGTGTCTTGCCAGTCGACCAATGTGATTGCTACACCGCTGTTACCAGCACGGCCAGTACGACCAATGCGGTGTACGTAGGTCTTGTCATCATCTGGGCATTCGTAGTTGATGACGTGTGTGACATCAGCAACGTCGATACCTCGAGCAGCAACATCAGTTGCCACAAGCACATCAACCTTGCCCGCGCGGAATGCGCGCAACGCTTGTTCGCGAGCGCCTTGGCCAAGGTCGCCATGGACCGCAGCACAGGCAAAGCCACGAGCTGTTAGGTCATCAGTCAGCGAACCAGCAACGCGCTTGGTACGTGTAAAAATCATGGTCAGGCCGCGACCATTTGCCTGGAGCACGCGAGCAACAAGCTCAGGCTTATCCATCTGGTGCGCGCGCCAAACATGTTGTTCAATCGAATCAACAACCGATGAATCGCTTTCCGGATCAACCGCGCGAATGTGAGTTGGCTGCGTCATGTAACGACGAGCTAGCGAAACAATTTGGCCAGGCATGGTCGCCGAGAACAACATAGTTTGGCGAGTAGTCGGCAAATTGCTCACAAGAGTTTCAACATCAGGTAAGAAACCCATGTCGAGCATTTCGTCAGCTTCGTCGAGCACAAGGACCTTGACAGCAGACAAATCAAGATGACGCTGCTTCATCAAGTCGATCAAACGACCAGGTGTGCCGACAATAACTTCGACGCCATTGTTCAAGGCTTCAACTTGAGGTTCGTATGACTTGCCACCGTAAACACCGAGAATACGGATGCCGAGATTTTCGCTGGCTTCCGAAAGGTCTTGGGCAACCTGTACGGCCAGCTCACGAGTTGGCACAACAGCCAATGCTTGTGGCTTGCCGGCGTTCTTGAAAGTCGCCCACTCTTCGCTCTGTGGCGAAGTGATGTGAGTCAACAGGGGAATGCCAAAGCCAAGCGTCTTGCCAGTACCGGTCTTGGCCTGGCCAATCAAATCCTTGCCCTGCATGGCAAGAGGAAGTGTTAATTCTTGAATCTGGAAAGCCGATGTCTTGCCATGCGCAGCAAGCGCAGTACAGATGGCTTCTGGAACACCGAGTTCGGCGAAGGTAGCGATGGGGCACCTCAGGTCTATTTATTATGAAAAACCGCGTAACTGCGCGGTGGAATTCCATAGTACCGCGGATGTGGCATAACCTTGTGCCTCGTGAGCACTCCTGCAGTTAAAGACCTATTAGGCGTACTGGCTTATGGCGAACTTGTCGCCTTTGAGCGTATTGCCGCGGATGCCTCGATGGCACCGACATTGGCTGACAAAACGGCGCTAGCCGCAATGGCAGATGCAGAATTTCGTCACTATCAACAAGTCTCGGCCTATTTGAGTGCGCGGGGCACTGATCCCATCGAAGCCATGGAGCCGTTCGTTGAGGTACTCAACAATTTCCATGACAACCTCGCGCCACGTGATTGGCTCGAAGGTTTACTCAAGGCGTATGTGGGCGATGGTATTGCTGCAGATTTTTACCGCGAGATTTCGGTGCACCTCGATGAGTCCACATCGCAACTGGTCAACGATGTTCTCGCGGATGTCGGTCAATCAGAATTTGCAGTTGCACGATTGCGCGAAGCGATTGAGCTTGATCCAAAAGTTGCCGGACGTTTGGCACTCTGGGGTCGTCGCATGATGGGCGAAATGATTAGCCAAGCCTCAATCGTTGCCACATCGCGTCCGGCGCTTCAACAGTTGTTTGCCCATGCAGCGACGAATCCTGAAGCAGTTACTCAATTGAGCGGATTGGTGAATCGACTGACCGTCGCACATTCCCGTCGTATGGATGCGCTAGGTCTTGCTAGTTAATTAACTAGCGTTTGAATTTTTTTCGCGCATCACAAGTGCGCGGTTGAATTAGTTCGCGAAACCTACGCGACCAGCAGCCTGGGCACCGATTTCAACGAATGCAATCTTGCTACCGGGAACCACAATTGTGCGGCCCTTGTCATCAGTCAGGCTCAGCAAAGCGTCATTAGCAATTGCCTTTTCGACCTGCTGCGAAATTGAAGCTGGGGATTCGTTGCTTTCGAGCACAACATCGCGAGCAGCTTGCGAGATTCCGATGCGAACTTCCATGGTGATGCCTCCCGGGCTACGAACGAATTGTTACTGCTTTAACTCTATGACCTGAATGTAGGCATTGCAGTAGCGGTGCGCTAACGGCGAACACGACGTATTCATTGATGAGGTGGGGTTCCTTGCGCGAACCCCGATTGGCGAACGGAAATGAAAACTAGTTTGAGAATGAACTCAGGCCAGTCCAGCCAAGGTAAGTAATTCCCGCAATGGCCTTTTCCTTGGTGACCGGTCGACCAAGGCTGATCCATCTCCACGCGGCAGCCTGTGCCATGCCACTCAAGCCTGCAGCCAGAATGTTTGATTCACCTGTTGAGAGACCGGTTTCACGAGCAATGTCTTGGCCAATTAGGCGCGCGAGCTGTGAGACTAGGTCATCAACTCGAACACGCACATCGGGGCTAGTCGTGAAGTCTGACTCAAAAATCAGGCGGTATCCGCGGTCGGCTTCGTCAACGCGATCAAAGTAGTAGCGGATTGCAGCAGACACTCGCTTGCGGTTATCAGTCTCGGCGGCAATTGCAGCAGTGATGCCTTCGACGACCGATGTCACGCTCTGGTCAAGAATGCCTAAGTACAACTCATGCTTGCTTGAGAAGTATTGATAAACAATGGGTTTGCTGACGCCTGCACGCGCTGCCACGTCGTCCATAGCGGCGTTGTGAAAGCCCTTTTCTGTGAAAACCTCAAGGGCAGCTGCCATCAGAACGACTTTGCGGTCATTGACGGATGCAATGTCAGTCACGCCAATGGGCAAGGCAGTTGTTTCCATGAATCCAATTTTACAGTTTGGAACAGGGTGCTATTCGCCAATATCATGAGCCTGACTGCAAGTTACTTGCGATAACTGTCCGAATGCCGTGTGCGTGGGAACAGAATCACTCGAATCGCGGTTGGATACAGCAAGAAACATTTCTCAGGGAGTCCAGATGACGACATTGCCGCCGTTGGTTGAACCAGCAGCCGAA
>JALQVI010000096.1 GCA_023260395.1 Candidatus Nanopelagicales bacterium
CTCCTGTCGACAACCTCTACCTGAACTGTGGTTGGGGCACGGGCGGATTCAAGGGCACACCAGGTTCCGGTTGGGTAATGGCACACACCATCGCCAACGACGAACCACATGCACTCAACGCTGGCTACACCTTGGATCGTTTCAAGACTGGCCACCTTATCGACGAGCACGGCGCTGCCGGCGTGGCTCACTAAGGAGAACCAAGATGTTGCACATTCCATGTCCATGGTGCGGTCCTCGCGACGAAACCGAATTCCATTACGGTTCCGAAGCAGGCGTTGCCTACCCAGAAAATCGCGATGAAATGAGCGATGAAGAGTGGGGCAAGTTCGTCTTCATTCGTTCAAACCCAAAGGGTTGGTTCGCTGAGCGCTGGGTTCACAGCGCCGGCTGCCGTCGCTGGTTCAACGTGTGGCGCAATACGGTCACACATGAATTCGGCCCCGCCTACAAACCATTCACACAACAGCCAAAGAGCCCAGCATGAGCAATGTAACTTTCACATTTGATGGCAAGACCTACGAAGGTCGTGCCGGCGACACACTCGCTACTGCCCTATTGCGCAACGGCATCGTTCACTTCACGAACAGTGCTTACCGCGATCGTCCACGTGGCATCGTTGGCCTCAGCCACGAAGAACCCAATGCACTCGTGCAGGTTGACAGTGGCGCAGGCGAACCAATGGTTCCTGCTACAACACTCGAAATCGTTGACGGTCTAGTCGTTCGCAGCCTTCAGGGCATCGGCGACCTGCCTGACACACGTGACGAGTCACGTTACGACAAGAAGTTCGTTCACACCGACGTTGTTGTTGTGGGTGCTGGACTTGCTGGCCTCAAGGCTGCGGGCGAACAAGCCGCAGCTGGCAAGGACGTTGTCATCGTTGACGACCAACCAACTCCTGGTGGTCATGCACGTGCGACAGGCGAAGCTATTCCTGCTGAACTACTTGCAGTGCTCGACCTGCCAAACGTGACTTACTTGCCCCGCACTGTGTTGCACGGTTTGTACGACCAGGGTTACAGCGTTGCTTCCGAGCGTCGCACCGACCACCTCTCGAGCATGGTCAGCAAGCACAAGGCACGCATTCGCACATGGCACTTCCGCGCTGATCACACGATCATCGCAACAGGTGCATTCCAGCGTCATATCGTGTTCGCAAACAACGACCTACCTGGCATCATGTTGTCGCACGCAGCTGCAACATACGTTGCACGCGATGGCGTTGATGTGTTCAAGACTGCCGTTGTTGTGACCCAGGACAACCAGGGTTACCGCGACGCAGTTCGTTTGCACAACGCCGGAGTCAAGGTCAACGCAATTGTTGACGTACGCACCGATGCGAGCGGCCCATCAGTTGATGCAGCTAAGGCTGCTGGCATTCAGATCATCGCCGGCAAGACCGCAGTTGATGCATGCGCCAAGGAAGACGGCACTGTGAAGTGCGTATCTGTTGGCAATGTTGACGGCTCGGATGCAACCTGCATCGACGGTGACTTGATTGCACTTTCGGGTGGTTGGACTCCAACTGTTCACCTTGCGACCTACATCGGCGTCAAGCCAACGTGGGATCCATCGCTTGCTGCATTCGTCGTCAAGACCAGCAACCAGTGGTACAGCACCGCTGGCATGGTGGCCGGTGACTTCGGTGGCGACGACGCTCCT
Organism: Candidatus Nanopelagicales bacterium; assembly: GCA_023260395.1. Classification (GTDB taxonomy): domain Bacteria; phylum Actinomycetota; class Actinomycetes; order S36-B12; family UBA5976; genus UBA5976. The sequence continues at coordinate 1,666 of JALQVI010000096.1, forward strand.
GCAGTGTTCTTCGGCGCAGAGCAGACCGAGGAACAGGCAAAGGACGCATTCGTCGACTACATGCGCGATGCAACATTGCGTGAAGTTCGTCGCGCGATCAACGCCGGTATGCAGAGCATCGAACACGTCAAGCGCTACACCGCAATCGGTACTGCGCACGATCAGGGCAAGACCAGCGGCACCATCACAATGGGTCTCATCGGTCAGGCACTTGATCGCGCACCGGATGAAATCGGTTCGTTGACATTCCGTCCGCCATACGTGAGCGTTCCATTCGCATCACTCGCAGGGCGCGATCGCGGTCAACTCACTGATCCAGTGCGCAAGACTCCGATTCACGAATTGCACGTCGCTGCACGCGCGCCAATGGAAGACGTCGGCCAGTGGAAGCGCCCTTGGTATTTCCCAACCGGCACCGAAAACATGCACGAAGCAGTGTTGCGCGAATGTGCAGCAGTGCGCGAAGGCGTTGGCGTCATGGACGCATCAACACTGGGCAAGATCGACATTCAGGGACCAGACGCAGCCGAATTCCTCGACCGCGTTTACACCAACATGTTCAGCTCGCTCAAGGTTGGCGCAAGCCGCTACGGATTCATGTGTGGCATTGACGGCATGGTGTTTGACGATGGTGTGACAACACGCCTCGGCGAAAACCACTTCCTGATGACCACCACAACCGGTGGCGCTGCCAAGGTCCTGGACTGGCTCGAAGAATGGCTCTACACCGAATGGCCAGACCTCAAGGTCTATTGCACATCGGTCACCGAGCACATTTCGACGGTTGCCATCGTTGGTCCAAAGTCACGTGACTTGCTTGCCAAGCTCTCCCCTGGCCTCGATGTCAGCAACGAAGCATTCGGCTTCATGGAGAACAAGTTCGCCGATGTTGCTGGTATCCCAGCTCGCATCGCACGAATCTCGTTCTCGGGCGAATTGGCATACGAGCTCAACGTTGATGCTTGGTACGGCGCTCATGTATGGGCAGCCGTCATGAGCGAAGGCGCTGAATTCAACATCACGCCATACGGCACCGAAACCATGCACGTGCTTCGTGCTGAAAAGGGTTACGTCATCCTTGGCCAAGACACCGACGGCACACAAACGCCGATGGACCTTGGCATGGACTGGATTGTCAGCAAGAAGAAGGACTTCATTGGTAAGCGCTCATTCACACGCAGCGATACTGCGCGTGAGGGCCGTCACCAACTCGTTGGCTTCCTTCCAGTTGATGGCCAGGAAGTTATCCCTGAGGGTGCATACGTTGTTGCCGATAGCGATGCAGGTACAAAGCCACCTGTAAAGCACATCGGTTACGTCACCAGCTCTTACATGTCGGCTGAACTTGGCCGCTCGTTCGCAATGGGCATGCTCGCCAATGGCGCAGCACGTCATGGCGAAATCGTTGCCGTGCCATACGCAGGCAAGGTCATCAAGGCCGAAGTAACTGAACCACTATTCGTTGACAAGGAGAACACACGTCGTGACGGTTAAAGTTCTTAACGGCGCCAAGAGCCCATTGGGTGGCGCAAAGCATGGCAACGATGACAGTGTCTCGTTGCAAGAGGTCCCATTCACACCTGGTTATGACTTGCGCGTGGATCCGGCTTCGGCTGGGTTCGCCGCGGTCAACGCCGCACTTGGCCTGACACTTCCAACAACTGTTGGCGATGTCGTCCGCGTGAATGCACCTTGCCCAACA
>JALQVI010000097.1 GCA_023260395.1 Candidatus Nanopelagicales bacterium
AGTTCTTACCCACGCACACGACCTTGCTCGGAAGCACTGGCGAAAGGATTTTCACATCGTCCAAATCAAGCGCGACGCCTGCTGGCTCGAGTTCGCCAAAAGGGTGGCCCTTCAAGAGCCCAATCTGAGTGCCGTTGACGACACCGAAAACTGGACCTGGCAAATCTGGCACGGAAACACGGGCAATACGCATGGATTAACCCTACCCAAGGCAGTTCATCTGGAATTTGGCTGGTTTAGCAGGCCCGATTTACTCGTTTATTACGGACCGTTGTCCACAGAAGGTAAACAGGGAGTTACTTGCACCTTGCCAACAGGTAACTGACATAGTTATTCCCGTGGATTTGATTCTTATCTCAACCGTCGTAACCGTTGCCCTGGCTTTGCTATTCGATTTCACGAATGGCTTTCATGATGCGGCCAATGCGACCTCAACAGTTATCGCTACCAAGTCATTGACTCCTCGCCAGGCAGTCATCCTTTCAGCGATCTTCAATTTCTTACCAGCATTAGTTATCGGCACTGCCGTTGCTAACACGATTTCCAAGACTGTGTCGATTGACGCGCTACCTGCAGCCGCTGGCATTGTGCCTGTCGGCATCAAGGTCACGCTTGCTGCATTGCTCGGTGCAATCTTCTGGAACTTCTTGACGTGGGCATTCGGTATGCCGTCGTCTTCTTCACATGCACTCATCGGTGGTCTCATCGGTGCGGGCATCGCGGCTGGTGGAACGCAGGCTGTTTCATGGGGAACCGTTCAAAAGACTGCCATCGCAATCTTCGCTTCCCCACTCATCGCATTCTTGATTGCCTACCTTGCGAGCTTCCTCGTCAAAGGCATTCAAAAAGCATTCAAACTCGACGAAGACCACGAGTTTTTCCGTTGGGGCCAGGTCGTTTCCAGCGCATTCGTATCGTGGGGTCACGGAACAAACGATGCACAAAAGACAATGGGCATCATCGCCGCAACGTTGTACTCTGGCGGATACCTAATCGCTGATGACAGCTCAAAGTTGTCGCCTCCAACATGGGTAATCTTCGCCGCACAGATCGCTATTGCAATCGGTACGTTCTACGGTGGCTGGCGCATCATCGAAACGATGGGCATTCGCCTAACTCGCATCACGCGCGCTTCAGGCTTGGCCGCGAACCTCGGTGCCATCACCTCAATTAACGGTGCAACCCACCTAGGTATCCCAATCTCAACAACACACGCAGCCGCATCTTCAGTTATCGGTTCCGGTGTTGGTTCGGGCCACAAGGTTCACTTCACCACGATCCGCAACATGATGGTTGCCTGGGTATTCACATTGCCAAGCGCAGCCATCGTTGGAGCTTTGGTCTACAAGGCCACAGCGTTGCCAGGCGTCATTGGTGGCGTTGTCACCGCGATTTTGATCAGCGCGCTTCTCACTTATGCAGTGCGATTGATGGTCAAGGCAGATAGCGCCGATGACATCGCTGCTCGCGTAGATGAAGAAAAAGAGCGCCTACACCTCGAGCGTCTGGCAGCTGTTCTACCAACAGATGCACCTGACTCCGTGGAAGAGCTCGTCGAAGAAATCTTTACCGACGAAGACCCCAAGTAAGCCACAAAAAATTAGGCCCTCCATTCATTTGGAGGGCCTAATTTTTTAGTTTGTTATGCGCGAGGCTTTTTCTTGAGCAAGCCGTATGAAATAGCGTCCTCGAGCGCGAGCCACGATGCCGCAATAACGTTCTCGTGAACACCGACAGTGTTCCAGCGGCGTCCCTTGTCTGCGGTTTCGATAAGAACACGCGTGACGGCGCCAGTTCCCTGTCCACCGTCGAGAATACGAACCTTGTAATCGATAAGTTCAAGCTTGGCTAGTTCTGGGAAGCGCTGAACCAACGCGGAACGCAATGCGTTATCCAGCGCGTTCACCGGACCGTTGCCTTCACCTGTTGCAATGATGCGTTCGCCATCCACGTGCAGTTTTACAGTGGCTTCAGAAACGACCATGCCATCTTCGCGCTGTTCAACAATCGTGCGCCATGACTCAACGGTGAATTTCTTAACGTCATCGCCCGAGATTGCCGACAAGAGCAAAAGTTCAAATGAAGCATCGGCTGCTTCAAATGACCAGCCCTTGGCTTCAAGGTTCTTAACCTGATCAACAACCTTGCCAATCGCAACCGGGTTCTCAGCTAGGTCATAGCCAAGTTCGCGACCCTTGAGTTCGATTGACGCGCGGCCAGCCATTTCAGTGACGAGCACACGCATATCGTTACCCACCACTGATGCATCAATGTGGTTGTAAAGTTCCGGGCTGACCTTGATCGCACTGGCGTGCAGACCTGCCTTGTGCGCGAACGATGAAACACCAACATATGGCTGATGTGTGTCCGGTGGAAGGTTTGCGATTTCAGCAAGTGCGTGTGAGACACGTTGCATGTCGGCAAGCTTGCCTTCGGGCAAAACTTTCTTTTCAAGCTTCAATTCAATGTTGGCAACAACGACGAACAAGTCAGCGTTACCTGTGCGCTCGCCATAACCATTGGCCGTGCACTGCACGTGTGTTGCGCCCGCTTCAACGGCAGCGATTGAGTTCGCAATTGCGCAACCAGTGTCATCTTGGCAATGAATACCTATGCGCGCGCCGGTTCGTTCTTTCACATCGGCCACAATCTTGGCAATGCCGCTTGGCAACATACCGCCGTTGGTGTCACACAGGACAGCAACATCAGCGCCTGCATCAATTGCGGCCTTCACTGCTGCAACACCGTAATCAGCATCGTGCTTGTAGCCATCAAAGAAATGTTCGAAGTCAACGAATACGCGGCGACCCAGCGCGACAAGAAGCGAGACCGTGTCAGAAATCATCGACAGATTCTCTTCTTTAGTGGTCTTCAATGCTTGCTCAACGTGCCACACATCGCTCTTAGCAACCAAAGTCACGACGGGAGCCTGTGAATCAATCAGTGCGCGGACTTGCGGATCATCTTCGGCAGACATTCCAGCCTTACGAGTCGCGCCAAAAGCAACGAGTTTCGCGTTCTTTAGTTGAACTTCACCTGCAGCCATACGCGCAAAGAACTCAGTGTCCTTTGGCAATGCGCCCGGCCATCCGCCTTCGATAAACCCAACACCGAAGTCGTCCAGAATCTGAGCGACTGCAAGTTTGTCTTCGACGGAATAGGTGATGCCTTCACGCTGCGCACCATCGCGAAGCGTGGTGTCGTAAACGTGAAAGTCATCCGAGATGAGTGAACTAGTCATTAAACGATCCGATGCATC
>JALQVI010000098.1:0-2251 GCA_023260395.1 Candidatus Nanopelagicales bacterium
AGCACGATGTATGCGCGTTCGCCGCGCAAGTAGTCTGCCCATTTGCCGGTTGCCTTGTACTGCTTGTACTGCACCCATGCGAACGAGTTGAACATGACGAAGAGTGTCACAACGATGCCGTAGACAAAGCCCGGTGGGTCGGCCTGGACGGGTGACTTCGGGCTCAAGATGTACACCAAGATGGCTAACCAAGGAACGATTCCGGCGATGCAGCCAAAGATGAACGGCAACCAATCGCCGGAACCTGGCTCGACGTACTTTTCTTGCAACCAGCCGAACAAAATCATTGATGCGTTCACACCAAAGATTGCGATCAGAGCCGCGATGTCTGTAATGCCGCACACTTGTGCAATCAGCACAATCATCACGGAAGAGCTGATGCCGTATTCAACCCAGCGGAAGTAGTTGCGATGTTCGGTGAGGCCTTGCGAGTAGCGAGCGAAGAAGGTGGGGCTTGCCACGATGAAGTGAGCAACAGCGGAGAGAAGCAAGAAGATCGCAACGCCAACTGCAAGTGGCGAGTTGAACAACACGACTGGTTCAGTGAAGTCAGTTCCTGGAGGACCGGCCATGTATGAGGCACGAATCGGCAACGTGAAGTCGGTCGACAGCGCGAGAACGGCGCCGAACTGTACGAGGTGAAGCACACCTGCGTAAAGATTAAAGCGACGTAGTTTCTGGTGTACTGGCTGAGTCATGGAAGGCTCCCTTCGTTGTTATTTCAGTATGCGGGAACCTACGAAAGTGCGCGACTTAAGGAACGATGACGAGCTTTCCGCGAATGTCACCGGCTGCCATGAGGGCGATTGCCTTGTCGGTGTCCGCGAGTGAAAAGACTTGCTGGATTTGAGGACGCAAGCCGGTGTCGCCGAGGAACTTCACGAGAGCTTCAAACTCTTCGCGCGTACCCATAGTTGAGCCAACAACCTCGAGCTGCAAGAAGAATAGGCGGTTCAAATCGGCCGGGGGATTAGGTCCGCTGGTGGCGCCACAGATGACGATACGTCCGCCTGGGCGAAGCGAGCGCATGGAGTGAGACCACGTAGCTTCACCGACACTTTCCATGACGGCATCAACTTTGCCCGGCAACTTTGCGCCAACTTCGAACGCTTCGTCAGCGCCGAGTGACTTGGCGTATTCGCGCTTGGCTTCATCGCGGGAAGTGACCCAGACGGTGAAACCGGCAGCGTGTGCGAGTTGGATCAGTGCGGTTGCGACTCCGCCGCCTGCACCTTGGATCAAAACGGTGTCGCCTTTTTTCAGGCCGGATTTTGTGAACAGCATGCGGTATGCAGTCAGCCATGCGGTTGACAGGCAGGCTGCTTCTTCGAATGTGAGAAAGCCTGGCTTGTCGATGACGTTGCGTGCAGGCACAGTGACGTATTCGGCCAAAGTGCCGTCATGAACTTCGCTCAGTAGCGAGCGCTTGGGGTCGAGAGTTTCATCGCCGCCCGATGCATCGCCGATAACAGCGTGGACAATCACTTCACGACCATCCTCGAGAACGCCCGATGCATCGCTACCAAGAACGATAGGCAGACGGTCGGCTGGTGTTGCAACACCGCGCAAGGTCCACACATCGTGATGGTTGAGCGATGCGGCTTTGACCTGTACACGGATCCAACCGTCAGGAATTGTTGGATCGGGATGTTCTCCGATTGTCAGTCCGTTCAATGGTTCATCAGCATCGAAACTGGTGGCAATCGCAGCGCGCATTAGTCGTCCTCGTCATCCAATCGAGCTAGCCAGGTGGCTAGTCGTTCAACAGGTACCTCGAAATCGGGGTTTAAGTCGACGAACAATTTGAAGTGCTCGGCCAACCATTCAAACGATACTTCCTCGGCACCTCGACGTGCTGCAAGTTCTTCGATTCCACGGTCAGTGAAGTACATATCGTTCCTTTTCGGGTTTAAGCGAAAGCTTGTTTCACGAGGGTTTCTTGCTCAACTTCATGACGATGATGCGAACCAACAGCAGGTGATGATGATGCTGAACGACTAATCAACGACAGTGGTCGTCCGATAACTTCTGGCAAGTTCAACAACATGAATCCACCAGCGCCTTGGTTGCGAGGTTCTTCTTGAACCCAGCGAACATCTTCGAGGCCTGGGTAGGCAGCGAGTGCTTGCGGCAACAACACAGTTGGAAGGGGGTACAGGCGTTCAACGCGAATGATGGCAACGTCCTTGCGGCCGGTGCGTTCGCGTTCGGCAACGAGGTCGTAGTACACCTTGCCGCTGCACAACAGAAC
>JALQVI010000098.1:2259-3235 GCA_023260395.1 Candidatus Nanopelagicales bacterium
TGATGGCAACGTCCTTGCGGCCGGTGCGTTCGCGTTCGGCAACGAGGTCGTAGTACACCTTGCCGCTGCACAACAGAACACTCTTGACGTCAGCTGGATTCACAGTGGTGTCGGTGATGATCGATTTGAAGGTGCCTTCCGTGAAGTCGTTGACCTGGCTGGTAGCAAACTTCGCACGCAGGAGCGATTTCGGTGTGAAGACAACGAGAGGACGAACCAGCGGTGACTTAACCTGCCAACGCAACAAGTGGAAGTACGACGCAGGTGTCGACGGCATGGCAACGGTGATGTTGTCCTGTGCACATAGCTGCAAGAAGCGTTCAACACGGGCCGATGAGTGGTCCGGTCCTTGGCCTTCGTAGCCGTGAGGGAGCAACAGTGTGACTGCTGAACGCTGTGCCCACTTTTGTTCACCGGCTGCAATGAATTCATCGATGATGGTTTGAGCACCGTTCACGAAGTCGCCGAACTGGGCTTCCCACATCGTCAACACGTCAGGGCGCATGACCGAGTAGCCATACTCAAAGCCCATTGCTGCGTATTCGCTCAGCAAGGAGTCGTAAACGTAAAGGCGTGAGCCGTTTGAGTACAACTGCTTGAGTGGCTTGTATTGCCAACCGGTCTTTTTATCGACGATGACAGCATGGCGATGGCCAAATGTTCCACGGCGGCTATCCTGGCCAGCAAGGCGAACCGAAGTTCCATCAGCAAGGAGCGAGCCGATTGCAAGTGCTTCGCCCATTCCCCAGTCAATGGCATCTTGTTCAACCATGTCCGCGCGACGCTGCAATTGCGGCGCCAAACGCGGATGAACGGTGAAATCCTCGGGCATGTTCAACTGGCTTGCTACGACGCGGTCGATCAATTCACGTGTGATTCCCGTTGGAACATCGATGGAAGGTGTCTGCGGAGCAAGCGATTGTTGACCGGTGCTAATGACTTCGCTTGAATCGGAGTTGAATTCATCAGCAGGTGA
>JALQVI010000099.1 GCA_023260395.1 Candidatus Nanopelagicales bacterium
ATAACTTTAAGAAAATTGGTGATTCAAGTTGGACAAATAATTACGGTTTCTTGATTATTGGGACCCTGAAAACACTGACAAATGCCCAATCGTTTTCTATTCGAATAATCGATAGAACGGGAGATACAGGCGGAAGTCCGATGGTCTTTAGTGGGACGGCATACATCGCCAAGGTTGGAACCATCAATTAAAGATATGGAGCGGGTGACCGGGATCGAACCGGCATGGCCAGCTTGGAAGGCTGGGGCTCTACCATTGAGCTACACCCGCGGAATTCAACCTTGCGGCTGATTCGTTCTATACCTTATCTCAAACAATAAAAAGACAAAACAAAGCCCCACCGGCCGATGGCCAATGGGGCTTTGCTGTTGGAGATTTATTCGACAGGGACTTCTGGGTCGACGACGAGCTTGGCGCGAGTTTCGCGGCCGAGGTAGTAGAAGATGACGCCCACAAGAAGTGTTACGCCGATTGCAGTGAATACATACGACGTGAATTGAACACGTGAGACGCCGTCTGGAAGTGCCGAGTCATCGAGTAACTGACCATTTGAGAGCAAGCCCGGGAACATTCCAGTTAATGACGCGAATGCTGACCAGAAGGTCGTGATGATGCCAACTGCCCAAACGCCCTTCATGCCGCCTGGAATCTTGTACGGGCGTTCAGCGTGTCCGTGCGACTTACGCAACTTGATAATTGCCGGGAAAATGACAAGGTAGCTCAAGTTCGTAAACAACAACACGATGCCGATCATGACGTTAAACGACGTTGACGCATTGCCATCGCCAAGCTTTGATGCGATAACGAAAACGATTGTGGAAACGACACCAGAAGCGACGTTCACGTTTACTGGCGTACCGAACTTGCCCGAGAACTGACCGAGCCATCGGGGGCCGGTGCCGTCAATGGAAGCGATTGCTTCGGTACGGTCTGCACCCATGAGCCAAGCACTACCACTTGAGACGAGCGCCATGATGAACGTGAACGCCATCAACTTCATCATGAAGCCCGCTGCGCTACCGAAAACGGTGAACACAGTTGCAACAGCGTCAAGGAATCCTGAGACACCCTGAATTTGATCGCTTGGAACTACACAGACAATGGCCAATACCGGCAAGCCATACAAAAGAATCGACGTGATCATCGCGCGCATAATGGTGAATGGAACGTCGCGCTGCGGATTCTTCATTTCATCGCCAGCAGAGCTCGGCATTTCAAAACCGACAAGGTTGTAGAACACCAAGGGCACGAGCGCGATGAAGGCTGGCCACGTTGGTTTCCAGTCCCCTGCTGAAGGGAAGTTAAGGCCATTCTTTGCGCCGTAAATCACCGTGGCGATTGCAAAGGTGCCAATCATGATGATGCGGCAAAAAGCACCAATAGTTGGAATCCACTTACCAATGCCAAATGACAAGACGGCGGACCACACAGAGAACCAGATGTAGATCAGGCCAACACCGTAAGACCAGAAACTTCCGGCTTCGATGTTAAAGAAGTAATCCGAGACAGTCTGAATAGCGAGCAGCGACAGAGTTGCACCAATCCAAACTGGGTTTGAGAACCAGTAGAAAATTGAGTTCATACCAGCGACTTTGCGACCCCACGCCATACGCGTCCAGATGTAGGCGCCGCCTTCTTCAGGGAATGCCGAACCAAGCTCTGCGGTGAACAGACCGTATGGGATAAAGAAGAAGACACACATGAAGATGAGCCACAAGAAACCTTGTGCGCCACTTGATGCCATTTGCCCAATCGTGTCAACGCCAACAATCGTGCACAGCAGGAAGAAAAAGATATCGAAGCGACCGAAGTGCTTGCGAAGTTTCTTCTTTTCTTCCAGGGCGGCTTCAGTCGTTAAATCGACTGTTTCAATTCCCTCAATGGACATGCGTAACTCCGTTGTTCTAGGTATGTAAGCGACAGATTACTTATTAACGAGGCCACGTAAATGTGATTTGCCCAAATTCGGCGAACGAAATGCCCCAAAATTCATAGACTGAGCCAAAATCCGTGTATTTATTAACGCTAGGACTCTCCCATGTCGCAATCGCCGACACTCGAACATCCACTCGATCCGCTCAGCGCCGCCGAACTTGAAACCGTCATCGCAGCCGCACGCGAACAGTGGAATCTTGACCATCGCCACCTGTTTGCGATGATTCAGCTCGAAGAGCCCGCGAAGGAGTTCGTTCTCGCTTGGACGGCTGGCGAAGATACGCAGCGCGCAGCGCGCATCACAGTCCTCGACCGATCGACTGCCACAGTGCACGAAGGTGTCATGGGCGTCGATAGCGTTGCACGCAGTTGGAAAGTGATTGAGGGCGCAAAGTCTCCGGTGCTCTCCACCGAATCTGAAGCAGCAATGGCTGCGGCCAAGAAGGATGCCCGAGTTATCGAAGCGCTTGCGAAGCGCGGCGTGACCGATCCGCAAACTCAAGTGCATATGGAAACGTGGCCAATCGGCGCTCAGATTCCCAAGTACCTAGACGATGGCCGGCGTTTGATTTGGACACCGATGTGGTTCAAACCAACTCCTGAATCGAACATGTATGCGCATCCCATCAATGGGGTGTACGCCATCGTTGACTTACAGAACGACGAAGTTGTTGGAGTTGAAGATAACGACGTCACCCCGATTCCGATGACACCGGGCGACTACCGACTTTCGCAAACTGGCGGCAGCGTTGAGCTGAAGAGTCTCGAGATTGTTCAAAAGGACGGTGCATCGTTTGATGTGTCAGGTTGGCGCATTGATTGGGAACGTTGGAACTTGCGAGTCGGCTGGGATCAGCGTGAAGGTCTCGTCATTCATGATGTGCGATTCAATGACAACGGCGAAGAGCGTCGCATCGCGCACCGCATGTCCATCGCCGAACTCGTAATCCCCTACGGTGACCCGAGCCAAGGCACGTATCGTAAGAACGCTTTCGACACTGGCGAGTACGGCCTCGGCAACTACACGAACTCTTTGACACTTGGCTGCGATTGCCTCGGTGA
>JALQVI010000009.1 GCA_023260395.1 Candidatus Nanopelagicales bacterium
AGCAAAAAGTGCAAAGACTGTTGTGAGTAAGAAACCGGAGGCAAAAAACATCATCACGACCGTGAAGTTCATGGCACCTGATGTGGCGAGATCAATGAGGTTAAGTCCACTTTGCGGCGAACCGCCAATGACTGAAGTTGAACCTTGGCCAGACGGCCCAAATTTCAATGCCAGAACCACAATGAGTGGGAGTAACAGCATGAGTAAGAAGGCTGTCGCAGTGCGACGACGGCGTAATTGTCGAACGAACTCTACGCGAAACGGCAAGGTCTTCGATGCTTCATAACTCATGATGATTTTCCAATGGTGAGATCTTCGCCAACGACTTCGATGAAGAAGTCTTCAAGTTTGGTATTTGAAGTAAGCAAGTCTGAAACTTCACCAGCAGTCACCAACGCGCCACGATGCATCACGACTACATATGAACATGTCTGTTCCACTTCGCTAAGCATGTGTGAAGAGATGATTACGGTTTTGCCGGTGGCAACGTAGTCATGCAGGACATCCCGCATTTCCTTAATCTGCTGTGGATCAAGCCCGTTTGTTGGTTCATCGAGAATCAGCAAGTCAGGTTGGCCAAGCATTGCTTGAGCGATGCCTAAGCGCTGGCGCATACCTTGACTGTAAGTACGAACTTTGCGATCGATAGCAGTTCCTAGGTCTGCAATCTTGAGCACGTCTTCGAAGTTTGCTGGTTCGGTTCGACCTGCAGCTCGCCAATACAGATCCAGATTCTCTCGACCAGTCAGATGTGGCAGGAATCCTGAGCCTTCAACAAGCGAACCAATTCGAGACAATACTTTCGCGCCTGGTTGAACCTTTTGGCCAAAGACAAAAACATCACCGTTGGTTGGTTTAATCAAGCCCATCACCATACGCATGGTTGTGGTTTTGCCAGCTCCGTTTGGCCCGAGAAGTCCAACTACCTTTCCCTGCGGGATTGAATAAGAAATGTCATTCACGGCAAGTGGGCCGTTTTTGAATTGCTTAACCAAGTGCTCGATTGTCACCGGCACGTCGGCAAGTTCAGGTCGAGAGTCATTCTCTAAGGATCGCTTACGAGTTGCGAATAAGACTGCTGCCGCAATTAGTAGCGCACCCAAAATCACCCACAAATAGATCCACAATGAAGCGCTGGGATTAAGTGGCTGCAGCTCGAGGTTGGTGAGACCTAACGATGGCTGTGCGAGTGAGACCTTAATCATGGCAGGGTTAATCGGCAGACGGTATGCCATGTCTGTCGTACTGACAACAACCTGCAAGTGGTCGCCAGGCTTAATCTTCGCGGCAATTGCTGGCAAATTGATTTCGATGTGGGTCGGCGTTTGCGAAACCTTGGAAAGTTCCACCGGCGCGACTAAACCATTTGGTAACTGGGCGACACCAGAAGCTGAAACGATTTGCAGACTGGCAAACAAAGCGACGTCGGTCAAACTTTGCTCTTGGCTCGAAACTAAAAGGGAGACTCGGCTGCTGCCGATAATTTCTTGACTCTTAGTGAATGGCTGGGTGTTGAATGTCGCAGACTGACCGGGTATTTGGTGGGAGAGGAATCCACCTGCATTTCCAATTCCTGGAAAGGTCGAGATGTTGGCTGGCACACCACCTGCTGGAGCCAATATTTCTTGCGGTCCACCTATGAGTGGGACTTCACGCAGATTTTGGTCAAGCGGTGTGTAGGTCGAAGATACCGAAACGCTCGGTACCGCTTGCTCGCGTTCCGAACCAGTGATGTTTTGCGCGGCGAAAGTTACTTCAAAATCAGTATTGAGTTTCTTGGTTTTCTTCAGATAAGTGTCGAACCATTCACGTGTTAAAGAGTTGAGTCGAGTCGTTTCAGGTGTGCCGCCATCATGTCCACCGCTGTGCCAAATCATTTTCACAGGCGTTGCAGGATGGCCAGCCTTGATCTGTTGATACGTTGCGTCTGCTTGCGAAATCGGAAAGAGCGAATCTGCTTGTCCGGCCATCAGCAACGTTGGCGCCGTGATTTTTTGAGCGACTGACATTGGTGATGAGTTCTGCAAAAGCTTTGCTTGTTCCGCCGAATAAGTTCCGGTGGTAGCAACGTGTTCATAAAGTTTGCACCATTGAACGGCAAAGCGGCCGCAAAGAGTGGTGGATTGATCTTGATTGAGTTGTCCGCGACTAAAGAACAGTCCAGTCCAGAGCTGTTTATATACTCCGGGTGTTTTGCCGCCAACAATAGATTGTGGAAAGAGCGCAGTTTCGAGATTGTTCCATGTGATGTCTGAACTTACGGCATCGACTCGATGATCAGAACCGGCAACCATAAGGCTCAGTGCGCCACCATATGAGGCGCCAGCAAACCCAACGACTGGATCGTTCGCAGAATCCAATTTCACTTCCGGACGAGTGCTTAAGTAATCAATGATCTTGCTGGCATCTGCTACTTCAAACTGAGTTGAGTTCATGGAGATAGATCCCGAACTCTTTCCAAATCCTCGAGCCGAGTAGGCCAACACGACGTAGCCAGCATCTTGTAATTGGATAGCTTGCGCTGCAACGGATGCCTTACTGCCCCCAAATCCATGAGCAAGTACAACGGCTGGGGCTGGTGTTGCTTTAGGCAGATAGAGATCAGCATCCAAGACGACTGGTGTTGAGTCAGTCGCTGACGTTGCTGCACCAGTAATCGAGATAACTTCGCTACTTGATTGTGCCAAGGCCGGCAGTACCGCATTGGCACTGAACAACATGCTGATGGTTACAACCATGGCTGATAGCCGGAATCTCATTACTTAAACCTATGCCAGTTCTGGCCATATGACTCATTGAAGAAAGTGGGCCGGTATGAATGCCATCGAACAGCGTCTCATTTCAATTGGCGAACCGCTCGTTCGACTTGATATCGCGAAACGATTCAATTAGCGGCGGTTCTGGATGAAATGTTAGCCGAACCTATAAAAGCGAAATAGGCGATCATTGTGTCGCCTATGAGCGTGTTCGGCGGTATTTGCATCCAGTGACCGTCGCGACTCGTGGGTTTGGGTCGAACCGCTCGCTAGCGAAAGGACTCTGACAACTCCCAAGGCGGGACTTGTAGAGTTGTTCTTGGTGATAGTGACCCTGCTGGCTGGAATCGAGTCGGCGGCCTGACACCTAGTGTGAAGAGTGAATCTGATGGCAAAGATGCATGAGCATGATGCAGCGCTAACCGATTTGGTATTCGATTACATGCGCGAACGCCTGGCAATGCCAGAAGTGCCGTTGGATTTCCCTGGCACCTCACACGAAGTTCTTAGTGCACTTGACGGCCTGTTTACTGCCGAAGGCCGTCCGGCAAATCAAGTGATGGATTTGTACGACAACGTCATTTCTCGCACGGTGATTTCGGCAGATAGTCCAAAGTTTTTAGCATTCATTCCTGCGGCTCCTACTAAGGCCGCATTGTTATTCGACATGGTTGTGTCGTGTGCGAGTTTGCAGGCAATCTCGTGGCTCGAAGCATCAGGTGCGGTTGCCGCTGAAAACCAAGTGCTGCGTTGGATGGCCGATCTGGTTGGTTTGCCTGAGGGTGCAGGTGGAACATTCGTATCTGGTGGATCGGCTGCGAACCTTGCTGCGTTGACCGTTGCTCGCGACATGGGTCGCAAGAAACTTGGCGGCAAAGTCCCAGTGCGCATTGCCATCAGCGAGCAAGCGCATTCGTCGAACCGTAACTCGCTATCGATTCTTGATGTGGAACCGTTAGTTGTGCCATGCGAGAACTTCCGCATGACGGGTGAAGATTTAGCTCGCGCGTTGGCTAATGACACGAGTGATGTTCCAGTCGTTGGTGTGGTTGGTACTGCGGGCACGACAAATGCCGGCATCGTCGACGACCTTGCTGGCATAGGAGCAATCGCGCGTGAACGGGGCATGTGGTTCCACGTGGATGCCGCCTATGGTGGCGCTGCCTTGTTAGCCCCGAGCGTGCGCGAAGTATTTAACGGTGTTGAGCTTGCCGATTCGATCACGATGGATCCACACAAGTGGTGGTTCTCGCCGTTTGATGTTGCAGCCATTATTTATCGCAATCCGGCATTGGCGAAAGAAGTCCACACGCAAAAAGCTTCCTATCTCGATGTGCTGCACGAAGATGGCGATACCGATTGGAATCCAACGGACTATGCATATCACTTGACTCGTCGTGCACGTGGTTTGCCGTTGTGGTTCTCGGTTGCTGTGAACGGTACCGATGCTTACCGTGATGCCGTTGAGTCGTCGCTATCACTGACTCGTGAAGTTGCCGATTACATTCGCGCACATGATTCATTCGAACTTGTGCAAGAGCCGACCTTGTCCGTAGTTCTGTGGCGTCACAAGGACTGGACTGCGGCTGACTATGCCCGCATGCAAAACACCCTGCTCGATCAACAGATTGGGTTTGTGACACCGACCGTTTGGCAAGGCGAAACAGTAGGCCGCTTTGCCTTTATCCATCCACACACGACTTTGGACATGGTTGTCCATATGTTTGAAGCAATTGCCTAGGCAAGCTGTTTCATCAATCAACGATAGTACGGGAGACTAGAAACGTGAATCACGTTGTCATCATTGGCGGAGGCCCTGGCGGATACGAGGCGGCACTTGTTGCTCGCCAGTTGGGCGCGACGGTCACGATCGTTGAGCGAGATGGCCTTGGTGGTTCTGCCGTATTGACGGACGTTGTTCCGAGCAAGGCTCTGATTGCTGTGGCTGAAGCTGCGACAGATACTCGCGGCGCCGGTGCCATCGGCGTACACGCAAGTGATGTATTCGTGGATCTCGCTGAAGTGAATGCACGTCTTCAAAAATGGGCGACGACCCAGAGCAGTGACATTCGCACTGGTCTGATTAACGCGGGCGTAACTGTATTGAGCGGCACTGGTCGTCTGATTTCTGACAATGAAGTTGTTGTCACAGATAAGGCTGGCGCTGAGTCGACACTGACCGCTGATGTCATTCTGTTGGCAACTGGCGCACGTCCTCGAGTTCTCGATACGGCCGTGCCAGACGGTGAACGAATTTTTACGTGGGAACAGCTTTACGACCTCACTGAACTTCCTGAAAAACTCATTGTGGTTGGTTCCGGTGTGACGGGTGCAGAGTTTGCTGGTGCATACCAAGCACTTGGTAGTCAGGTCACGTTGGTGTCATCGCGTGACCGTGTTTTGCCTGGTCAGGACGAAGATGCAGCTAGCGTCATCGAACATGTTTTCGGAGAGCGCGGCATGACCGTGCTGTCGAAGTCGCGCGCTGAATCCGTCACTCGTACTGCCGATGGCGTCGAAGTGACGTTGGCTGATGGACGTGTAGTCACTGGCACGCACTGTCTCTTGGCTGTTGGCTCATTGCCAAACACCGAATCACTTGGCTTGGACGCCGCAGGTATCGAAACAGATGCCAATGGTTACATCACCGTCGATGGTGTTTCGCGCACAAACGTGCGTGGCATTTATGCGGCGGGCGATTGCACTGGCGTGATGCTGTTGGCATCGGTTGCTGCGATGCAGGGACGCATTGCGATGTGGCATGCACTTGGCGATGCTGTGAAGCCGCTGCAACTTGATACTGTCTCGGGCAACGTTTTCACTGATCCAGAAATTGCAACAGTTGGTATCAGCGACGCTGATATCGCTTCGGGCAAGGTCAACGCGATTTCAGTTCTATTGCCTTTGAATAAAAATGCACGTGCAAAGATGCAGGGCATTCACGAAGGTTTTATCAAACTGTTCGCATTGCCAGATTCGGGCATCATCGTGGGCGGTGTCGTCGTTGCGCCAAAGGCCAGCGAACTCATCTTCTCGATCGCATTGGCAGTGCAACATCGACTGACCGTCGATGACGTGGCACACACATTCACGATTTACCCATCGCTGAGCGGTTCAATCGCCGAAGCAGCACGCCAGCTACACAACGCAGATTTGGGTTAAGCCGCTTCCGTCATCTTGGCTAACGCCAACGACAAAATAGTTTCAAGCCATAAGCAAAGGCTCCCCGGAATCATCCGAGGAGCCTTTGCTTATTAAGTAGTTACTTGATTTCGAGAAGCACCGTTCCGGTTGGAACTGTCGAGCCAACTTCGGCAGAAAGACCAGTCACGACGCCATCTTTGTGAGCGGTCAATGGCTGTTCCATCTTCATGGCTTCAAGCACAATGACGAGTTCACCAGCAGCAACAGTCTGTCCTTCTTCGACGGCAATCTTGACGATTGTGCCCTGCATTGGAGCAGCAACGGCGTCACCGCTAGCAGCACCGCCGGCCTTCTTGGCACGCTTGGTTGGCTTCTTTGCACCACCAGCTGATCCACCGGAGCCAAGCTGCAAGTTCGCAGGCAATACAACCTCGACGCGACGGCCATTAACCTCAACGGTGATTGGGCTGCGCTCTGCAGTTTCATCATCAGCATCAGTTGTGCCTGTGTAAGCAGGAATGGTGTTGTCGAATTCAGTTTCAATCCATCGGGTATGAACCGAGAACGGGGAAGCAGCATCGACTGGAGCAAACGCAGGATCGGCAACAACTGCGCGATGGAATGTCAGCGCAGTTGCAATGCCATCAATCTCGAATTCGGCCAGCGCACGACGGGAACGCTCGAGAGCTTCCTGACGATCGCGACCGGTCACGATGAGCTTGGCGAGCAGTGAATCGAAGTTACCGCCGATGACATCACCTTGGGTAAAGCCAGCATCCAAACGAACGCCAGGACCGCTTGGTGGATTCCATGTGGTCAGAACGCCAGGTGCTGGCAAGAAGCCACGACCTGGGTCTTCGCCGTTGATGCGGAATTCAATTGAGTGACCACGAAGTGCAGGATCGTCGTAGCCAAGAGCCTGACCCTCAGCGATACGGAACTGTTCGCGCACCAAGTCCAGGCCAGCAACTTCTTCGGTAACTGGGTGTTCGACCTGTAGGCGAGTGTTGACCTCAAGGAACGAAATTGTGCCATCAAGGCCGATCAAGAATTCACATGTGCCTGCGCCAACGTACTTGGCTTCCTTGAGGATGGCCTTGCTTGACGAGTAGAGCTCATCAATTTGAGCCTGGGTCAAGAACGGTGCAGGAGCTTCTTCAACAAGCTTTTGGTGACGACGCTGCAATGAGCAGTCGCGAGTTGAGACAACAACAACATTGCCATGTTCGTCAGCCAGGCACTGTGTTTCAACGTGACGTGGATTATCGAGGTAGCGCTCTACGAAGCACTCGCCGCGACCGAAAGCCGCAACTGCTTCGCGCACTGCTGAGTCAAAAAGTTCCGGAATTTCTTCGATAGTGCGAGCAACCTTGAGGCCACGACCGCCACCGCCGAAGGCAGCCTTGATTGCAATTGGCAAACCGTGCTCTTTAGCAAAGGCAACAACTTCGTCGCTGTCCTTGACGGGATCAGGCGTGCCCTGAACCTGTGGCGCGCCTGCCTTCGAGGCAATGTGGCGAGCCGAAACCTTGTCGCCCAAATCGCGAATTGCGGCGGGGGGAGGACCAATCCAAATCAATCCGGCGTCGATGACAGCCTGAGCAAAGTCAGCATTTTCTGATAAGAAGCCATAGCCAGGGTGCACGGCGTTCGCGCCAGACTTCGTGGCAGCTTCGATGATTTTGTCGATGACGAGGTAGCTATCAGCGGCTGTTGAACCACCGAGTGCGAAAGCCTCGTCGGCAGCCTTGACGTGCTGGGCATCGCGGTCGGGATCGGCGTAAACGGCAACGCTCTTGATTCCAGCGTCTTTGCAGGCGCGTGCTACACGAATAGCAATTTCACCACGGTTTGCAATAAGTACTGACTTGATAGTGCGACTCACGAACGCATCTCCTCATCTTCGCTGATGCTTCTCGTAAGTCTATTAGCCCGCCTAGTGGCTAGGGGCGTTCCATAGGGATTGCCATGAGATTCCCATCTCAATTGCAAAAGTGCGTAATAGGCGCAAGGAAATTCCGCCAACGGCAGGGCCGTCGCCATCCATGCGGGAGATGAAGGCGGCGCTGTAGCCCTCGTGGGTGAATGCGCCGGCAACGTGCAACGGCTCGCCGGTTGCGACATAAGCCTCGATCTCGGCGTCGCTGACGTCATCGAAAAAGACCGTGGCGCCGGCAACGCCAGTACGAGTCTGGCCCGTCACGGTGTCATACATCCAGTGGCCGGTGTTCAAGGTGCCTTGTTTGCCGCGCATCATCTTCCAACGGTCAATGGTGACCTCAGGAGTGCCTGGCTTTCCGTAGGCCTTGCCGCCGAAATCCAACATCGAGTCAGCGGCAATGATGAGCAAGTTTGCCGCATCTGTGACTTGAATGTCAGCAGCTACGGCTTCACCTTTGGCGGTTGCCAGAGCAACACATAAATCAGCAGGGGCAACCGGGCCAAGTTCGCGCTCGAGTGCTTCTTCATCGACGTGACTGACTTGAACCAATGGAACGATTCCAGCAGCACTCAATAACGAAAATCGTGATGAGGAAGCTGAAGCAAGAAGGACTGTTCTAGACATGAGTTATCCGAAGAGTTGAGAGAACTAGTGAGGTAGCGCAGAACGACGCCATGCGTTCATGCCATGGTTCAACGTTGGTCGCATGGCACGATGTGGCGCATTCCATTCCGGGCGAGCCGAGCGGTCGCGTGCTGCATCATTCGCGTGCGACAAAGCTGCGTTGAACACAACAACAAGCGCAGCCAATTCCTCAGCCGACACTTCGCCTTTAACTATGCGCAGTTGATCTGCATCGACGTGTGGAATCACAGTGGGATGTTTCCATGCTTCTTTGGTGGCAACGTTGCGCGCTTGCCACGCAGTGAGCGCAGTGCGCGAACGATCATGACGCGAGTTTCGTGAGGCAAGATTACGCGATCAACATATCCGCGCTCGGCGGCCAAGTATGGGTTAGCGAACTTGTCGTCGTATTCGGTCTGCAAGCGTGCGCGCTCGGCCTCTTTATCCTCGGCCTCGGCAAGTTCCTTGCGGTACAAAATGTTGACTGCGCCTTGCGCGCCCATGACAGCAATCTGTGCAGATGGCCATGCCATGTTGATGTCCGCGCCAAGATGCTTTGAGCCCATGACGTCGTAAGCACCGCCGTAAGCCTTGCGGGTGATGACGGTGACGAGTGGAACTGTTGCTTCGGCGTATGCGTAAAGCAGTTTCGCACCGCGGCGAATAATGCCTTGCCATTCCTGGTCGGTACCTGGCAAGAAGCCAGGAACGTCAACCAATGTGATGACGGGAATGTTGAAGGCATCGCAGGTGCGAACAAAGCGAGCGGCCTTTTCGCTGGCATCAATGTCGAGCGTGCCGGCAAACTGCATTGGCTGATTTGCCACGATGCCAACTGGACGACCTTCGACGCGACCGTAACCCGTGATGATGTTCGGAGCGAACATTGACTGGACCTCAAGGAAGTCTTCGTCGTCAAGAATGGCTTCGATGACCTTGTGCATGTCATACGGCTGGTTTGGTGAATCTGGAATCAAAGTGTCAAGTGCTTTGTCTTCGTCAGTGATTTCCATGTCGGCATCAACATCAAAGAATGGAACCTCGTCCATGTTGTTGCTTGGCAAGAATGACAAGAGTGACTTTGCGTAATCAATCGCATCGTCTTCGTCATGAGCCATGTAGTGAGCAACGCCGGACTTAGTGTTGTGTGTACGAGCACCACCGAGTTCTTCGAATTCAACTTCTTCGCCGGTCACAGTCTTGATGACGTCTGGACCAGTGATGAACATATGTGACGTCTTGTCGACCATGATGATGAAGTCGGTCAGCGCGGGGGAGTAAACCGCACCGCCGGCGCTTGGGCCAAGCACGAGAGAAATCTGTGGGATGACGCCTGAAGCATGAGTATTGCGCTTAAAGATTTCGGCATACATGCCCAGCGCAACAACACCTTCTTGAATGCGAGCGCCACCGGAATCGTTGATGCCGATTAGCGGAACGCCAGTCTTGAGTGCGAGGTCCATGACCTTGCAAATCTTTTCGCCGAATACTTCGCCGAGTGAGCCACCGAAAACGGTGAAGTCCTGTGAGAACACACAAACCTGGCGGCCATCGATCGTGCCATAGCCGGTGATGACGCCATCGCCATACGGACGGCTCTTTTGCATGCCAAAGTTGTGTGAGCGGTGACGTGCCAAGCCATCAATCTGTTGGAATGAACCTTCGTCCAATAGGCGTTCGATGCGCTCCATTGCAGTCAGCTTGCCCTTGGCATGCTGCTTGTCGACGGCTTCCTTGCGACGGCCTGCCGCTAGTTCGCGACGATGCTCGAGATCGGCAATCTTGCCTGCTGTCGTGTGGATATCAATCCCATGCGTCTTATCTGCGGCGCTCACTGGTACCTCCGGACTGGTTACTTCACTACCCTAGCGATGTGAGCACAAATGATGTGAAAGCCTCCCGCAAGAACCTGCAGAATGCCGAAATTACGGCTGAGTTGGCTCGACTGGGATGCGAGTGGGTTTCGGTTCATGTGTTGGATCAGGTGAAGTCCACAAATGACGAAGCAGTAGCGCGTAAATCAGCCGTGATTCCTGGGACAGCAATAGCTGTGACGGCTGATGAACAGGTTGCTGGCCGTGGGCGACTCGATCGCACGTGGACGAGTCCATGGGCTGGCGGTATTGCCTTGACGGTGTGCTGCGCTATCGATGACGTGATTGGCCAGGCAACCAGCGTTCCGTTGCGCACGGGTCGTGCAGTGGTTGCAGCGCTTGAGAGTTTGTCGATTCCAGTTGCGTTGAAATGGCCAAATGATGTCGTGACCGTGGATGAGCCCATGCGTAAAGTTGGCGGCATTTTGGTTCAGCTCATTGATGGTGTGTTTGTCATCGGCATCGGACTCAATGTGTCGTTGCTCGAGGATGAATTGCCAACGGCGCAGGCAACCTCGCTGCACTTGTTGGGACACCATGATGTCAGCCGCGAGGTGTTGATTGCTCGAATCATTTCGGCATTAAACGTAGAGCTGGTGCAGGACGGTTGGATTGACCGGTATCGCGAAGTTTCTCGGACGCTGGGCACTCGGGTTCGCATCACGCGGATGGGGCAAGAAGCCGTCGAGGGACTTGGTCTAGACATTTCGGACAGCGGTGCCTTGGTGGTGGAAACCGAACAGGGTGTCGTTGAAATCTCGATGGGTGACGTTGAACATTTGCGCTCCGCAAATTAGGCATAGGCTTAAAGAGTGCCACGTGTATTAGTTGTCGAAGACGACGTTGAAATTGCAGAACCACTCGTTCGCACTTTGCAGAGCGAGGGTTACACAGTTGCGCATGTCGAAGATGGTGCGACCGCTCTGACACTGATCGAAGAAACACATCCGGACGTTGTGGTTCTCGATCTGGGACTTCCTGTCGTTGACGGACTTGATGTGTGTCGCACTGTTCGCGAACGTGGTGACGATGTTCCAATCCTGATTTTGACTGCGCGTTCGAGTGAGCTTGATTTAGTTGTTGGGCTCGATGCGGGCGCAGATGACTATTTGGAAAAGCCATTTCGATCTTCGGAACTACTTGCACGTTTGCGCGCATTGCTCCGCCGTTCCGCGGGAGTTACTGGTGATGTGTTGACCAGTGGCGATTTGTACTTGGATGCCAAGTCACGCCTATGTCGCGTAGAAAGCGAAATCATCGGTTTAACACCAACTGAATTTGATCTACTCGAGATGTTGATGCGAAATTCCGGTCAGCTCATCACGCGACAACGTATGTTGCGGGATATTTGGAACACCGATTGGGATGGTTCAACTAAGACGCTCGACATGCATATGTCGTCATTGCGTCGAAAGATCGGCGATCACGGTTCAAAGGTCCACACAATTCGAGGTCACGGCTACCGTTTCGACGAGATTTAATTATGGTCGCGCGAATTCGAACGTTCTTGCTCGCCATTCTGATTCCGATTGTGGTTGCACTCGGTATTTGCGCTCAAATTTATGTCTCTTCGCACTATGAACTAGCAGTTGGCCACGATCGAAACATGTGGCACATTTCGGTTGGTATTCAAGCGATCGTCATCCTGATTACGTGGGTGATAGTTCTTGGTGCAACGGCACTAGCCAAAAACACCGCAGCGCCGTACCAGCAAATGAATGACTCGATTCGCCGTATTGCTAACCGTGAATTCAACATCGTGCCGCCGCCAACGCGCATAGCCGAACTCGATGACACATTGCAGGCGCTCTACGCGACTGCTACAGCGGCTCGCCGTCGCTTGGATGCCGAACGCACGTTGGCTGCAGATGTATCGCATCAATTGCGTTCACCACTGACCGCGCTCTCACTTCGACTTGAAGAGATCGATCGTCGTACCCAAGGCCAAGATGTCAATCTGGATGCACGAGCAGCCCTTGGCCAGGTGGAACGACTTGTCACGATGGTCGAGGATCTGCTTACTACTTGGCGCACCTCAAGTGATCGGACGCTTGCAACGTTTCGGGTAGGCGAGGTTATTAACGCCGAAGTCCATCGTTGGAAAGATCAATACCAAGCAGTTGGCCGCGACATTGTGGTTAGTTGCGACAACAAGTTTCATGCCCTGGGAACCGTGGGGGTTCAAGAACTTGTGCTGTCAGTTCTATTGGACAACTCGCTCAAGTATGGAGCGGGCACAACTTTTATTAACGTCACTGATTATCAAACGTGGATTTTGATTGAAGTTGGCGACGAAGGTCCAGGTATTCGCGAAGAGGTCCGCAGTACGTTGATGTCCACGGGAACGTCATCGGGTGGAAACGGGTTGGGTCTTGCATGGGCAAGACGCCAAGTTTCCGCAGACGGTGGTCGACTGGAATTACGCTCACTCAGCCCAGCGGTTTTTGGAATCTTTTTGATCGCCGATCGTCAGGCGGAAGTGTCAGCCTGATCGGGTTGTTCTAAGAAAACCCACTTGCGATAGCTCCAGAAGCGAAATGCTGTTCCAAGCACCAAGCCAATGCCATTTGCGCTGATGTTGTCGGCCAACGGCGATGTTAATTCAAAGATGTAGTGCGATAACCACAAGCACACCAGGGAAATGCCCATACCAACAATGTTGAGCACAAAAAATAATGTGTATTCGCGCCGAATCGTAGTTTTTGCACGATGCTTAAAAGTCCAATGCCGATTGGCAAAGTAGGCAAAAGTTGTTGCCACACTCGCGCTAATGACTTTGGCAGTCAAAGGCTTGTCAAAGAGCAGTCCTTGGTCATTATGAAAACGAAGAAAGTTAAAAATGCCTACGTCAATTACGTAAGCAGCTAAACCAACGGCTCCGAATTTCGCGATTTCATGCTTGATTCGGTGGACAAGATCAAGGAACGGCACGGTTTAACCATAGTCTCTGGGTGTTTAGGGGCTGTTAGCAATCTGTTATCTTGCGGTAGATTTACCTAGTAGTTCGAAAGGGGCGCCACACATGGCACAACGAATTCTGGTCGTAGAGGACGACCCGTCGATTGCTGAAATCACGGGAATTGCTTTGCGTGCCGAAGGTTTTGAACCTTCATTTTGTGCTGATGGCGCAGCTGCGATGGACGTTTTTCGTCGCGTTCAGCCTGACTTGGTGCTCCTTGACTTGATGTTGCCTGGGCGAGATGGCGTCGATATTTGTCGCGCAATTCGTCAAGAAAGCGGCGTTCCGATCGTGATGCTCACAGCGCGCAGTGATTCGCAAGATGTCATCACCGGACTTGAAGCCGGAGCTGATGACTACATCATCAAGCCGCTTCGTACGCCAAAAGAACTTATCGCTCGAGTGCGTGCACGTTTGCGCACAGTCGAATCGCCTTCGAGTCAAGAGATTGTTATTGGCGATCTTGTTATTGATGTTGCTGGTCACACTGTGCGTCGCGGCGAAACTGAAATTCCATTGACAGTTTTGGAATTCAAGTTGCTGGTCACTCTTGCCCGTCGCCCATGGCAAGTTTTCACACGCGAAGTATTGCTCCAAGATGTGTGGGAATACCGTCACGCCGCTGATACTCGTTTGGTCAACGTCCACGTGCAACGACTGCGTGCAAAAATCGAGATTGACCCAGAGCGTCCCGAAATCGTTCTTACGGTTCGCGGTGTTGGCTACAAAGCGGGATCCGTTTAGTTCGTGTCATTCCTGAGGTTGCTTCGATCACACTGGCGCCGCAATCTGCAATTGCGCTTGGTGGTTATTGCGCTGGGAATTACGGCCATCGTGCTAGGTCTCGTGGGAATTCTATTGCTCAACCGAGTGACCTCGGGCTTGCTTACGGCCAAAGAAAATGCGTCCATCACCGAAGCAACGGCAGCGCAATTAGAAGTACAACGCCTACTCAATGCATCTGACACAGGCCTGACGGTTCCTAATGCAACCCGCTTGATTGATTCGGCCATCACAGCGCTTGCAGTGCGTTCTGGTTCGCCCGGCCTCTTTGACGCCTTGCTCTTGAGCGATCCAGCATTAAGTGGTCAGCCCGAACGCGGCACCAAACTCGTGGCTGAAATCTCTGTACCCAACACCTTGCGTAAAGCGGTGCAGTCAGAAAAGCAACAGTTGTGGCAGTACTCGTCGATCCACTATGAAGACGGTGCGACTCAACCGGGCATCATTGTTGGAGCGCCGCTGCAGGTGCCCCAAGTTGGGCAGTACGAGCTCTATTTACTGTTTCCGCTGGATGCTGAACAGAACACTATTGACTTGATGCGCCAAGCTGTTTTGGCAACTGGTTTGTTGCTCATGCTAGGTATCGGTTTGCTCGTCAACTTCATTACCTCGCGAGTGACGGCGCCGGTGCGCGAAGCGGCATCGATTGCCGAAGAACTTGCTGCGGGTGAATTTGATCGCCGCATGAAAGTGCGAGGCGAAGATGACTTGGCACGATTGGCCGGATCATTTAACGAGATGGCCGAGAGTTTGCAGAGCCAGATCATCCGCTTGGAACGGTTGTCGCATGTACAACAGCGCTTCGTTTCCGATGTCTCGCATGAACTTCGCACGCCGTTAACGACAGTGCGCATGGCTAGCGAAATCATTTACGAATCACGCGACGAGTTTGATCCAGCAACTGCGCGGTCGGCGGAACTCTTGCGTAATCAAGTGGATCGATTTGATGTCTTGCTCAGTGACCTATTGGAAATCAGTCGCATTGATGCCGGCGCCGCACAGTTGGAAACCTCGCCACTCGATATGCATGCCATGGCTGAATCAGTCATCTCGGAATTCGAAGATATTGCCGCGCAACATGAAACTCAACTCATTCTTAATGCACCTATTGGTTCCGTGTTTGTCGAAGCCGATAGTCGCCGTGTCAGTCGTATCGTGCGCAACCTCATTGCGAATGCGATTGAACACTGTGAGGGCAAGCCAGTGCACATTTCAGTGTGTAGCAATGCTGAGTCAGTGTCGATTGGCGTTCGCGATCAAGGTCACGGCATCGATGCCCGAGATTTCGAACGTGTGTTTAGTCGATTCTGGCGAGCTGATCCATCACGTCAACGCACTCTAGGTGGTACCGGTCTTGGACTTGCAATCTCTGCGGATGACGCCGCGCTGCATGGCGGCAGAATCGATGTCGGAGGTGCGATTGGTGTTGGCGCACATTTTGTCTTGACGCTGCCGCTTGTGCCACACGGTCACATCAGTACTCCCGCAATCGAGGTGAAGCATGAAAGCCGCTAAGTATTTAGTCGCTGCCTCGATGCTTGCGTTGACGGCGTGCGGGGGAATTCCGCATGACGGCGTAATTCATCACGGCGAAAGTGTTGCTTCGGGGGATGGGCAATTTATTCGTGTGATTGCCCGGCCGCCGGTCGATGACATGACACCTGAGCAAATCGTTCGCGGGTTCCTAGATGCATGTGCTGATCCAACGAGCACATTTTCCATTGCTCGCCAGTATTTAACGCCACAAGCAAATGAATCGTGGAATCCGGGAACGGGCATTCAAATTTATGATGGTAATTGGCTCAAATTGGCGCATGGGACAGGAACTGTCACACTGACGGCGCCAAAGGACAGCACTGTATCTGCAAATGGCCATTTGAGTTTTTCTAGCCAGGCAACAAATGTCACCTCTGAATTTGGACTTGTTCAAGATGCAGCGCATCAATGGCGAATTTCGAATTTAGGAAACGGATTGTTGCTTGCTCGTTCGGATTTTGAACGCAGCTTCCGTTCGTCGCCGTTATATTTCCTGAATGACGATGATTCTGCATTAGTGCCAGATTCCATTGTGCTTCCAACGAGTTCGGCAGGCGCTGCAACAAGTGTGACGCGCAGCTTGCTCGAAGGACCATCTGCAGAGCTCAAGCCAGCAGTTGAGAGTGCATTCCCGCCGGGCACAAAGCTCACTTACAACTCTGTGCCAGTAAACGGTGGTATCGCGCAGGTTGATTTGTCTGCTGAGGTGTTGGCCGCTTCTCGTGTTGAGCGAGATAAGTTGTCTGCGCAATTGGTCGCCACTCTCACGGCTGTTCAAGGCGTCTCTGGGGTGCGCATCACGGTTTCGGGGCAGCCACTCAAGGTCCCAGGCGTCGATAGCGTACAGACCATGGCTGATTGGACTCGATTCCCAATCCGCTTGGATCCAACGCATGCGGCTTCATTTTTTGTCAGAGATTCGCAAGTCTTGCGCCTCGAAGATGGTCAAGCCGTCACGGTGAGTCAGATGCCCAAGGGTGAAGTTGGTCGAATCGCGGCCGCTGCTATCTCGCCATCGGGTGGCACGGTTGCAGTCGCCACAATGGATGGCAAAACCCTGCTCGTTGGCGACCTGCAAGCCAAACCGCTACGTGTGATTGCGACTGGCGAGGCGTTTGCCCGACCTGCTTGGGATCATCATGGAAACATTGTGGTACCAGATAACGGCCGTGGGTTGTTTGCTTTTAACCGTGATGGAAATCCCGTCTCGCTAACAGTGTCAGATTCGCCAATCGGAACTCTCAAAGAAATTCGTCACATCGCTATTGCCAACGATGGCACGAGGATTGCGTTGGTTTATCGATCGGGAACCGTTGATTCCATTGGCGTCGGAATTATTGTTCACACTGGTTCAGGCATAGTGATTTCGCAAATTCATCGTGTCGAGCGAAGTGTTGTCACGGTTAACGACATCGTGTGGGCTAACTCGACATCGCTTGAAATTCTGGGTGGACGTTCGGCCTCTTATCAAGAGTTGTTATCTGTTGATACGGCTAATGGTCAGACAGTCGTTGCAAGTGCGCCAATTGGAGCGCAAGGTATTTCTGTTGATGCACTGGGCAATATTTTTGTCGCTGTCATGGATGGCAAACACGAAACCATTGTGAAGCAAACATTTGGTCCATGGGAACCAGTTATTGCAGGGCGGTCACCGTTCACTGGATACGTGGCTAAGGTTTCCACACCGTAATCGATTCACAATCGAGAGATTGCGGTAACTCCGTGATGTTTCGTGCGTACACAATCTGTGCATGCTGCGTGATCTGCTATTCACTCCTAGATGCATCGGGTGCGCAACTTTAGGGACGCATGTGTGTGTGAAGTGCACGGCCGAGTTAATGCCACAAAGTTTTCACATCAGTGATGGTCGCTATTCCTGTCATTGCGTCGGCGCTTATGACGGTTGGCTGCGTGATGCAATCATTCGCTACAAATCCGGAGCTCGTTCAACTGTTTTTGGATTGGCGCTTGCGGCAGCTGCGCACGTGCCCTTAGGTGGGACGATCGTTCCTATTCCTTCGAGCGCGGCCAAGATTCATGAACGCGGCTACGACACGATGGGGTTGCTCAGCCGTCAGATCGCCAAGTTACGTCCAGATGTGGAAGTCCAGCCAGTGCTTCGAGTGATGCGACCTGTGGTCGATCAAGTAGGTCTTAATGCCCGAGAACGTCGAGCAAATGTGGCTGGTGCTTTCCGCAGTGCAGCGGGCCTATCAGGCCGCATTGTGCTCATCGACGATGTCATAACTACGGGGGCAACCATGTCCGAAGGGATGCGTGCAGCCGAACTTGCAGGAGCAAAAGAAGTTTTTGGATTTTCACTATGCGCAGGCGCCAATAGGGGTTACCTTTAGTTATGGCGCCCACCTGGGTCCGTGATTGCGGAGCAGACCAGTTCTTCGAAGTTGGTCTGTTTCAAGCCGATGCCAGTCGCAGGCAAAGCGGTCCACGTAAGACGAGTCAATCGTTGAGCACGGTGCGGTTTAGAAGTAAGCCCTGCCTCGCCGGTAATCCAGATGATTATCTCAAGCGGGAGAAGGTCATTAGTGGCAAAAAGCTGCGAGGACTTCAGCAGGCGGATGTGGGGTCGAAGATCAGGTCGGCCAGGTGGGCGTCACTATTCACCAACTCTGCAACGCGCATGCGTTGTGGAGTTTTGTCGTTTAAGGAGCACTGCAATGACTAAAACAATGCACGATGAACCACTCGAAAT
The DNA here is from genome assembly GCA_023260395.1 of Candidatus Nanopelagicales bacterium. Taxonomy (GTDB): domain Bacteria; phylum Actinomycetota; class Actinomycetes; order S36-B12; family UBA5976; genus UBA5976. The sequence goes on from JALQVI010000009.1 coordinate 18,332, forward strand.
TGTGATTCATGGACGTCACTCCAACGTTTCGGATCGCTTTAAAGAATTTGTGACTGACAAAGTCAGCCGCATCGAGAGGTTTTCGGTTCCCGTGCATCGAATAGACGTTGAAGTCTCCCACGAGGCAAACCCACGACAACACGATCGTGCGTACGAAGTTGAATTGACATGCAGCGGCAGCGGGCCATTCCTGCGCACTGAAGCCCATGCATCCGATAAGTACGCAGCGATGGAACTTGCCTACGCAAAATTAGAGGAATGCTTCCGACGTATGCATGAACGTCGTCGTTCAGTTCGACATCAGCGACCACAAGTGGATGGCGCATTGCTGGTCGTTAGTGATGTAACCGCACATGACAGCGAAGAGGAAATTGATGACCCCTCAATCGTTTTGGAATCAGGCCCACTGGTCGTTCGAACCAAAAACATTGAAACCGCTGTCATGAGTGTTGAAAAAGCTGTCGAAGCGATGGAACTGCTTGGGCACGATTTCTTTCTCTTTGAAAATGAAGCATCCGGATTACCGAGTGTGATCTACCGTCGTCGAGGTTACGACTTTGGCTTGGTGGAACTCGGGAAGGCGAGTTAACCTCAGGTCGGATTAATTCAGTTGGGCGAGCGCCTTAGTCAGTTTGGCTTTGGCGCTCGCTGGCTTTACCTCGCCAATTCGAACATCGCTGGCATTGACCCATGAGGCGGCTCGTTTGAGTGCCACAGCTGTGCCATCAATCGATTGTTGTGCAACATTCTTGAGACCAAGGGTTTCAAAAGTTACAGTTTTGGCTTCCATGATGGTGTTGCGGCCGTCTTTGATCCGACCTGGGTCAACGCGGGCCACCAAGTGTGAATCATGCAGGACGGGCATGGCGAAGTACCCGTACACACGCTTTGCGGCCGGAGTGTATGCCTCTAGTCGGTAATCCATGTGGAACATACGCGATACGCGTTCTCGATGCCAGACCAGCGAATCAAACGGTGATAGCAACGTTGTTGTGGATGTTTGGGCAATCTTGTTCTTGTTGAGTAAAGCTATAACTTTGGGGTCGGCATACGTCGGCTCACTCCAGCCTTCTACCTGAACTTCGATGATTTCTTTCGCCTCGATGCAGTCTCTTAGAATCTTGAGTACATGCGGTCGAGTGCTGTGCCAACCGGTGAGTCGATGTACGTCGATGAGATCGCTGACAGTTCCAACACCAAGTGTTCGCATGGAATCAAGCAGCAAAGCTTTGACACATTCATCATCCGATGGTCCAGTGATGCCTTGTTGTGTCACATAGCGGTCAGATTCCAAAAATTGGTGCGGGATGGAATTGTGAGTCAGCGAATAAATGCGACGCCAACCAACACGCTGGGTGCATACAACCTCGCCAATAGCCAAAAGCCATTCCAGTGCTTCTTTGGTATCCGACCAATCCCACCAATCGCTGCCTTTTTTGGCGCCGCCAAGATCAGTTGCGGTGGCCGAAGTGTCTGCCAGACGCTTTTTAACGTCGCGCAGTGTCTTGGCGCTTGGCAAGTTATCCCACGTACTCTTTTTCGCGACGAACCCGCGTCGTCGCGTGGCAAAAAAAGGAAACATGTCGATTGGTAAAACGCACGCTGCGTGCGACCAGTATTCAAAAGTGTGAGGGGGATTTGCCCACAACGCAGTTTCAACTTGCGCTCGTGTCACCTGGGCAGAGCGTGCATAGTGGACCAACTCATGAGACCGAGCCAAGGTCGAAATGGTGTCGAGCTGAATTGCGCCGAGATTGTGGAGTACTCCATTGAGCTGTGAATCGTTTGTGGACTCGGGGGTCGTATCCAAACCTTGGGCATGAATGGCCATGGACTTTGCCTGCGAAAGTGTAAGTGATGGAGTCAAGACATGACACTTTCTGTGACAGGCATTCCGCTAAGGTTACGAGTGTTGCCAGTTTAGGTGGATGTGTGAGCGCTCAAGTGAATAATCAAGCCGAAAGTACCAAGTCAGTAATCTTGCGGTCACTACCGCTCGTTGCATTCTCGATGACGCTTCGGCCTATGGTCACTTCTGTAGGTCCGGTACTTCCTGAAATTCGCCATGAATTGCACATGTCTGCCACTCAGGCGAGTTACTTAACGGCGCTTCCAGTTGTGTGTTTTGCGATTGGTGCATTTTTGACACCTCGACTCCTTCGTCACGTAAGCCCAAATCATGCAGTCGCATTGGCAATGGTGTTGTTGTTCATCGGTGGCAATGTTCGCCTTATTTCACACACGTCAATCGTGTTGTTGGGAACTTTTATCGCGGGTATGGGCGCTGCGATCGGCAACGTGCTTGGCGGCCTTGTTGCTCGACGCGATTTCTCGGCTCGAGTTGGACTCGTGATGGGTTTGTACGTCGGTCTCATGTCATTGTCGTCATCAACTGCGGCAATGATTTCCTACCCAGTGTCACAGCACTTTGGTTCGTGGAAATATGCGCTCGCAATTTGGGCCGACTTGGCCTTCATCGTGCTTGGAATTTGGCTCGTCACTCAACGGGGCCACGAAGACAATTCACCGATGACAACAACGAGTTCTTACCGCTACATCGCGAAAAACAAAATGGCCTGGTGGCTCGTTTTGTACTTTGGTTTCCAGTCAACAAACTTTCATTCGCTCGCTGGCTGGTTGCCCACCATTTTGCGTGATGCCGGCATTGACCCCACGCGTGCTGGTGACATGGTTTCCTTGATGATTCTTGTTGGAGTTCCAGCAGGGCTATTGATGCCGCCGCTCATTGCGCGCTTTGAATCTCAACGCATCATGATTTCGCTAGTCGTAGCCATTAGTTTGGTTGGCCTAGTTGGGGTGTGGCAGGCTCCGACTTTGGCACCATGGCTGTGGGTTGTGTGCTTGGGACTTGGAGTTGGATCATCGTTCCCCATCGCCCTGACTTTGGTTATTACGAAATCCAACAGCTCAGAAGCGGCACGTGATTTAAGTTCGTTCATGCAAAGTTGGGGCTATGTGATTTCGGCAATCGGGCCGTTGGCATTGGGAGCTCTGCGCGATGCCACAGGCTCATGGTCGTATGCGTTGATTGCCTTGATTATTGGAACTGGCATTCAATTCACGGCAGGCATGGTGGTGGGTGGCCCTGGCCATCTACACGTGGACGAAACCGTTTCTGCCTAGCGTGACATCGTTCTACATGTAAGACTCGGCGCATGAGAGAAAGCTTCTTCTTGCGTACAACGGGTGAACGCGTTGACTACTTCGATAGCGGTACTGGAACTGATCTGATCATTTATCACCATGGAACTCCAGGTGCTGGTCCGATGCATTCAGATTTGCTCAATCCTGCGCGTGATAATGATTTACGAATTGTCGAATTGGTGCGACCAGGGTACGGAGACTCTTCGCGAATGGCCGGCCGCAGAGTTGCCGATGTCGTTGACTTGGCTGATGAGCTTGCCGACCACCTTGGATTTGATCGGTATGTGACGATGGGCTGGTCTGGGGGTGGGCCGCATGCGTTGGCCAACGTCGCGTTAAGTCCTGATCGTTGTGTTGCGGCGATGTCTCTGGCAGGTGTTGGAATGTTTGGCCAAGACGACTTGGATTTCTTGGCCGGAATGGGCCAAGACAATCACGATGAATTTGCTGCTGCATTGCGAGGCGAAACTGATATTCGTGAGTACCTTGAACCGATTGCCGAAGAACTTGCGACAATCACTGGCGCACAGATTGTCGATGTCATGGGTTCATTGCTTCCGGATGAGGATCGTGAAGCGCTCACAGGTGAATATGGCGAGAACACCGCTGAAATATTTCGGTGGGCAGTTCACACCGGCGTAGATGGCTGGCTTGATGATGACATTGCGTTCACAGCGCCGTGGGGTTTTCAGCTGGAGGACATCACAAATCCAGTCGCCGTGTGGCAGGGGGCCACTGACTTGATGGTGCCGTTTGCCCATGGTCAATGGTTAGTGAGCAAGATTTCGAATACCGAAGCCAACTTGCTTGAGGGTCATGGCCATCTATCGATTGGTGAGCCGGCTCTGGCAGATGGATTTGCTTGGCTTAAGAGGCAGTTAGCGAATTAATTTGTTGCCGTCGGTCGACATCAAAGTGGCGATGAGTTGATCTTCAGAATTTGGCGACGAGCTCAAGTCTGAAATCACTCCATCTTGATCTTCTTGGGAACGGTTCTGATTGAGTTTTGCCTTGGCTTCAATGCGATCAATCGTTAATGTGACCGCGACAATGCCCTTGAGCTGCGCATTCATGTAGACATCCGGAGCATCATCGATACTCCACGGTTCATTGCGTTGTGTTTCGTACTTGTCAGTCAACTCGCGCACAATGCCACGCAAATAATCAGTGTCGTGACTAATTTCGACTGTGCCACTGAGATGCACGGATGTGTAATTCCAGGTAGGGACGACTTTGCCGTGCTCGGCCTTCGCAGCATAGTTGCTTGGTGAAATGTAAGCCTGTGGGCCATGCACAATCGCCAGCGCGCGAACTCCATTGCTAATGTGTTCCCATTGCTTGTTAGCTCGTGCAATGTGCATGACGAGCGTTCCGTTTGCAGTGTCATCGTTACGCCAGACACACGGCATCAAAGTAGATACTGGTTGCCCTGATTCATCCACAGTTACAAAGTCAGCAGTGCCTACAACCTGGACGAATTCTTGAATATCGGTCAAGTCCTCGACCGTGAAATGAGCAGGCTGGTACATATCAACCTTCTTTCAGGCGAGTAATCACCAGTTGCGCATGAGCTCAACCTGAGCACCCATTGATTTTACGGTCTTTGATGTGCGAGAAAGTGCTTTCTTGAGCCGTGGCTTGGTGGTACTGACCCACTTGCCGGTATGCAGCGCTCGATTCACATCGAGAACTCGCACTGGAAATGAATCAGTTATAAGCGTTGGGGCGTATTCAACTTTTGTGATTGCGAAGTTGCCGGTTGCGATTTCGGTGAAAGTCCATCGGGTAATGATGCCCTCGGATTTGATAGTAAGTGGTTCACGTTGTGCGGCATCAAGATTTCCATGGCTGTATACCACCCACATGTTGCCAATTTTTTGAATGGGTTGAACCGAATGAGTGTGGTCACCATCAATCAAATTAATGAGTCCGCTTTTCGCAAGTTTTTTCGCGATAGAAGTTTGATAATCATTTGGATAGTTTGTGTATTCGTCGCCCCAATGCAGTTTTGCAATGACAACTTGTGCACCCGCAGTTCTTGCCGCCCGAGCTGCTGCTTCGATTTTCTTGACACTGATTTGATTAGCCCGCCACTTTTGACCTTGGGGGTAGGGAAGTCCGTTGAATCCATAAGTGAAAGCAATAATTCCAACTTTGACATTTCCGCGCGAAGTATTAACTGTCATGATTAACGGAACTGTGGACTCGGCCTTAGTGCGGTACGTGCCGGTATGTGCGATACCTGCTTTATCCAGATCATCAAGTGTTCGTTTGATTCCGGCCGCGCCGGCATCAAATGAATGATTAGAAGTTTGATCGCACATATCGAATCCGAGCTTTTTAACTGCGGAAACAATTTGTGGTGGCGAATTAAAAATGGGATATCCGCTGTATGGTCCACCGAGCTTTCCAAGAGGAGTCTCTAAGTGGCACAGTGCAAGGTCTGCAGTTGACGTTATCCGCTTAATGTCCGAAAGCTGGGGATAGAAGTCCCACTTGCCATGTTTGCCATCCATGCGAGCTTGCGTCCAGGTCCGCTCGTGCAGCAACAGATCCCCGGATGAAACTATGCGGAACTGCCGAGGGTTAGACGCTGTTGTCACAGCGGCAGTCCCGCCCAGCGAAGACGTGGATTTTTCCGGAGTGGACGAAGGTGTCGCATTTGCCGTGGTGCACGCACAGAGGACTGATACAAGTGCGCCAATCGTCAGAATTCGTCTCACACTTCAAAGTATGTACGTTGCAGGAAAACTGCGAGAATGAAATGTGCCAAATCGATTGCAAAATTCCACTTCGCCATACTTACAGGCTCACGCCGATAATCCTGTTGACTGGTATCCCTGGGGCGAAGAGGCATTTGCCGAAGCACGTCGGCGAGATGTCCCAATCTTTTTGAGTGTTGGATACAGTGCGTGTCACTGGTGCCATGTGATGGCACATGAAAGTTTCGAAAACCCGCACGTGGCGGCAATTTTGAATGAGTACTTCGTCAGCGTGAAAGTAGACCGCGAAGAACTACCTGCAGTCGATGCCTTGTACATGCAAGCAACCCAGGCCATGACTGGCCATGGTGGCTGGCCGATGTCGGTGTGGCTAGATCACGATCGCGCACCTTGGTATGCCGGCACATACTTTCCATCGACACCGAGTCACGGCAGCCCATCATTTGTGCAGCTGCTTTCCGGTTTGCATGATGCCTGGACCAATGACCGCGAACGCGTGCACGAATCTGCCCGACGAATTATTGCTCGACTTTCGGATTTATCAGAATGGGAACGTAGCACCACCTGGACTAAGTCTGACGTTGAAGATTCAGTGACGCAGGCCATTGAGAACCTGGCCAACAGTTTTGATGTGGTCAATGGTGGCTTTGGTGGCGCTCCGAAGTTTCCACCAAGTTTGGTTTTGCAATTTCTGAATGACTATGACGGTTACTGCCGTGTCAATAATGTGGACTTCGATCCACGTGTGGCGGCAATGGTTGAAGCCACTTGTGAGCGCATGGCTCGCGGTGGAATGTACGACCAGTTAGGTGGCGGGTTTGCTCGCTACAGCGTTGATGAAACATGGACTGTTCCGCATTTTGAAAAGATGCTCTACGACAACGCGTTGCTGCTGCAAGCATTCACGATGTGGTTTTTGCAAACAAACAATCCGTTGGCCGAGCGCATCATGAACGAAACTGCAACTTTTATGTTGCGCGATTTACGAACGTCCGAAGGTGGATTTGCTGCAGCACTTGATGCGGACAGCCTGGATGAATCAACTGGTGAACATCGCGAGGGTGCGTATTACGCCTGGAATGTGGCGCAATTCCATGAGGTGCTAGGCGACGATGCAGAATGGGCTGCAGAAATTTTCGATGTATCCGAACGTGGAAATTTTGAACATGGATATTCGGTCCTGCGTCGAGATCGTGATCCGCAAGATATTCAGCGACTCGACAATGTCATCGCCAAGTTACGTGCGGCACAAAGTTTGAGACCTGCACCGGCGCGCGATGACAAAGTTGTTGCTGCGTGGAACGGACTGGCGATTAGCGCTCTCGTCCGGGCCGGTTTAGCACTGGGCAATGATGAATGGGTCCAGGCTTCAATTGCTGCTGCCGATTTGTTGGTCTCAGTTCATCTCGGGGCCGATTCGAATCACCCTGCTCGTTTGGTCCGGGTCTCGCGTGATGGTGTTCCAGGTACGCACGCACTCGGTGTGCTCGACGACCAAGCAATTGTTGCGAAGGCATTCCTTGATGTAGCGCAAGCAACCGGTGATAGTTCATGGCTGGAGTTAGCGCACACTTTGCTTGTCGATATCAAAGAACATTTCATCGAAGGCTCGATGTTGTCCGATGTCGCAGATGACGTTCCAGCAGTAACCGATGCATTAACTAATCGTGGTGTGGATCCAACGGACAACGTCACTCCTTCAGGTTGGAGCAGCGCGATTGATGCAGCATTGACGTATTCCGCATTGACCGGAGATGCCACGTGGCACACGTGGGCCGAAGAGTTCATTGATCCAATACTTAAGTTGGCATCGTCGCATGGTCGCTTTACTGGCTTTGGCGCAGCGGTCCTTATTCGATGGCTTGATGGTCCACGCGAAGTTGCTGTCGCAGCGCCATTTGATTCCGCAATGGTTCAAACAAGTTTTCGAGGCACAGCGCCAGGAGCGGTGGTTGCTTGGGGAACTGATTTGCCGCTCATGAAAGACCGGTCTCGCATTGCAGATGCAGACACCGCCTATGTGTGTCGCAATCATGTGTGTGACGCGCCAACAACATCACTCGAGGACTTAGCCAAGTCGTTGGGTGTTGTCGTTCAGTAGCTGGTTTAAGAGCCAAAGCGGCGATGACGAGCCGCATATGAACGAAGCGCACGCAAGAAATCAATCTTGCGGAAATTTGGCCAATACGCTTCGCAGAAATAAAACTCTGAATGAGCGCTTTGCCACAACAAGAAGCCGCTCAACCGCTGTTCACCGCTCGTGCGAATCACGAGGTCGGGATCTGGTTGGCCTTTGGTGTACAAATGTGCGGCGATGTGGTCGATATCAAGATTGGCGGCAAGTTCATCCAACGTCGTACCAGCTGCTGAATGTTCTTGTAACAAACTACGGACCGCATCGACCACTTCGCGTCGACCGCCATATCCCACTGCGATGTTCACAAGCAGTCCGTCAACATCGCCGGTATCCGCTTGTGCTTTGCGAAGCACTTCCGCGGTTTGCTCAGGTAATAAATTCAACGCGCCAACAGGATGGATGACCCATTGCTTTGACTCAGCTAAATCGCGAACAGTGTCTTCGATAATGCCAAGTAGTGGCTTGAGTTCATTTTCAGGTCGAGAAAGGTTGTCGGTTGATAACAGCCACAAAGTGACGACTTCAACTCCAACTTCTTCACACCAGCCGAGAAATTCGCGAATCTTGACGCCGCCGGCGCGATGCCCGTGTGAAGTCGATGCACCTTGATCGGCGGCCCATCGACGATTGCCGTCCAAAATGACGCCAACATGACGGGGGAGTTCTTCACGGGGCAAATGTGATTCAAGGCGATGGCCGTATAAGTCATAAGCGACTTCGCCCACTAAACGCCTAAAACGACCCACATCGCCAAGCGTACCTTGTGAGTTCTGGATGCGGTGGGTGTTATTGCGGCGAAGTGACCAACACAAAACCATTAGGCAAACGGGTTCTGACACACGGCGTGGCGCACCACATGCGGCTTCACACAGGCGTATTTTCACGTTAAAGAGCGGTGGGGAAGCTGCTCCCGAGAAAAACTGAAGTGTGATGTGGTCGCATGACAAATTCGGATATAAATCGATACACATTTGTGTTGGACACCAGCGTTTTGTTGGCCGACCCGGCGGCAATCTATAAGTTCGCCGAACACGAAGTTGTCATCCCCGTAGTGGTCATCACTGAACTCGAAGCTAAGCGCCACCACCCTGAACTTGGTTTCTTTGCTCGAACTGCCTTACGCAGTTTGGATGACCTTCGCATTGAGCATGGTCGTCTTGATGCACCAATTGCAATTGGTGAACTTGGCGGAGTGTTGCTAGTCGAACTCAATCACACGAACCAAGAATCACTTCCTGCTGGATTTCGATTGGCCGACAATGACACAAAGATTCTGGCGGTAGCTAAGAACCTCTCAAATGAAGGACGCAATGTCGTTCTAGTGAGCAAAGATTTGCCATTGCGAGTAAAAGCATCTGCGGTTGGACTTGAAGCCCAAGAGTATCGAGCAGAAACTGTGCAGTCATCCGGCTGGACAGGCATGACCGAAGTAGCCGTCTCGGTTTCGGAAATAGATGATTTGTACAGCGAAGATGTGATCGACATCGAGCAAGCCAGAAATTTGCCAGTGCATACCGGGGTAGTACTGACGAGTGAGCGCGGCAGCGCGCTAGGACGTGTGAACGCTCACGGTGATGTCCAACTTGTCCGAGGCGACCGTGATGTCTTTGGGTTGCACGGTCGGAGCGCCGAACAACGAGTTGCATTGGACTTGTTAATGGACCCCGACATTGGGATTGTGTCACTTGGCGGACGCGCAGGAACAGGAAAGAGTGCCTTGGCATTGTGCGCTGGACTCGAATCTGTCATGGAACGTCAGTTGCATCGAAAAGTTGTGGTCTTTCGGCCACTATTCGCAGTCGGTGGGCAAGAGCTTGGCTACTTGCCGGGTTCCGAGGGCGACAAAATGTCACCGTGGGCACAAGCTGTCTTCGACACATTGTCGGCTGTGACTAGCCCAGCAGTGATCGATGAAATTATCGACCGCAACATGTTGGAAGTTTTACCGCTAACACATATTCGCGGTCGGTCTCTTCACGATTCATTTGTGATTGTCGATGAAGCTCAGTCGTTAGAACGCAATGTACTTCTGACTGTGCTTTCTCGAATCGGTAAAGATAGTCGCGTTGTATTAACTCATGATGTTGCGCAACGTGACAATCTTCGCGTTGGTCGTCACGACGGTGTTGTCGCAGTAGTTGAGAAACTTAAAGGTCATCCGTTATTTGCTCACATTACGTTGACGCGCTCCGAACGATCTCCGATTGCCGCACTCGTTACTGAGTTATTAGAAGACATGCCCGCATAGCAAAATTTCACATCGTTTAGAATGAAGCGGTGTTTTCAACGGGGAAAAATATTCGCGTGCGCGCAATTGTTGTAGCGACCGCTGTGTTATTAACAGCAGCAATGCCAACGGCACAGGCATCAGCGTCAAAAAGTGCGGCAAAGAGTTACGCAAAGTCATATATGAAACAAACCTATGGTTGGGGCGACGCGCAATACGCATGTCTCGTACATGTTTTCAACTACGAATCACATTGGAATTACAAAGCCAAGAACGGTCGCTATTGGGGGATCCCGCAGTTGAACTCTGGATTCGTGCGTGGCCAGGGATATAGCAAGTCACAGTTCATGGCTAATTACAAAGTTCAAATTCGCGTTGGCTTGAAATACATCAAAAAGCGACATCACACTCCGTGCAATGCATGGCACAAAATTAAAAAGCACGGCAGCTACTAGCTACCGTGCTTTTAGTCGAAGCGTTAGTTCGGCTTACCTACAGGAATAGTTAGCGCAACTGGCCGCAAAGTATCTGCAAAGAAATCATTGCCTTTGTCATCAACCACGACGAAGGCCGGGAAGTCTTCAACTTCAATTCGCCATACGGCTTCCATGCCTAAGTCTTCGAAGTCAAGAACTTCAACTTTCTTGATGTTGTCTTTGGCAAGGCGGGCCGCAGGTCCACCAATGGAGCCTAGGTAAAAACCGCCGTTGTCATTGCAGGCTTGAGTGACAGCGTTGCTGCGATTGCCTTTAGCGAGCATTACGAATGAGCCGCCCGCTTTCTGGAATCGGTCAACATAAGAGTCCATGCGACCAGCGGTTGTTGGTCCAAATGATCCCGAGGCGTAACCTTCAGGGGTCTTGGCTGGACCGGCGTAGTAAACCGGGTGGTCCTTGAGGTACTGGGGCATGTCTTCGCCGTTTTCGAGCATGGCCAAAATGCGAGCGTGTGCGATGTCGCGCGCTACTACCAATGGACCGGACAGTGAGACGCGAGTCTTCACAGGTAATGCTGAAAGTTGTTCGCGAATTTTTTCCATCGGCTGATTCAAGTCAATGGCAACGACGTTGTCTTCGAGATGTTCATCGCTGACTTCTGGCAAGAACTGCGCGGGATCTGCTTCAAGTTTTTCAACGTAGGCACCTGTGGCATCAATCTTGACGATGGCCTGTCGGTCAGCAGAACAAGACACGGCAATCGCAATCGGGCATGACGCACCATGACGAGGCAATCGAACAACTCGAACATCGTGGCAGAAATATTTGCCACCAAACTGCGCACCAATGCCAAAGCCTTGAGTCAGTTTGAGGACTTCTTGTTCCATGTCTAGGTCGCGGAAAGCATGACCATCGGTTCCACCTTGTGTCGGTAGATCATCGAGGTACTTCGTGCTTGCATACTTAGCAACTTTGAGAGCGTATTCCGCGCTCGTACCACCTACGACGATGGCCAAGTGATACGGCGGACAAGCCGAAGTGCCGATGAGTCGAAGTTTTTCATCAAGGAAATTTCGGAATGACTCTTCGTTGAGTACTGCTTTTGTTTCTTGATAGAGATAGCTCTTGTTTGCACTACCGCCACCTTTGGCAATAAACAACATTTCATACGTGTTTTCATGGCCATCTTTAGTGTCTGCGTAAATCTCGATTTGGGCAGGTAAGTTGTCGCCCGTATTCTTCTCTTCCCACATAGAGACAGGGGACAGTTGGGAATAGCGCAAATTCAGTTTCTGATATGCATCAAAGATTCCGTGGCTGAGGTGTTCTTCGTCGCGACCAGTGGTCAAAATTTGCGAACCGCGCTTCGCACTGATGATGGCGGTGCCAGTGTCTTGGCACATCGGTAGAACGCCGCCGGCTGCGATGTTGGCATTCTTAATGAGGTCGAGAGCCACGAACCGATCATTTGGCGAAGCTTCGGGATCATCAATGATTCGACGCAGTTGCTCCAAGTGGTTTGTGCGAAGCATGTGACTGATGTCGTGAATCGCTTCGTAAGCAACCTTACGAAATACCTCGGGCTCAATCGTGAGAAAAGTGCGACCGTCCACAGTGGTGGTGCTTATTCCTTCGGTGGTCACTAACCGAAACTCTGGATTGTGATCGCCGCTTGGAAGGATGTCGGTGTACTTAAACTCAGCCATATTTCTAGCCTAGACCTGTTCCAGAGTTACCTCATTGCGCGTTCCTCGTTCCTTCACGGCATGATTGACCCGTGGCCAAGAAACCTCGACACTTACAGACTGCGCGCGACATGGTTTATTCGCTTGGCGCAGTGTTTCTTGTCGTCGCCATTATTTTGACTGTCACCTGGCGTTCGCACACGCAAGCGACTCAGCCAGTGGATTACTCCGGTGCTATCGCTCAAGCAGTTGAAGCCAAAGTTTTTCCGGTACTGGTCCCAACCCCACTGGCTGCGGGCTATGTGCCGACAAGTGCGCGCTTTGAAGCTGAAACGTACGGTGCCACAGGCGATGTTCGTTGGTATCTGGGTTTTACGACGCCAGCCAAAGAGTTTGTGTCGCTATGGCAAAGTACGGGACCGATGGGCAAGATTCTTGCCGCGACCTCGAATCATGGCGATTGCTCACAAAAGCAAGTCATCAATAACGCGGAATGGATCAAGTGTGAAAATCCAAAACCACTTGCCCGTGTTTTGGCGATGAAAAAAGATGGTGTCACCACGGTTGTTTCCGGTACGGCCTCGTTTACTGAACTTGAGGCGTTCATTAAGTCACTGCGCGTTGCGCAATAGGGTTGAGGTATGGCTGAGGAACTCTCATACGAACAGGCAAAGTCCCGTCTCGAAGAAGTGATTGTGAAACTGGAAGATAAAGAACTTCCGTTGGACGACATGGTCACACTGTGGGAAGAAGGCGAAAAGCTCGCCGCAATTTGTCAGGATCGTCTTACGTCCGCGCGAGCCAGACTCGAAGCCGTCCGCCCGAGTCAGAGCGAAAGCGAATAATTTTCGTTAATCGACAGTTGTGGTGAATTCGCCACTGGCTACTCGCACAGTCAGTGCATCACCTGTTGCAACATCATTTGCATGTCGAACGATGACATTGTTCTTGCGCACAATCGCATAGCCACGCTCTAAAGTTCCTTGCGGTGATAGTGCCTTCAAGGTGGCCATGAATCCTTTGAGTAACGACTCTTCAACCACGATGGCGTTCGACATTCTTGTCGACATTGCTGTTCGGCGTTGCGCGATGTCGCTCATGCGCTGGTCAATTAATTCGCTTGGATGGGCCAGCGCTGGCCGCGCCCGAAGGGCAGCCAAGGTCTGTTCGGCAAATGCCAATCGTGTAGTCGCAATCTGCCAAGCGCGCGTGCGAATATTTCGAATTTCAGAAAGTTCCTGCACGACATCCGGCACAATTCGTCGCGCCGCATCTGTTGGTGTTGAAGCACGATAGTCAGCAACGTAATCAATCAGTGGGCGATCTTCTTCGTGGCCGATCGCAGCAACAATTGGAGTGATGCACTTTGCCACGACGCGCAATAGGGACTCGTCGCTAAAAGGGAGCAAGTCTTCAAACGAGCCGCCACCACGTGCGATAACAATGACGTCAACATCGTCGATGGCATCAAGTTCGGTGAGTGAATCGCTGACTTGGCGTACGGCATTCACGCCTTGAACGTTCACTTCGCGAATCACGAATTCGACATCGGGCCAACGACGTTTGGAATTTTCCACCACATCAAACATGGCATCGCTATTTTGCCCACAAATCAGCCCAATGCGACGTGGTAAAAATGGCAGTGGCTTTTTGCGATCCTCGTTAAATAGACCTTCGGCCGCCAGCAAATTTCGCAACGCCTCAAGGCGAGCCATGAGTTCGCCCAGTCCAACTGCGCGCAGTTGCAAAACTTTGAACTGCAAAGTTCCCTTTTTCGCCCACCAGTCAGCTTTCGCCTGGATGACAACGCGAGCGCCTTGCTCGATGGGAGGACTAATTTGGCGTGCCGCGTCGGTTTGTATGTAAAGCGACAAAGTTGCATCGCGATCGATATCGCGCAATTTCATGTAGGTCAAAGCGCGAGTTTCTTTAACTTCTGAAATTTGACCTTCAATCCATGTGGAGCCAAGCCGGGCAATGTAGTCACTCATAAGTGAGCCGACTTGATGTACCGCGAAAGGAACTTCGGCGCTTGCTCCAGGCTTTGCGGTATCAGTCATGTCCCTATTCTGCCCTTACCCATGAAGCGCTGGACGAATTTGCCCCCTACGATTAAGGAGTGAGCGAACGTAAAGTGTTACTGGCCAAGCCGCGCGGATATTGCGCCGGCGTTGATCGCGCAGTTGAAACAGTTAAGAAGACACTCGAGACTCATGGTGCTCCGGTTTATGTCCGCAAGGAAATTGTGCACAACAAACATGTTGTCACCACGCTCGAAGAACGCGGCGTAATTTTCGTCAATGAAACAGACGAAGTTCCCGAAGGTGCAACGGTTGTTTTCAGCGCACATGGTGTTTCACCGGCAGTTCATGCCCAAGCAGCAGAGCGCAACTTACGCACGATTGATGCCACGTGCCCATTGGTGACAAAAGTGCATTCCGAAGCTAAACGATTCGCTGCCGATGGCATGCAAATTCTTTTTATCGGCCACGAAGGCCACGAAGAAGTCGAAGGCACGATGGGTGAAGCTCCCGAGCACATGACACTTGTTGATGGTCCAGCACATGTGGTCGACATTGAAATTGATCGCAGTCGTCCAGTCGCTTGGCTATCGCAAACCACATTGTCAGTCGACGAGACTTTGGAAACCGTGGACAAGCTGCGTGAAAAGTTCCCAGAACTTATGAATCCACCAAGCGATGACATTTGTTATGCCACACAAAATCGTCAGCAAGCTGTGAAATTTATCGCCGAACGTTGCGATGTGATGATTGTGGTTGGATCTGCGAATTCCTCGAACACCGTTCGCTTGCGCGACGTTGCTCTGGAAAGCGGCGTACCACATGCCTATCGCGTTGACTTTGCCTCGGAAATTGATCCGGCGTGGATTGCTGACGCGAAAACCATTGGTGTTACAAGCGGAGCTTCAGTGCCAGAGATTCTTGTTGATGGCGTGGTCGAATTCTTGGCACAGCACGGGGTGACCGAAGTCGAAGAAGTTGAGACGGCTCGTGAACATCTCGTGTTTGCCTTGCCACCAGAGCTTCGTCGCGATATTAAGAATTCCGCAAGCGCCGAATCGAAGTAATTATTGCTGCCAGAATGACGGCACCAATAATCCAAGCAGCATGATTGGCAAGGCCATAGGCCAGATGCAAAATCTGCTTTCGCATAAACGTGCCGCCTTGTTGTTTGCCAATCTGGCCGACTGTTTCTAGCGCGAATAGCCAAACAATTGGCGGTGCCCATACAGCAGCCATGAGATCGTTGCGACGAACATTGAGAGCGGCCACAGCGGAAACAAAAACGATGCCAAATTCTGACCATGACGTAACGGTGCCATTAACTAGGCAATCGGCGGCCATGATGACCATGAAGCACAGTGTGCTGAGCACGAATACGCCTTGATAGGTCCAACCCTGGCTTGGGGCGGCTGGCGGTGTGACTTCCTGAATCTCGGTCATGTCCTACAGATTATCGGTATTAGTTCGTGCCTACTACGCTTGTGAACCGTGGCTTTAACAATTGGAATCGTCGGTCTACCGAATGTCGGCAAGTCAACCATGTTTAATGCGTTGACCAAGAACAATGTATTGGCTGCGAACTACCCGTTCGCGACCATCGAACCAAACACGGGTGTGGTTGCAGTTCCGGATGCTCGTTTGGCGGTACTTGCCGAAATCTTTGGTTCCGAGCGCATCTTGCCAGCTACAGTCACTTTCGTTGACATCGCAGGAATTGTTCGCGGTGCTAGCGAAGGTGAAGGCCTAGGAAATAAGTTCCTCGCCAACATTCGTGAGTCAGATGCGATCTGCCAAGTAATTCGTGCGTTCAGTGATCCAGACGTCGTTCACGTCGATGGCAAAGTGTCACCTTCTGACGATATTGAAACAATCAACACCGAACTCATTTTGGCTGATATGCAGACGTTGGAAAAAGCAATTCCACGTCTTCAAAAAGAAGCGCAAAAAGATAAGTCACGTGCTGAAATCGTTCGAGTTGCCGAAGAAGCTCAGGCTCACCTCAATGCTGGCAAGACAGTGTTTGCCTCTGGCATGGATGCCACTGAAATTCGCGAGCTCTTCTTGCTCACTGCAAAGCCTTTCATTTACGTTTTCAATCTTGACGAGGATGAAATGGTTAACGATGGTCTGAAGAAGGAACTCAGCGCGCTAGTCGCACCAGCCGAGGCTGTATTCATGAATGCCAAACTCGAAGCTGAACTGAGCGAACTTGATGATGCTGAAGCTTTGGAACTTTTGCAGTCGGTTGGACAGCAGGAGAGTGGCATTTCTGTTCTCACGCGCGTAGGTTTCGACACTCTTGGACTTCAGACTTACCTCACGGCAGGTCCAAAGGAATCGCGTGCGTGGACCATTAATAAAGGCGCGACAGCCCCTGAAGCTGCTGGTGTGATTCACACCGATTTTCAAAAGGGTTTCATCAAGGCTGAAGTGATTGGCTTTGATGATCTTGTTGAATGCGGTTCGGTTGCCGAAGCCAAATCAAAGGGCAAAGCGCGCATCGAAGGCAAGGACTATGTCATGGTCGATGGTGACGTAGTGGAATTCCGATTTAACGTTTGATAACAAGTCTGAAAAAGTAAGGTAAATCCGTGGAACTAAATTTCTTGTATTCAGTTGAACGTGAATACGACTTTGATATTGAAACTGTTTGGCATGCCTGGATTGATGCCGCTTCTCTAGAAGCGTGGTACCACCCAACTGATCTTCGTAATGTTCCAGGATCGGTGGTTTCTGACTTTGAAGTTGGTGGACTGTGGACTGTGGCAGTAGATGTGCCGGACCATAATTTCGTTGCCTACTTCTATGGTCGTTACACCGGAATCTTGCAGCACAAGAAAATTGAGCATTCAATGTTTTATGTCGAGTCTGCCGAAGAGTTTGCTGCTCGCGATGAGTCTCGACCATTTCACGAAGTAATCGTGGATTTCGAAGAGCGCGGCGACAAGACTTGGGTGAAGTTCACGCAGTTCGGCGAGCTGCCAGAAGGTCATGCCGAACAGGCTCAGGCTGGAATGACAAGTTATTTTGAATCGCTCGCAAACTTTCTTTCAAAGTAACTGATCAGATTTTCGGCGGTTAAACCCGCATTGTCGTCCAACACGTACGTGGCAGTGAGCCTTGATTTGCCGAGCCTTAAAAATCAGTGCTTGCTAGTTCAGTTTTGCTAAGCTCAATTGCTTCGATGATTTTTCCAACGACGTGTTCCGGACTCATCCCAGTAGGAAATTGCGGAGCAATTCCAAACAATGGACGCGATGCCAATCCCGTTTCAGTATGACCAGGTCGGGCGTCGAGAGTCTTTAATTTCACACGACGGAATTCTTGAGCTAAAGCCGCCAAGTGCCGCGAAGCAGCAAGTTTGCTTTCTCCGTAAGCAGCAAGTCCAGGAAAACTGCGCTCGGCAACGACGCCGGTAATTCCAACAACCATGGCCTCGCCATGCGCTTCACAGGCTTGCAGCAACTGTGGCAATAACAGCGTTATTAAGTGTGCTGGCCCTAAGTGATTCACTTGCATCAGTTGTACAGCATCCGATGCCGATGTTTCGGCAATCGTTCCAAATCCAACGAGCCCCGAACAATTAACGATTGCATCAATGGCAGGTGAAGTCGTTGCGATATGTTGAGCTGCGCTGGTGATTGATTCTGACTGACTTAAATCAAGAATGCATGTGGATTCGACGCCACTTGGAATGCGATTGAGAGATGTTTCGCTACGTGCACTTGCGACTACGTGTGCGCCTTTACTTAAAAGCTGTCGTGCCATTTCTTGACCGAGGACACCGGAACCGCCGATAACGAAAATAGTTTTATTGTTGATGTCCATTGCGGCCAACTTTCCCATTCAACTCATTGAGTCCTATTGAGGTGAGCCTAAATCGCTTCTCAGCACTTGTCCTGTTGGGTGACTTAACGTCGTCGCCGGTTTACCAGCCGAAGGTGCCGCTCTTGAGAATCGTTCCAGTTGACTTTGTCGTCGATACGGCGCGGAATTGCCAATCAACAGAAGAGGAGTGCAGCGTTAATTTCACCACGCCGTACTTGCCAGTCAAGCAGTGCGCTCCAGTGCAGGTGTAAGGCTCAGCTCCGCCGGTGCCAATTGTCATACTCAGAACGGAATGTGCAGGTGTCGAAGTTGTGGCGGCAATGCTTCGAGTCACTGGTTCAAAATCGTGGTCATGGCCCCACAGCACAAGTTTTACATCACTATCCGCAACAGATGTTTTCCATAGTTGCTTCACACCGACATCGGATTGGTTTCCGTGTTGGCCATTGCTGTATCGCGGACGATGCCACATCACGATTGTGGGTCGACCTGCATTCGTGGCAAGCGCATTTTTTAGAAAAGCAATTTCGCGCTTACCTTTTGGGTTCAGTCGCGAGGTGCTCGCTCCTATTCCTTCGCTATCCAAACCAATGACCGTCCACGTGCCAATTCGGGTTACTGACCAGAGATCTGATCCAGTTGTTGGAAAGTGATACGTCGTTGCCGCATGGCGATAGCCACCAGCATTATTCGTTCCGTATTCATGATTTCCGGGAACCGCGATTGTGGTGAATGCCGAGGCAACTGTGCCCCAGTTCGCGGCGAACTTATCTCGAAACTCGCCGTCTGAGCCCTTTGTGTAAGCCAGGTCGCCAAGGAGTAAAACTTCTCGTGGCGCCAACGCAGTGGCTAGGCGAGCCGTTTCAGTTTGCGGTCCATTGACATATCGGGCGATGTCTCCGACCGCAACGATGGTGGGATCGCTAGGCGTGGCAAAACTTGGCGCTATGGCGAATACACCGGTGGTAGTCAGTGCAATTGCAAGAAACATGCGCACGCGTGAAGTTCTCATTCTTTGATGGTACGTCAGAAACTCTTTGTTTCCGCAGTTCCGCGTGGTTCGAGCGCGTAAAATAAAGGCCTAGAATTGGTTCAGTGACTTTATCTGCCATTCGTAATGACCTTCGCAACGTCGCTATCATCGCCCACGTAGACCACGGCAAAACCACTTTGGTTGATGCCATGTTGTGGCAATCCGGCGCTTTCCGTGACAACCAAGACGTGAATGATCGCGTCATGGACTCCATGGATCTTGAGCGCGAAAAGGGCATCACGATTCTCGCGAAGAACACTGCTGTTCGCTACATGGGCCCTTCGGCTGGCGACACTGGTGTCACACTCAACATCGTTGATACACCAGGCCACGCGGACTTCGGTGGCGAAGTAGAACGCGGCCTTGAAATGGTCGACGGCGTGCTTTTGCTCGTAGACGCTAGTGAAGGACCGCTGCCACAGACGCGTTTCGTTTTGCGCAAGGCACTTCAAAAGCGCCTCCCAGTTGTTTTGGTTATTAACAAGGTCGACCGACCAGATGCTCGCATCGAAGAAGTTGTTAACGAAACATACGAACTCTTCTTTGACTTGGATGCTGACGAAGAGCAAATCAACTTCCCAATCGTTTACGCATCGGCAAAGAACGGTCGCGCTTCATTGACGCGTCCAGTTGATGGCGGATTGCCAGACGAAGAAGATCTCGAGCCACTGTTCCGCACGCTTATCGAAACAGTGCCAGCACCTCGTTACGATCCAGATGCACCTCTTCAGGCGCACGTCACAAACCTTGATGCTTCGCCATACCTTGGCCGCCTCGCTCTTTGCCGTGTTCGCAACGGTTACATCAAAAAGGGCCAGACAGTTGCTTGGATGAAGACTGACGGAAGCGTCGAAAAGGTCAAGGTTGTTGAACTTCTCGTCACTCAGGCTCTCGAACGCATGCCAGCCGAATCCGCTGGTCCTGGCGACATGATCGCTGTGGCCGGTATGGCTGACATTACGATCGGCGAAACTCTTGCTGATCCAGACAACCCTGTTGCACTTCCATTAATCACTGTGGACGAGCCATCGATCTCGATGACCATTGGTATCAACACCTCGCCGCTCGCCGGTGAAAAGGGCAGCAAGGTTACTGCTCGACTACTTAAGTCCCGTTTGGAATCTGAGCTCATCGGTAACGTGTCACTGCGCGTTGTTGATACTGCACGTCCTGATACGTGGGAAGTTCAAGGCCGTGGTGAACTGCAGCTCGCCGTTCTTGTTGAACTGATGCGTCGTGAACATTACGAAATGACTGTTGGTAAGCCACAAGTAGTTACCCGTGAAATCAACGGCAAACTTCACGAACCAGTTGAGCGCCTCACCATTGACGTTCCCGAAGATTACGTTGGCGTTGTTACCCAGCTTCTTGGACTTCGTAAGGGTCGTCTTGAGCAGATGATCAATCACGGCACTGGCTGGGTTCGTATGGAATACCTTGTACCGGCTCGCGGTTTGATTGGTTTCCGTACCGAGTTCCTCACGGAAACTCGCGGCACCGGCCTGATGCACCACGTATTTGATAAGTACGAACCATGGTTTGGCGAATTACGTACCCGTCCAAACGGTTCACTTGTTGCCGACCGCGGTGGTGCGGTTACATCATTTGCATGTTTCGGAATTCAAGAGCGTGGAACACTTTTCGTGTCGCCAGGTACTGATGTCTACGAAGGCATGATTGTTGGCGAAAATGCTCGTCAAGAAGACATGGACGTCAACATCACTAAGGAAAAGAAGCTGAACAATATTCGTTCAGCAACTGGTGATGAATTAGAGCGTTTGGTTCCGGCCAAGACTCTTAGCCTGGAACAGGCTTTGGAATTCT